>JAQYHB010000023.1 GCA_028722305.1 Spirochaetales bacterium
AGTCTTCAAGCAACGCCCAAGCGCGGTTGATGACCCGCTTGGTATTCGCGACGACGATGTCCTCGTCCTCATCCTTCCATGGCTTCACCTCGAAGGAGAGCACATACGGCCGCTCCTTGTCGAGGAAACCGTTCCGCTTCAGCTCGCGGAAGAAATCCAAAAGCTGGTCCGTGTCGTTCGCGCCGCCAGGGAATCCGAAACGCTGGTGCAGGTCCCCATACCCTTCGGCCCCCTTTTCCGCCACGGCGTTGCCGATGTGGAAATGGGTGATGTACGGCCTGCATGTGCCGATCACCTGGTGGCTGTCCTCATGGGTGATCGGAAAGTGCGAAAGATCGACCAAAAGGCCGAAGTTGGAATGCCTCGTCCTCACGTCCGCCGCGAATCGGGCGGCGAGTGGAGCCGGACCGATGAGGGCCGCCTTGTCCACGTCGTAGTCGAACACCTCGAGCTCGACATGCATCCCCTTCGTGGCAGCGTAGGCGCACAGGTTGCTGGTGGTCTTGAGAAGCTGGCGATACGCGATATCCTTGGTCTCTTCCTCCCATTTGCCGGCAAGAAACGCGATCCCCTTCGCTCCGAAATACGCCGCCTCGTCGATGGCCTCAAGCAAGGTCTTCTCCGCCTTCTTCCGCTCCTCCTCGTCGACGGCGTTCGGGTTGAGCCTCGGGCCGAGCAATCTCGGTTGCGCTCCATAGCAGACTCTCAGATGGCTCTGGTCGAGCAGCTTCTTCTCCTCCGCCCTGCTTCCGTCGTCTTTGTTCTGCGTGATCTCGATCGCGTCAAAGAACGGGTCGCGGGCGATGGCCTTCACCGCGTCAAGGACCGGACGGTTCGGATAGCTCATCCAAAGGATTGTCCCCAGCTGGAAATAGGCATGGATGGATTCTTTCATGTAAACAATTTCCCTTATCTGTTGCGGCTATTAGCAACATTTACTTTTGGCCGCAACAACACATCAAATGATTCAAGACAGATGTTTGTGAAGATACCTCATCGTTACATCATAAACCTCTGTCTTCCATTTCACGCTACTGAACTGATGGTTGGATCCAGCGACGATATATAGCTCTGCCTTGTCACCGTACATGTCAAGGTAGGGTCCTATAGAAGCCACCGGAACCTTCTCATCGCATTCTCCATGTACCAGCAATACATTCCCCTTGTACCCTCGAGCTTCTGCAACAATGTCAATCTGGCGTATCTGCTTCAAAAACTCTCCTGCAACATACAATCCACCAACATCATAGACCTTTTCGTAGTGACCGGGAATGGCATGCGTCCGATTGCTGATATCATAGTAGGCTGTATTGCCAGGAGCCCATAGTATCAGCCCCGCGGGCTGCACGACGGGTGCGACATTAGACGCAATCGCACCTCCCAAGCTATGTCCGGAAAGAAAAATCTTATCACGTTTTGCGAAAGACTGCTTTTCGGTCCAATAGTAAATTGCCTTTGCCTCTTCCACTTCATCGGCATATCGCATTTCCTCAAAATCGCCATCACTTTCCCCGACACCATAGAAGTCAAAACGTACACATGCAAAGCCTTCTTTGACACATCGGCGAGCAAACAATTCATGAAGACGCATCATGCCGATATGGTCAACAGAAAACCCATGATAGAAAATGACGGTGGGAAACGGCCCTTCCCCTTCCGGGGTACGTACAACGCCTCGGAGTAACATTTCTCCGACTTTTAATTCCACACTTTTATACATGACCAACCTCCTTTGTCACGCCATGCCTTTATAACCCATCAACTTTGGCAGACAGAGAGTGATGTCTGGGAAGATAATGAGAATCAGCAAAACAACAATCAACGTGATAATCATGGGCAACACGTCCTTAAACACTTCCTCAAAGGTCGCGCCGGCGACACGTTGAGCGACAAACAGGTTGCCACCCATGGGTGGAGTAATCATGCCGATGCACAGGTTCACACACATGATGATGCCAAAGTGGAGAGGATCATATCCGATAGCGGTAGCAATTGGAGCGAAAATCGGGGCGAACAGTACGATGGAACTTATCGTATCAAGGAACATACCAATGACGAGGAGAGCGAGATTGATCATCATCATGATAAGGAACTTGCTGTTTGTCACCGACAACATCGCAGCGGTAACCTTGTTCGGAACATCATTCATGGTCAGGATGCGACCAAAAGTGTTGGCTGCCCCAAACAGGACCATGACCGTCGCGCTGGTAATCGCAGCATCAAACAGTGCCTGCTTGAAATCTTTCCAAGTCAACGAATGATACAGGAAGATGCTGACGACAAGAGCATATACGACACCAACGACAGAAGACTCGGTCGGTGTAAAAATTCCCGAATAGATTCCACCCAAGATGATAATCGGCATCAATATAGCAGGAATTGCTCTAATAAGGACACGAATCTTCTCTTGCCTAGACTTAAACTGGTTTTCTGCCCCATGGTAACCATACCGGGCAGAGGCATGTTTGTTCCACAAAATCAGGGACAAGCCCATCAAGATACCAGGAATAATGCCACCGATAAACAAGTATGAGACAGAGACCCCTACCGTTGTGCCATACATGATCATGGGAATAGATGGAGGAATGACAGGCCCGATTGTGCTTCCTGCTGCGATAATAGCCCCGCCATACCCACGGCTATATCCCTGGCTCTTCATGGCTCCAAGGAGAATACCCCCAATGGCGGCTGCTGTTGCAGGGCCTGAGCCGGAAATAGCTGCAAAAAACATGGATGCGACAATCGCTGCGCTGGCGAGTCCGCCAGGGCGCGAACCGGTAATCATGTTCGCAACATCGACCAGTTTTTGCGCAATGCCGGTCTTTTCCATCAGAGTACCGACCAGCATAAAAAATGGAATGGCCAATAATGAAAAAGAGTCGATGCTTGTGACTGTCGATTGGGCAAGCATGGCAATCATGTTGCTTCCCATGCCAGATGCGGTAAAAGCCGCAATACAAGCCGTTCCAAGGCAGACCGTGATTGGTACTGTCAACACGAGCAAAGCGAATAAGACAATAAGCATCACACCCGTCATTTGGATACCCCCTGAGCAACATCAGCCGGTTGCTTCCACATGTAATATCTACGTTGAAGGATCCTAATCCCCATTCCAGCCATACCAAGGACTCCAGCTAGATACATCAACCATTTGGGAATCCAAGGAATAGCAGAAAGAACCTGCCCTTGCTTCATGACCATAATCATGAACTTGGCAATCCGGTAGGAAAGGAAAAACCCGTAACAGGCGGCCACCAAATCTCCAATCAGGTAAATCGTACCGAACACTTTGGGGTGTGTTTTCGTTGCTAGGCTAATAGCAGTCACCCTCATATGGGCATCTGTCGATCCCGCCCAACTAATTCCCGCGAAGGAAATCCATACCAAGAAGAACCGGACTAATTGCTCAGCCCAGGAAAGCGTGAAATCGAAAACAAACCGGGTGATAATCGTTAGGAAGCTGATAGCAATCATTAGAATCAACAACACGATGCACACCCAACGCTCGATATTATTGTAAAATGCGTGTTTATTCATGGAACTGCCCTCGAAATCACGGGTTCTCGTCTTCCGACAAGAACCCGTCTCTTGTTTCTCAATGCTTGGCATTAACTTCTTCTACAAGTTTCAGCTGGTCTTCGCCTATTTGCGGACCATATTTGTCATACACAGGCTGGGCAGCCTTCTTAAACGCATCTCGCTCTGCATCACTCAATGTGATGACCACGTTGCTCCCGTTGTGCCCGATCTTCTCCTCAAGTTCTGCCTCGTTAGAGTACGAAAGCTCTCGCTCTTTTGCCAAAGCTTCGGTAACTACTCCCTGAATCAAATCTTGGTCAGAAGCCGAGAGCGTATTCCACCACGAGCTCGAAGCAAGCAACGGGCTCGTATCATAGATATGGCCGGTCTTGATGATGTACTTTTGAACTTCATACAGGCGGCTACCATTGATGTTCGCGAAGGGGTTCTCCTCAGCGTCCATTGTTCCATTCTGCAATGCCGTGTAAAGTTCAGAGAACGCCATAGGAATAGCAGAAGCGCCAAGCGCATTAAAGTGGTCGATATGCATCTGGTTTTCCATCACACGGATTTTCAGGCCTTTCATATCCTCAGGCTTGTGAATCTCCTTGTTTGCGGTCAAATGTCTCCACCCAGTGGAAAGCCATGCCAGGCCATGGAATCCAGAGCTCTCCAATTCGCTAAAAATGTGCTGGCCGACAGGTCCATCGAGAATCTCTTCGGCTGCTGCGTTATTCTTGAACAAGTACGGTAAATCCAGAAGTTTTGTTGAATTGGTAAAAGAGCCGAGGAATGCAACAGAAGAAATCGCCATCTCCAAAGTACCCGCCTGCAACTGCTCCATCAACTCAGTATTGTTTCCCAGTACAGAATTTGGGAACACTTTTGCTGTAATTCGACCGCCAGTCTTCTCCTCCAGAATCTTGCCAATCTCGTTCGAGGCAACATCAATGGGCACTCCGGCCTGACTGACATGGGCGATTTTAATGGTAATTTTCGGCCCTTTGGTGTAATCAACTTCCGACGAGCTGGTGGCGGCCGCCGTTGCGTTTGCCTCCTGAGCGCTTGGCGTAGCCACTGATTGGGTCGTGCTGTTCGATTGCTTGGAACATCCCACAAAACAACATGCAACCATTGCGATCAGACAAAACAATGAGTTCTTCTTCATTTTTAACCTCCAATCTTTGTATTTTTAGTTTACCATCTGAAAAAGTTCCTAAAACCCCTGTAATTACTCAAGATTTTCACGGAATAATTGGTTTTATAGCACATAACTATGCGAAATAATTTCAAAATTAGTTGCTTTTGTTTTTTTCAATCAGTTGATTTTTTGCAAAATTGGTCATATTTCCTACAAAATACAGGCTTTTTTGTATGTACTGCACACTAATCACCAAAATCTTTCTTTTTCTTGGGATATTTTCTTGTGTTTTTCTCTTCCTCGTTTTAGGATAAAAGCACTAAACCAAAGGATTAATTTGTGTATCTCAGACCTGAACAAGTCCAATCCATCCTCTCTTCCATCCAGATGGCACTGACAAATCCGGTCGCCATTCTCAGTATGGATTGGTTGGTCCTCGGAACCACGACGCCTACACTTAAGGAAAAACTGGACAGTATGATTCTTGTCTGCAAGCAGGATCAACAGCTTGCCTCTTCCTTCGGTGCAGATCTCTTTTGCTGCCGCGTCCTCGGAGAAGACGTATGCCGAGTAGTCGTTTTTGGTACTCATGCTGAACTTTTTCGAACGTTTATCTCTCAAATTATCGTCCTTACTGTCGGTAATAATGGGATAGTACAAGCCGAAAATGCCCAACTCAACATGCGAACAATGTTGACCAATCAGCTTGCAAACAGTTCCAAACCAACTACAGAAATTCTCGGATTCCTCTCGGATCTTTCTTATCGGCCAGACATTTCTCGATGTGCGATACTATTCCACCTCGATCCAAAACCGCTTAGTGCCAAGTTGGAAATTTCGTGGTTTGAACAGAATTTCTCCAGAATAATCAACGATTCTGGATTCCAGAACACCCAAGATATTTACGGCCCCCTCAACAGCGAGCACTACTTGGTCTTTAAAGCAACGAGAACCACGAAAGAAGCGGAAATTCACAAGGAAATTTCCGATTTCGTCCACGCATTCCGCATAGCTTGCCAGAGTCAATTCGGTTTCTCCGTTCAGGCAACTGCTGGGACGTTCTATCCGCGTGTGGATGGCATGAAAAACAGTTACGAGGAGGCGGCCTTCCTTCAAAACCAGTATCGATACCTCCATAACCATGACCAAGAAGTATTGTTCCTGGATTGCTATATTTACGAATACCTCAACTCATTGCTCCCCAAACATTTTCTTGACAATGCCTTTCAACATATCAACGCTGTTGTCGATCGGTATCCGTTGCTCTTGGAAACAATAACTGCTCTTTCCAAAAATGACACAAACCTCACCTTTTGCGCCAACGACCTGCACCTCCACCGGAATACCCTTCTCATGCGGTATGCTCATCTCAAAGAACGGCTTGGGATGGACCCCGTCCATAAGGATACCGATAGGCTCAATCTTCGTTCTTATGCGCTCTATCGAAGCCAGAAATTAAACCTGCATGTGGGTATCATGATTCAACCCCATAGTGTGCTTCACCAAGGAATGGAACGGTTTGCCCAAATCGTGGAAAAGGAAAGCCAAGGAAATATCGTATTAGACATTCACACTCTTTCTACGTCAGGAGACAACTCTATGGTATTCAACATGCTTTGCCAAGGAGCTCTTGATTTCGTAATTTGTTCTACGAGTGTGATGAACGAAGCCACCGCAGGACGATCAGCCGTCATGGAACTTCCATTCCTCTTTGATTCGTATGAGCAAGCCCAAGATGTACTCGAACGGGTTGTTCTTCCGGACATCGAAGAATCTTTAACTGGTGTTGGGGCAAAATGTCTTGCTATCTGGTCGATGGGTTGGCGATACATCACTACCAATGGGAAACCGATCCATGTCCCATCCGACCTTGCAGGTCTTCGTTTCCGCATCATGTTCAACAACACAATGGAAACCTATTGTAAGATGATTGGCGCCATTCCCATCAAGATGAATTATAACGCTATTGCCAAAGCGTTCGAAACCGGGCTGATTGATGGGCAGGAAAACCCAGCAAACAACATTTTGGAGATGGGTTTTGCAAATTACCAGCAATATATCACTGTACTCAACTACAATTTTAGTACCGAGGGTTGCTTTATCTCTCGAACTATTTGGGAAAAACTTTCAGAAGTCCAACGTAAACTCATTGTGCATGCGATGCGAAAAACTACTGAATGGATCTATCAAATGCAGGATTCCTATAACAAGCAATGTCTAGACACACTCATCAAAGGAAAGGGACTCATTCCCGTCTATCTGACAAAAGAAGAGATTGAGAAATGGAAGGATAGCGTGCGTCCACTGTACTCAGCGTTTGAACACCAAGACTTGATCCGAAAAATCAGAAAGGCAGCAAAGCTTTATGCAGTCAAACCAAAATCCAATTGAATTCTATCAGCTGTTGTGTGCCACATTTCCAAATGCTTCCCTATTTGTGGTTTCAAGAGAAGGGCATTGTGTCAGCGATTTTAAAGGAGATTTCCATTTGTTTGAATCGGCTACAACTTTTTCTGGTATAAAAGAAGTCACAGGAGTTCATATTCATGAGGAATTGTGGCTGAAAATTGGTCTTCCGTATAATGGGCAGTACCAGTTGTTCGTCTTTTTTCCCGAAGGCGTATTCCCGGACAGTTTCACCCCGGCACGGATGATCGACACACTCTATCAACTGTACTCTCGGAAGGCTCAAACCTCTGACATTCCCATTCCGAACGAGCGAAGCATTCAGAATCTTTTCATTTACCAGTTATTCAACTGCCGTACGCAAAGTGATGCTACGTATACATCATTGCTCGCAACCAAACTCGGTTTAGACCTCACTTCCTCCCGGCTCGTCTGCCTTTTAGCGTGGGAAAATGGAGAAAGCACTATTACACCACAACAACTCAATTTGCTCCTCGGCAGATATAGTGACGCACAAGATATCCATGGAGAATACGGAGCCAAGTGGCTTGTCTATTGTCCTCATTTTGAACTCTCCACTTATCGGCGGGAAGATTGGAAAGAACGTCTTGTCTCCCTCAAGAAACACTTAGAAAAACGATACAACATCTCCATCTTTATCGGGGTTGGATTAATCGTTCACTCCTTAGGAGAATATGGTACTGCAATATATTCTGCGCGCATTGCAATGGAACATGCAAATTCGGAGAATCCTGTGTGTTTCGCTTTGGACTACCCCGTCGAACATATGCTTCAGTCAATTTCAGAGCACACCTTGCACCATTTTCTCGGAGCGAAGACGCAATTTTTAAGGGAAAACCCGTTGCTTCTTTCGACTGCGGAGGCGCTCGTCAATTCTAACATGGATATCCTTCAAGCCGCAGAAGCCCTTTCCGTTCATCGGAACACAGTGGTATTCCGCATCGGGCAAATACGAAAAATACTTGGAATAAACCCACTCCATCGAGACAACGATCGTTTCCTTCTTATTCTTATCTGTGTATATGCGCGCATGAACCAGGCCCACCAAACCGAGCAAGTTGTTATTCCGGAAGGACAATAACGGAAACCCCATCAGGAATCACCGTAACGGAGGCTTTGGGGTTGCCGAGAATGCGTTGTGCCTCCGCCATGGCAGTTTCAAGCGAATGACAGGGAACCATATGAAGGGCCTTTACCATCGCATCGGGAGCATCGGACACATAGATGACTGACGCTTTTTGGAGAATACGAATAAAAATCTGTGCCTGCCACTGGTCTGGTAGCGTTTCGTTTCTTCCTCTGGATAAAAAAAGCTTCAATGTCTTATCGATATCACGTTCATCGCCCAACTGGTGAAAGAAATGCTCCCCTCCGTGTCCATCCTGTGACTGTGCCACCATGATGATGACGCCACCGCGACGTACCGTAGCCTCTGCGGCTGTCATGCCCTTTACCGCCTGATAGATATTTTGATCCAATGGATACCCACCATTGCTGGAAATCACGATATCAGCTGGTTTTGCCGATACTTTGCAAAGTGAAGAAAGAAATGCGCATCCACGCAAATGGGCTTCCTCCATATCTCCGGCAACGGCATAGATGATTTCTTTCTTGGCATCCAACACCACATTGCAGATAAATGCAAGTTTGGCTTTGCGCGCAGCCCAAACCATATCTTTGTGAATAGGGTTTCCATCAAGTACTCCCGTACGCGCATGCTCATCAGCGATAAATTCGCTGCAATGGTTGGCCAGAACGCTTTTCCGGCTCGCTATACCGGGAAGCACGCTTTTCCGTCCTCCCGAGAAACCGGCAAAGAAATGCGGTTCGATAAAACCTTCACTGCAGACCAAGTCGGCATCCACAACAATCCGGTTGACCAGCAAGTCTCCACCACTGGGAAGTACACCGACATGGGCCATTGATGAGGAATCACAGTCGTGAACAATTATGTGCTCATGCCGAGCGATGAAAGTGCCGAATTTTTCCTCAATCTCTTGTTTTGTCGTGCCACGATGGCAGCCGGTGGCAATCAGGATGGTGATTCTTGCATCTGGATTTCCCTTGCGGATTTCGGCGAGCATTCTTGGAACAATGATTTTGCTTGGAACCGGACGGGTATGGTCACTCGCAATCAAGACGACATTGCGTTTTCCCTTGGAAAGTTCGGAAAGTCGTGGACTGCCGATGGGATTAGCCAACGCATTGTCAACCAGCTGTTCCTGGCTTTTGTCAGGCACATAGTCGTGCAGTTTGGGAACCAAAACACCATGCAAACGGCTATCTTCAAGTTGCAATGACAATGTGGTTTTCCCATATGGAATCAAGAGCCTTTTCATGTGAACCCCTTTTTCGATTATCAATAATCTGCCATGGGAAAACAATGTACTCATTCACAAGAAAATGAGGCGATTATCTGTACTCTCCGCATAAGAATTTTCTGGTGTGCCGGAAATGCCTATCGTGCAAACAGGAAAGCATTAGTCCGACGAATTAGGAAGCGCCCACGTTTCCCCTGAGCGAGGAAGCCGCAGAAAATGATTGTGGCAATTGGCTGTTTCTTAGCAAGCGTTGAATCCAATCCATAGACTTCCCGTATGGAGATGCCTTTTAGGATTGACGCTCTCGATCACGCTTTTATACGAACCATAAGAGAGCCGATCGATTCATTATGGCATCGGCCAAAAGGCTGTCCTCGCCACCGAGATTGTTGTACCAGCTTTCCTTCCTGGACTGCGAGCAGAAGATGTGAAAGAGAGCTTCCCCTCCTATGGATCCGCTCAAGAAGATTCGGGCCGCCTCCGTGAGCTAGAGAAGGAGCCATTCATTAAGAATCAGCCGTCATGATTTAGGGATTGACAGCTTTTGACAAATACTAAATAGTCGGACTCTCTTTTCTTTCTCATCCAAACACATCTCCGGTTTGCTGCGTTTTTCCTCGACAAACATCGGAATGCCAGTACACTACCTATGTAACAACATTGTTACACAAACAGCAATACCGTACATTCAAGGAGGTTTGTATGGCAATGCAAGTAGGACCGCTCATCATCGTAGTCGCGTACCTGATAGGCATGATGATCATCGGCTATGTCGTCGCGAAACTGAAAATCAAGACCAGTGAAGACTACATGGTCGCTGGCCGCCGCATGGGCCTGTTCTTGGTGGCGTTCTCCCTTTCGGCCAACAATATCGGTGGAGGTTCCACCACGGGTCTCGCCGGCAAGGCATTCGGAGCCTGGGGCATGAGCGCTATCTGGTATGTGCTTACCGCCTCAATCGCCATGATTCCTCTTGCCTATTTCGCCCCTCGCATCCGCAAGACTCTCGCCATCACGATTCCCGAAGTCGTCGAACGGAGGTTTGGCAAGGCAAGCGGGACCTTTACCGCCGTGCTCAACATCCTCGCCCTGTTCTGTCTGACCAGCAGCCAGATTGCCGCCAGCGGCGCCGTCATCACCACTCTGACCGGCATCCCTCTGAATGTCTGCCTGTTGATTGCCGGGCTTGTCGTCATCTGCTACACCACCCTCGGCGGCATGATCGCAGACCAGATCTCGGACCTGCTCCAGTTCCTCATCATCCTGGTCGGGCTTGCGGTTGCCACGCCATTCGTGCTCCATGCGGCAGGTGGATGGAGCGCCCTCAGCGCAAAACTTCCCGGCGAACAGCTTTCCCTTGTCAAAATCGGCTGGGTCCCGATTCTCGGCTATATCTTCAACTATTTCTGCACCTTCCTCTCCGGACCAGAGATGGTCAGCCGTTTCGAGAGCGCCAAGGACGAGAAGACCGCCATGCGGGCGTCCCTGCTCTCCGGCGTACTCATGGCGCTGATGGCGGTTTTCCCAACCTTGCTTGGGCTTGCCGCCCTGGCGCTGAAGGACGAGCTTCCTGGTGTCGCTGGCAACACGGCGATGATGGCGATTACCAGCAAGTACGCACCCGGCTTCATTACCGGCCTGGTGTCAGCCGCCATCATCAGCGCGACAATGAGCAGCGCGGACAGCAACCTGCTTTGCATGTCGACCATGTTCATCAACGACATCGTCAACGTCTATAGTCCGAAACAGCGGACCGACAAGCAAGAAATCCTCATGACACGGATCTGCAACGCGGTCTTCTGTCTGGTCGCCATGTCCATTTCCTTCCTGGGCGTCAACATCGTGACGATGAACACCTTCGCCTTCGCGATCCGGTGCGCCGGCCCGTTCGCCGCCTACGGCCTCGGACTGATTGTTCCCCGGGCGACCAAGGCCTCAGGCGCTGTCTCGATTGTGACCGGCACGATTGCCGTCATCTTCTGGCAAATCCTTTCCGGAGGCGGGTTCTACCTGGGAATCCTGCCGGTGGTCTTCGGTTGCGCGGTCGGCACCGTCACCTTCTTCCTCATCAACGCAATCCAGTGGAAGCAGGGTGTGGAACCCGCGCCTTCCGCGTTCGTTCCGACGACGAATTGATTCGCGACAGCAACGTATGGAGTGCCTTCCCGTTTTGCGAAGGCACTCCCCTGCTCCCATCACGCATAGCCAAGCACCTTCCGGAATGCAGTATTCAGCTCCTGCCAGTCTTTCTTCCGGTCATCGGCTGCGGATTCGGCAAGCAGGTTTTGCCGTTCACACTCCTGGGTGACAAAATCAAGAATCTGGGGAATCTGAGGATGCTGCTCCTTTTCCTCGCTCCTTGCCTTCAGTTTCAACAATTCTTCCACTGCGTCACGAAACGAGGTTCTCTCGAGCAACGGCAGCATCTGCCGGAACTCTACGGGAGGAACCGAATGGTATGTCTCGATCCACCTGCAACACAAAAGGGGGCGCAACGCATACAGGTACTTCTTGTAGCTGACCTCGCTTCCCTTCAGGTAGCCCATCAGCGTCGCCTTGGCGATCCCATAGTAATGGCAGAGCGCCGCCTTCTCGGAAAAATAGCCCATCGCAACCGGCTTCAGTTCCTGCCAGGCTGGTGTTTCCTTGTAGATGATTGGCGAGTTCGTCCATTCCATCACATTGGGATTTCCTTTTCCAAAAGCCAAGAGTGTCTTTTGCAAGTCCCATCCGTTGATATCCAGCACCGCATCCAGCTTCCACTCGATGACATCGCGCATCGCGTCAATGCGCAGATACTCCTCGGGATGGTGCACGTACACGAAACGCACGTCATAATCGCTATCCGGCGACGGGAAACCCCACGCGCGGCTTCCAGCCTCTGCCGCCCACAGGATACGCACATCGTACTGCTTTTCAATCGCATCCAGATTCTCCTGGATTTCCCTGGCTATATCCCTCATCTTCCCCCCTCGCTGACTGCCTGGCGGTTGATATGCTCGACGAACGTCTCCACCGCATGCATGTCGGGATTATCCGGCAACAAGCTATGCTTCGATGCCTCGGCAAACCGGTTTTCATAATCAGCGACTATCTCGTAAAACTCCGGCGTAGGAACTCCGTCCTGCATATATGCGCCATCCCGGATCTCCCTCAGGAGCCGCAAATCCGATTCCGGCCTGTGCGTCCGGATTTCCGCATGCTCCAGGATGTCGATTCCCATCATGAGCAGGCGGACGAGATGCATGGCGTGTTTTTGCAGGTGGTTGGTATCTTTTGTATGGTTCCGGCTCCCACCTGTATCATAATTCCTCACCACCGCATGCAGGCTGTCCATCAACTCGAACCATTTCCGAAGCGGATACTGCGCAATATGCCCTTCCAGGAAAAGTTCCTTTTCCAGCCCTTCGGTCACCGCGTCGGCGACATACAGCCGCACCCCCGGTCCCTGTTCTTGGAAGCGCCGGTTGTAATCTTCCAGCACATGGCCAGCAGACCGCAAGATATGCGCTTCCCGTTCGGGCTGAGGCAACTTGTCCCGGGCAACCGCATTCTGCAACTTGCGAAGCTGGGTGTCCGCATAGTGGCAGAAAGACGATGCGGCGCGTTTGCTCAAAAACAGCATCGTATGGTCCAACAGCTCTTGGCCGACCACGGATTTCACCACGTACTGGTCGCTGTCCAAACCCAGAATCTCGATGACATTCGGGTTACAGTTCAACAGGAGCCTGACCAGTTTCCGGAACGAATAGATGACGGTATCTGTCGTCCGGTCCTCAAACTGCTCGAACTCGGTCAGCCCAAGGATATCCGACACCGGGTTGAGCGCTATTCCGCGCAGGTCCACATCGCTACCTTCCCGGTTCGTCCCATAGCCATAACTGCCACAGACACCCAGCAGCATGACCCGGTCTTTCAACCGGGAATCGGTGCGGAGGAAATCGTAGGCTTTCGTTTGTATCAAATTGTTGAAATCCATATGGCTTTTCCTTCATTGCGACACGTCGATTCTAGCACATTTCCGGCATTCAAATCGTGTTTTCTCCAGTTTCAGGCCATTGCCTTCCATGGTAAGATGGAAAAATGGCAATACGACAAAAAACAACCTTGGGCAGGAAAACCATCGTGGATGTGGAACTGGTCGACCTTGCCATGGACCAGGTCCGTGCCAGCCGCCTGAAAGCCGAAGTCCTGGAAATCGGCGCCGTCATGCTCGATGGCAGGTATGCCTTGGTCGACAGGTTCCATGCCCTAGTAACACCGGGCCATGCCAAAGGTCTGTACGAGAAGCGATACAAGGCGCTCGAAAGGGATTCGGATGAGCGGACCACGCTCAAGACTACCTTCGGAAAGGCAATGGTGGCATTCTGCGGCTGGCTCGGGGAAGCGCCAATCGACCTGTATATGTGGAGCGAATCGGACTACCACATTTTGTGCGAGCAAATCCGCTGGCAGACACCCAAGGATTAGAGGAACGAGCTGCTTCCCTACTTGGAACGCAGCATCGATCTGCAGAAACTCTTCATGAAGGCGCTGGAAGCCAACAACTGTCCCTCCCTGGATTATGCGATGGAGCTGGTCCACGAGCCATTCCAGGGAAAGCGCCATCACGCGCTGGACGATGCGGAAAATACTGCCCGGGTCTTCGCAAAACTTGCCAGAAGCAACCGGTTGCCGGAAAACCCTGTCAGCATTCCCATGGCAGAACGGACAAAGCAGGATACTCTGCCAGTAGCCTCCATCGCGTCCCTCCTGGGGCTTCCCGTCCCTCCAAGGGAAGCGGAAAAGAAGCCGCGCACGCCCTACGGCATCAAGCCCAGCGCGAGGATCGCCTTTTCCGTCTCTTCCTTCTTTACTCCGGGGCTCTCCCATGAGCACCGCATCCTGGAAACCATCGACAAGGTCTTCCATGGGAAAGTCCAAAACCCGGTCATCGAGGAACCGGAACCTTGCCCTACCTTTCTCTCGTACACGACCAGATTCTTTTCCCGAAAGGACGGCGCGTTCCGAGTCTCCCATCCGGAAGTTG
Organism: Spirochaetales bacterium; assembly: GCA_028722305.1. Lineage (GTDB taxonomy): Bacteria > Spirochaetota > Spirochaetia > Sphaerochaetales > Sphaerochaetaceae > RUG023. Next base: position 14,438 of record JAQYHB010000023.1, read on the forward strand.
ACGACGGGACGGGAAACGCCTTCGACGAGTTGTTTGTGGAAGAGGTGCTTGAGGCCCGCTTTTCCCAGAAACAGCTTTGCGAAATCACCCATGCGGAAGTGCGCGCGTTCTGCAAATACGTGCGCAAGCGCCACCCCGTCGGCTGCCAGTATGTCCTGTACCTGCTCAAGGAGGTCTGCGACCAGGCTTGGAAGGACGGCCTGCTTTCCTTCAACGGGGATGTGGCGGAATCCTTCGCCGATACCAGGACCCCCGGGACCGAGAAAGCTCTAAGGCGGTTGTTCTCGTTCGCTTGGGAAGAGGAAACGCATGCCGTCATCGTCCAGACGATGGTAGTGACCGGGCTTTCCCTAGGCGATGTGACATCGCTCCTTGCCGAAGATGCCGGGCGCCTGGCGGGACAGATGATCCAGGAGGGGCTTCCCTATGGCTGGGAAACCTGCCCGCTCTCCGACTATCTCGCGAAACAGACGCTCGAGCCCTACGCCAAGGTATTCGGGGAAATCCCTCTGACCAAGCGGGAAGTGCGAAAGACCCTCGCGAACGCGGAAAAACGCGCGGGCATGGACGCGTGGGTGCCACTTGAAACGCTACGCATGCTCGGCGTCCCAAAGCCCGGGGACGCGCGCGCGGCGCGCCCCCCTTTCCAGCGGACTTAGGCTTTGCCGAACTTTGTCTTCGGCTGCCTGCAATGCGGACAATGCCAATCCTCGGGAAGCTTCTCGAACGGCGTTCCGGGAGCGATGCCCTGGCTGGGGTCTCCCACAGCGGGATCGTAGACATATCCGCAGACACTGCAGACATATTTGCCCGTAGCGGTCTTGCGCATCTTCGGTTCCTTCGGAGCGATGACCGCGGGGGGATTGTCCAGGTCGACGACTTTCTTCGCCTCAAGATTCTCCCATCCGAGCGGGGTATGGGTCGACACGTAGACGGTCGGATGGGTGGCGATGAAGGCGCGCACCATATCGAGTGTCTTGCGCGCCGCGGCCTTGTCCTCGTAGACGACAGACAACTTGTTGGCGTACAAGGCTTCGTCGCAATAGGTCACGTCCCCGTGAATCAGATAGAAAAGCCCTCCGTCCTCGACGATGACGATGGAATTGCCTGTGGTATGGCCGGGAGCGGGAATGAAGCGCACGCCCTCGCAGATTGTCTGGGAAGCGGGGAAATTGGCATAAGGGCCATCGGTGAACCCGACAGGCACGACATTGGGCAATTGCAGTTCCTTGGCCTGGGCTTCAGCCGCGGAAGCGTAGATCTTCGCATTGGGGAAGTGCTTCAACGCCCCGGTATGGTCGGCGTGCTTGTGGGTGACCAGGATCTTGGTCACCTGTTCACTCGCATATCCGGCCTTTTCCAGCGCGGGCAGGTAGTCGCTGATCTTTTCTCCCATGTAGAGCATGGTCTTCTCCTCGACGACCTGGCCCGGATATCCGTCCGGCATGCCGGTATCGACCAGAATGACTTCCTTGCCCGTATCGATCAGGTAATTCTGCAGGCTGGAACGATAGCGGATGGCGGGATTGAACGCGGCCGGCCCTTCCTCTCCGCCAAAGGCGAAAGGCTGAACCATGAAACCGTCTTGGAACAACTTGATAGCTTTGATTGTCATTTTCCGACTCCTTCTCCGACATATTTTTCCATAGATGGGCGTTTGGCACCAGTCCAAGCCCGCTTTTTGGTGACAGATTCGCAAAAAGTTTTCCCAATGTGGTTCGAAAGCATTAGTATTGGTGTTCTGTGGGCGCGGGTTTCCCGCGTCGAGGAAGGTGAAATGAAACATAAGAAATTCGCAAGAATCTTCATTGAGGGAATTATCGAGAAAGACAACGACACCTACAACCAGGAGTGGTTGCTGGACACGATCGACGAGATAGCGGACAAGAAGCGCATCATGGGGATCCTCGTGCATATCGATTCTCCGGGAGGCGGTGTCTATCAGACCGATGAGGTGTATAAGGCGTTGCTCGCTTACAAGAAGAAGACGAAGAAGCCGGTATACGCGTACTTCGGTTCCCTCGCGGCTAGCGGAGGGTACTACATCGGGCTTGCGGCGGACAAGATCTTCGCCAACAGGAACACCCTTACCGGTTCCATCGGTGTGATTTCCGCCCGGTTCCTTGACGCTTCCGCCTTGCTGGGGAAGGTCGGCATCAAGTCCGAATACATCCATACGGGCAGGAACAAGACTATGGGCGACATCGCGACGCCCCCCACCCAGGAGCAGATTGCCATCATGCAGCGTATCTCCGATGAAAGTTACGAGCAGTTCACGGGGCTTGTCGCGGAAAGAAGGAAGCTGGGCATCGAGAAGGTACGGGAACTTGCCGATGGAAGGATCTATTCGGCGAAGCAGGCGCTTGAAGCGGGGCTGATTGACGAGATCGCCGATTTCAAAGAAGCCTGCGATTCCATCGAGAAGGAGCTCGGTTATTCCCTAACGGCAATCGACTACAAGAGGAAAAAGAAGGGTCTCCTCAAGAAGTTCCTAGGTCCAAAAAACCAGAGCGGCGTCGACGCGGTGCTGGCAAAGCTGAAATCCCCGACACCCTTTCCCGCTTTCTTCTTTGATCCGGGGAGATTCAGGTAATCCCTGATTCTTCCTTCATCGCGGAGGGGAACCGGTTTGCTCAGCTATTTCAAACTTTTCGAGGAGAGCTTGCTTTCGCCCGAACCGGCGTGGCTCATAGAGTTGGAGCGAAGGGGCAGGCAATGGTTTGGCCGCTCGTGGAGCGACAAGGACGGGTCTCCGATTCCTCAGATGCGCGCTCTTCAGGCAAGGACCAGACAGGTGGAGCGGCTTTATCCTATCATCAGGCGCTGGGAGGCGATGACACTCGCGGGGGAAGACTCTCCCCTCTCTCCATGGTGCCTCGTGTACCGGCTCGGTGGCAAGGCAATCCGCAAGACAGGATTCGCCCATCCCTCCACCTGGAACCAACTCGTCTGGTTGTGCAGGAAGATGCTCCCTGTACCGTTTCTCTGGCAGTCTTCCCTCCGCAAGGCCGAGCTTAGAGTCAACGGCATGGGCCATATGCGCGTGCTCGCCGATGGCCCCCGGGGAGCCCTTTCCGTATCCTCCCGTCGGCCGGAAGTCTCCATCGCGCGTACCGACAGCGATGCCTGCGTGTCCGCCCTGCAGTTCATGGAGGGCTTCCTGACAGAACAGGACCATGCAAACGACGATGGTCCCGTCATGACGATTACCTATCACCCCATCGACAAGCCGCCGTTCTCTCTGAAGCGCAGGTTCTCTACCAGTTCCATGCCAAAAGATTGGCAGAAATTCGCTACCTTGTTCGAGAAACTCACCGCCCTTCCCTTCCGGCCAATCCTCTCGACCGGTTGGCATTGTTACGTCCTGGTCCGCGTCGCACAATGGAAGGGTAAAGAATACTGGTACCGGGCTCGAAAACAAACCCACCGCCTAGGCAAGGTTGTCTTTGCGCCATGGGGAGAGGACAACAATTTCACCACGGGAACCATCACCCAAATCCACTTCTTTCAGGAAGACGAAGTGCCGTTTCCTCTGGAAAGGACCAAATTCAGTGAACGTACTCCCGCCTATAGAGACGGGAGCTTCCTGTTTCAATGAGAACAGCACCTCTGACTCCGAAGAGTTGCGACGACTTACACTCTCTCCACAGGCGTAGATTTCCGTGCGACCCACGGTATTTTACGAGTTACGTTAGGCAGATATTCGCCTAGCTTCCTCGCGAATGTTTATTGCAGCATTCTTGTCCCGATTATGGTGATTGCCACAATTGGGACAATCCCATTCTCGTACAGACAAGTCCTTGGTCTCGTCATTTTGGTAGCCGCAAACATGACAAAGCTGGCTACTTGGATACCACTTGTCTATCTTGACAAGCTTTTTGCCTTGCCAAGCAAGTTTATACTCCAGTATGTTCGTGAACATATTCCAGCCATTGTCGGCTACGGATCCACCAAAACTGAACTTGCCACCTTTCTTATGTTTTGCCATGGCCTTGACGCTAATATCCTCAATGCCAATGGCATCATAGCGGTCTACAAGATAGCGAGCCTTCTTATGCAGAAAATCACGGCGTTGATTAGCAATCTTCTCATGAAGCACAGCCACACGCAATCTTTGCTTTTCTCTGTTGTGGCTCCCCTTCTGCCTTTTGGATAGTTTTCTCTGTGCCTTGGCCAGTCTTTTTTCTGCTTTTCGCAGGAAATTGGGATAATCGGCATCATCCTCATCCGAAGCAACATACAGACCGTGCATAGCAAAATCCAGCCCAAGAAATTTCTTCGGTATTATGGGGAGTATTTGATTTTCGTACTCCACCAAAATACTTATGTAGTATTTGTCCGATGGTGTTTTGCTTATGGTCACTGTCTTTATAGTGCTATTCTCCATCAATGGACGGTGCAGACATAGCTTTACCCAGCCTATTTTGGGAAGCTTTACCTTGCTCCCCTCGATTCCAACCGAACCATTTTGGTTGTTGGTCGAATAAGAGGTATGGCTGGTTTTCTTTGACTTGAAGCGTGGCTTGCCAAAGTGCTTCCGATTGTTCCAAAAGTTGTTGTATGCCTTGTTCAGGTTCAGTTGGGCATTGGCGAGAGCCAAACTGTCCACTTCCTTCAGCCAAGGAAATTCGTCCTTGTACTGTGCGGGGGTATTGTTCAGCTTCTTGCCCGTTTCCTTGTAATAGTCAAGGCGGTCGGCAAGCATCTTGTTATAGATGAATCTGGCACAGCCGAAGGTCTTGGCAAACATAATCTTCTGTTCAGTTGTCGGATAGAGCCTGTATCGGTATGCCTTATTCACTATAGTCACCTGCCTTGGTTTTCTATGTATTTGCGAATTGTTTCTATGGGAGCACCGCCTGTTGTCAGCAGACAATAGCTTCTCGACCAAAACATTTCCTTCCACAACTTACGCCTAACTTCCGGAAAATCTTTTTTGATTAGTCTGGAGCTGGCACTTTTGTAAGCATTGATGAATTTTGACATCTCCGTGTTAGGGTGGGCACGAAACATGATGTGTGCGTGGTCTTGGTCGTGATTCCACTCTTCCAGGGTGATATTATATGATGAGCCTATGCGGATGAATATGTCTTTTGCATATTGGCTCATTTGGTCAGAGAATACTTTACGACGATACTTTACCACCAAGACGAGGTGGTAATAGAGCAAGAACACTGAATGGTTATTATTATCTAATTCCATTGTACAATCAGTCCTTTCTCTTCTACGACTGATTATACCACAAAACTATCTACGGAGCAATTGTCTGGCTCAATTACTTACGTAAATTCGCCAGACCCGCCTTCATCTCCCACCTAAGAGGTGGAGGACTTCTGGCGGATTAGGTTAAAGAGGACATCCTGGAGCGCGCAGAAGCCTCCATGGAATGACGGGAAAACATCTGTCAGCGGAGAGACCTGAACAGTACGGGGGCAAAGAGGAGCATGATGCTGGTTCAGCCGTACTCAGAGGCCGTTCCCAGCCCTTTGGAAGTTGGCGAAGGCCACACGCAGGATCAGTCTTGCCGCTGTCGATGTTCCCCTCAATCCACCAGCTCTTCCTTCCACTCCTGGACGGTATGCCCGGTCGAGCTGAAGGCGATGCCAAGCAGGTGGATGGTCTTCCCTCTCTCCAGGCGGAACTTGTCGGCGTGGTGTTCCTCCTTGGATTCGCCTTCGTGCAGCATCAGCGCTCTTGAGGCGCGGCCAGCCCTTCATTCCGGCACAGCATCACCGAAACACAATGTTCCCGCAAGACTGTTTCACGTTTCCAGACAATTCCGTTGCCCCAGCTTTCCCATGGGCGGCAATTGCATGCAACAAGCTTCGACGTGACCACCCGGCCACATCTGTGCGCAAACCGATAACTGCGGCAGAAAACATCGAATACATGGTCAAGCCAGAATCACCTATGGTTTCAGGAACATCCCGTACTTCTTCCCCAGAATCTACGAGAACTCCCGCAAGCCCTCTCAAATCTGGCTATCCCACAAAATTCTGATTTGAACCAAAAAAACAACTCGACTCCCTTGCGGAAATCAAGTTGCTGGAGAGCGGGAGACGGGGATCGAACCCGCGACAACCACCTTGGCAAGGTGGAGCTCTACCACTGAGCCACTCCCGCGTACGACGTTCCTTTTGTAGCACACCTTGGATTGTCCATGCAAGGGGGTGCATATATCCTCCAAGAGGATTCCATCACATTCCCAACCAACTCTCTTGCATTTTTCTCTCAGAATCCATGAACATAGTGGGGTGGTAGCAAGACAATGAGCAGACAGTCTTTGGCAAGAATTCTCCTTGCATGCGCGCTGGTTGCTGCGCTCGGAGGGTGCAAGGGCAGACATCAATCGGTTCTTTTCGATGCGAAGCATCCTGTCTCCCTTTCCCTCTGGACCTATTACAGCGGCAAACAGCTCGACAGTTTCAACGATTCGGTACGCACTTTCAACGAAGGGAAAGGACGCAAACTCGGAATCCAGGTCGTGGTCTCCAGTCCCGGATCCCTGAATGACCTCCAAAACGCGCTGATTGCTTCCGCACAAAAGGAAGTCGGCTCCTCGGAAATCCCGAACATGTTCGCGACGTACCCGGATATCGCCAGGGTCATGGATTCAATGGGTACCACCGCGGACCTTTCTTCCTATCTTACCGAAGAGGAAAAGCATTCCTACATCGATGGCTACATCTCCGAAGGAGAGATTGGCAAACCAGGCGAGCTGAAAGTGTTCCCCTTCGTGAAATCAACGGAAGTCCTAATCCTGAACGAAACCGACTGGAACAAGTTCGCCTCCGCCACCGGAGCGAAGACCTCGGACTTCTCCACCATCGAAGGGCTTGTGGATGTCGCGCGCCGCTATTACGAGTGGACGGACAGCCTGACGGAAACGCCGGATGACGGCAAGGCCTTCTTTGGCCGTGACGCCATGGCGAACTACATGATCATAGGAATGAAGCAGCTAGGCATGGAAATCATCCAGCAGAACCCTGACGGTTCCTGCAACCTTACATTCGACGAGCATATCGTCCGCGAGCTGTGGGACAACTACTATGTGCCCTACATCAACGGCTATTTCTCGTCGATGGGGCGCTTCCGCAGCGACGACATGAAGACCGGGAACATCATCGCCTACGTCGGCTCTTCCTCCGGTGTGGCGTTCGCGCCTAATAAGGTGACTCTCGAGGATGGTTCCACCTACCCCATCACCACCCAAGTCTTCCAGGCCCCGGCATTCGAAGACGGCAAGGCGGTCGCCGTCCAGCAAGGCGCAGGAATCGCGGTCACCAAAGCTTCCGAAGCTGAAATCCAGGCTTCGGTGGAATTCCTCAAGTGGTTCACCCAGCCGGAGCAGAACATGCGCTTCGCCATGAGTGTCGGCTACATGCCGGTAACGAAAGCGGCGATGCAGATGCAAGAACTCCCCGACGTGCAGACCACGCCTATCATCCTCGAGACACTCAAGGTCTCGATGGAGACGGCGCTGACGCACGAGATGTACACGCCGAAACCAGTGGAGAACGGCACGAAAATCCGCCAGATTCTTGAGGAGAGTCTCTCCGGACAAGCGGTGGCTGACCAGCAGAGGATTGCGGAACTGGAGAAATCCGGGCTTTCAAGGCGCGACGCGGTAGCGCGATTCGATACGGACGAGCACTTCCGCTCCTGGTATGAAGAGACATTGAAGGAGCTCGAGGCGCTCACATGAAACGCATCCGCAAGCAAAAGGACACCCCGATTTTCCAGAGAATCCTGCTTCCGGTATTGGTCCTCGTCTGCGCCCAGATCAGCGTCGTCCTTGGCATCTTCTATGCCACTGGCCTTCCTCGGCGCGTCAGCCAGTATTCCAAGGATATCACCGACAGCAAGCTGGAGGCACGAAGATACTTTCTGGAATCCATCATGATCAACAGATGGATGAACCTCCGCATGACACAAGAGGAAATCAACAAGGTCGTCCAGGCAAAAGTTGATGGCGGCGAATTCACCGTGGAATCACTGGACCAGATCGGCGGGAAGACGGACGAGCTGCTTTCCCTCCTTGCCGGTCCACTGATTGGAATGATGCGGGCCAACCAGGTCACCGGCGTGTTCCTGATTCTGAACACCCAGCCATTGGATGGCGGGCTCAAGGACAAGCCCGGCATCTACCTGCGTGATATCGACCCTCTTTCCTCCTTCTCGGAGAAAAACACCGACCTGCTCATTGAACGTTCCCCCGCGTCCGTCATCCGGAAGACCGGCATCACCACGGACGCGAACTGGACTTCCTGCTTCCGGTTCGCGAGCAACCAGGTCCCGTACTACCACTTTTTCGCCAACACCTACACTACCGCCGTCCAACACCCGGAGCTTTCCTGGAAGGAACTCGGCTACTGGGGGAATCCGTACCAGCTCCACGAGGAAAACCGCTACGCGATTACCTATTCGATTCCTCTCAGGTTGGATGACGGGACCGTCTACGGCGTACTGGGCATAGACGTGACGCTGAGGTACCTGGAGGCGCTGCTCCCCTACGATGAGCTGACGGACACCGACGAGGACGGCTGCTACTTCTTCGCCCTCCCAAACAGGGAAAACACCAACGCGTTCAGCCATGTCTTCGGATCCGGGCCCGCCAACTGGAATCATCTGCTGAACGCATCCGCTTTCATGAGGGAACCGCCAAATTCGTTCCTCGAGGAAGAAGGGGAAGCGGTACTCGACATCGACACGGATACCTACTATCTGCATGTCCTTCCCTTGAGAATCTACAACTCCAACGTCCCGTATGCCGACAGCCACTGGATGCTCGGCGCGATTGTCACCAACAGCTATATCAACAACTATTCCGGACAAATCCAGCTCCTTTTCCTGCTGGCGTCGATTGCGGTCATGGCCTTCGGCATCATCGGCGGCATCCTGGTCGCTTTCAGAATCAGAAAGCCAGTCTCCCAGTTGGAGAGCCAGCTCAGGACGGCAAGCGGGCGCAACCTCGTCGACCTCAAAAGGACGGGAATCAAGGAAATCGACGAGCTGTCGGAAGAGATCGAGCGCTTGAACAAGGATATGCTCGATGCCGGCAAGAAGTTCTCCCGTATCATCAAGATGGCGGAGGAAGACCTCGCGGGGTTCCAGATCGACGAGGACAAGCGGACCTTGTTCATTTCCGATGGTTTTTTCGAGATTTTCGGCTTGGAACCACCCAGCGATATCGACCATTTTTCCATAGGGGACTTCACCAAGGTACTCCAGACCATTTCCGCTCTTCCCGTCGAGGGCGAGGACTCCAACGGGAAGATCTACGAAATCAACGGAAACGGGAAGAAGCGCTACGTGCAGCTCCGGTTGGCCGTGGAGAATGGCATGCGGTTCGGCCTGGCGGAAGACGTTACCCAGCGGTTGCTCCGCAACCGTATCCTGATGTTTGAGAGAGACCACGACGCCTTGACCGGGTTGTACAACCGCAAGGCGTTTCTGTCCCGCCTTACCGAGCTTTTGGACAACACCCGCGACATGGGTTGCGCCGCGCTGCTGATGATGGACTTGGACAACCTGAAGCTGATCAACGACAACTACGGACACGAGCGTGGCGATGCCTATATCAGGATGGCCGCGACCACACTCACCAAGAACCTTTCCTCCAAGGCCCTGGTCAGCCGTATCTCCGGAGATGAATTCAATGTATTCCTGTACGGGAAGGACAAGGCGGAGGTAATGGAACAAATCGACAAGCTGCAGGAAGCCTTCAGGGACGCTACCATTCTCGTCGGCGACGACCAGGTCCGTCATGTCCATATCTCGGCGGGAATCAGCTGGTGGCCGCAGGACGCCACCAACTATGACACCCTGCAGCACTATGCCGATGCGGCCCTGTACGAGGCGAAGCGTTCCCACAAGGGATCCTTCGAGACATTCGACCTCTCACATTTCTTGGGAGAGAAGACGGTCACCCGCCGCAGGGAGGCGCTGGTCACCCTGCTCGAGAAGCGATGTTTCCACTACGAGTACCAGCCGATTGTCGGCACGCATAGCGGAGTGGTCTTCGGCTACGAGGCTTTGCTCAGGCCGGACATGGAGGAATTCACCTCCCCGCTCGATGTGATTTCCGCGTTGCGGCAGGAAGGAAAGCTCCACGAGTTCGAAAACCTTTCGGTGCCCATCGCCGTCGACACCTTCTTCTCCACCCAGATGCATGAGAACAGCCACCTCTTTTTCAATTCGGTCACCAACCAGACTCTGGACAGGAACTCCATCGACGAGATCTGCATGGCCTGCCACGGCCAGGTGCGGCGGTTGGTGATGGAGATCAGCGAGCAGGATCCGCTGGAGCTGGACGGTTGGAAACGCAAGACCTCCTGGCTGACCAACAATGGTGGAAAGCTTGCGCTGGACGATTATGGAACGGGGTACAACACCGAGAAGAACCTGCTGCGTGTCAGCCCGGATTTCATCAAAGTCGACATCGCCATCGTCAAGAACATCGACCGCGACCCGGACCGGCGCCAGATCATGGAGTATATCTCCAACTACGCCCACGCCAGAGGAAAGTTCATCATCGCGGAGGGTGTGGAAACGCTCGAAGAGGCAAAAGTCTGCATCGCCTATGGCGCCGATTACATCCAGGGCTTCTTCTTCTCCCGCTCTCAGCGCGTCCCCGGGGGCATAGACCCCAAGAAGGCCGAGGCGGTCAGGACTTTCTCCGCCAGTATCGGGAAAAACGCATGATCGCGCGATGATGAAATGCCAGCCGGAAAGTAACCCATCATCTTCCCCGGAGCGAAGGGGCTTTGCGCGCGAGATCACGGAATTCGTTCGGGGAGGATTGCCGTTTCCGACGGTACAGGCGGGAGAAGTAGAGGGCGTCGTCGTATCCCACCATGGCCGCCGCTTGGGCGATGGTCATTCCCGGGTCATTCTTGACAAGCGTCTCGAACTTCTGGATTTTTTGGCCGATTACGGCGCTCTTGAACGAGATGCCCAGCCGCTTTTTCATCGCGTGCGTTATGGTTGAAGGGCTTTTCCCCACTGCCGCGCTCACCTCTTCGAGGGATATCGCCTTTCCGATGTGCCGTTCGACATAGGCGAGCACCAGCTCGATGACCTCCCCCTGGCAGACCCGAAGGCTTTGGGTGGAAGCCAGCAGCTCAAGGTTTTGGGAAAACAGATCGGTAATGCGTCGTACCTTTTCTGGAGAAAACAACGGACGGTCGGTGTACGCCTTCTCCAGCGCCTTCGGGTCTCTTCCACCCGACACCCAGGCGTCCACCACATCCTTCGGGGGAAGGGCATTCCTGCGGAATTGCCCCATCATGGCATAAGCCACCACCTTCCCTTCCAGACGGATAGGCACGATGATTTCGGTCATTCCGCCATGGCACGGGTAACACAGCGACCGGCCACTTTGCCCACAGCGTCCGCACATCACCCAGTCCAGATGCATGCAACGGGGCCGAAGCCTCAGTTCCTGCTGGATCATCAGGCAGTAATCGCTCGCATCCGCGTGATACCCAACCAACCATTCCTCCATCTTCACGGAATAGAATGTGATTTTCACGTCAAAGCAATACGAGAAGTTGTCGACAAAACTTTTCACTCGAGGGTCAAAAAAGAGCCGGTCATCCATATCCATAGACTTACCCTAACATATATTGCAGATTTGTCCATATTTTCAGCATCTCTGTCCATGTTCAACTCAGGAAAGTGCCTTAGACTTCAAGAAAGGAACCAGCTATGGACATCGCACATATCGTAAGCCACTTCGCAATACACGGCACTTTGCGGGAAGGACATGCGAATACCACCGGACATATCAATACGACGATAATTCTTCATACTTCCGAGGGTTGCTCCTATGTCCTGCAGAGGATCAATACGGCCGTTTTTCCCCATCCAGCCAAACTTATGGAAAATATCCATCTCGTCACCACCCATATCGAGGGCAAAGTGCGGGGGTTGCCGGACGCTACGCGGCGACATCTGTCCATCATTCCTACCAAGGATGGCAGATTGTTCCATCAGGAGCCCGACGGTTCCTGTTGGCGTATCTACCCGTACATCGACCAAGTGGACAACTATGACACGGTTGCGGACGAAGAAATCGCGTACCGGTTCGGCAGCGCGGTCGGGCTGTTCCAAAGCCAAATGCGGGATTTCGACGGCTCCCGGCTTTTCATCACCATTCCCCACTTCCACGACATGGCATGGCGCTACGTCCAATTGGATGCCGCGGTAAAAGCCGACCGATGCGGCCGGGTCAAGGAGGTAAGTCCGGAGCTGGCATACCTGGAGGAGAACAGGCAAAGAGGTTGCGTGATCTGGGATTCCTGGCAGGAGGGGCGGTTGCCCACCCGGGTGACTCATAACGACACAAAGGTGAACAACGTCCTTTTCGGCAAGGATGGCCTTTCGTGCATGATCGACCTGGACACCGTCATGCCGGGCACTATCCTCTTCGATACAGGCGACATGATCCGGACGGCGACCACAACTGCGGTGGAGGATGAACCGGACGTCACGCAGGTGCACTGCGACACCTCACGTTTCCAGGCGTTACTGGAAGGGTACGCGGAGGCCACTCCCTTCCTGACAGAAAAGGAGGCGTCGTTTCTCACGGAAAGCGGGCGAACGATCACTCAGATCATGGCGGTGAGGTTTCTCACAGACTATCTCGACGGGGACTGGTATTACGCCACCAGCAGGCCGAGGCAAAATCTCGACAGGGCTCGGACCCAACTTGCTTTCATGCGTTCTATGGACGCACAAAGGGAGATCATCTCCCATATTTCATCATTGGCTCAAAGGAGGAGTTCAGTATGAAACGATGGTTGACAGCAGTGGCGTTTATGTGCGCATCCGCCCTATTCGCCGGCGGCATGACGGAACAGGCAGCCCCGGTATCCGATTCGGCTCTCCATGCGAATCTCGAGTATTGGTCCAGCTACAACGCGAATGAAAACCAAGGTGTCATCCTGCAAGAGGCCGCAGACGATTTCATGAAACAGAATCCTGGCGTGAAAATCACCATGACCTTCAACGGCCGCGACAACAGGACCCTGGCGACCAGCGCCATCCAGGCCGGCACGAAAGTCAGCATGATGGATGCCAATGCCGACAACATCCAGGTACGGTGGTCCGACTTCCTGCTTGACCTGACTCCCTATATATCCCAAGCATATCCGGGAACGAACGGGGCGAGCCTTGAGTCCTGCCTGATGCCGAGCATGATGGTTCTCGACCGCAAGCTCTTCAACGGAAAAATCGGCTTTGTCCCCTTCCTCCCCCAGGCATACATGATCACCTGCAACAAGGGGATCTTCGAAAAGTGTGGCGTCACGGAGTATCCGAAGACGTGGGATAATCTGCTCGCGACATGCAAGAAGATCAAGGATGCCGGGTACATCCCCATTTCCACAGACTCCTTCTACTGCAACAGTTGGCTCGGCTATTATCTTTCCCGCCTCTGCGGCACGCAGTTCGTGGAACGGCTGGCGAGCGAACCAGCCTTGTGGAAGGATCCCCGCGTGCTTGAGGGAGCCAAAGCGATCGAGCAGGTAGCCAAACTGGGGTATTTCGATCCGGATATCGCATCACTGGTGTATCCGACAGCCCAGCAGAACATGGTCATCAACGAGAACATCGCCATGTATATCAACGGAACGTGGCTTCCCAACGAAGTCGCCGCTTCCACCAGTGATACCTACAGGTGGGGATTCTTCGCATTTCCGACGGTTCCCAATGGTGTTGATGGCCTGGAGTCGCTCTGCTATTCGACGTTCGGCATCGCCGTCAACAAGAGCTGCACGCAGCAAGAGGTCGACGCCGCCATGGCGTTCGCCGCTTTCATCGTGACCGGAAAGTATGACCAGGATTTCGCCGACATGGCGGACGCCATCCCGGTCAACGTGAAATCCACCTGGCCAAAGAATCTGGAAGAGGCGAAGGTGGTGTTCGACCAGTGCACGAACCGCTATCCTTCCCAGACCGGGTTCTTCCTGAACAGCAAAAGCAAACAGGTCATCACCGACGCATGCCTGTTGCTGATGAGCGGGAAAATCAGCGCGGAGGAATTTGTCGTACAAGCCTCCAAGTTCTGATGCATCTTCGAACCAATGGGGGGGCATTCCCCCCATTCGGGAGCCTTTCCATGAAACTTGATACAAAAAACCTTTTTCTCTTTCTTGGTCCTGCGATGTTTCTCATCCTTTCGGTATTCCTCTACCCGGTTTGCCGCACCACGGTCATGAGTCTGTTCGACGTGAAAAGCGTTGTCGCGCCCATGAGCGAATGGAAGTTCGTCGGGATGTCGAACTTCGTTTCCCTGGCCCACACTTCGGTGTTCATACGCTCCATGGCGAATATCACCAAGCTATGGATATATGGAGGACTCGCCACCATTCTCTTCGCCTTGCTTTTCGCTGTCGCGTTCACCACCGATCTGAAAGGAAAGAAATTCTTCCGCGCGATCATCTATCTGCCCAATGTCATCGCCGCCATCGCTGTCGGTTACATGTGGCTGCTCTATATCTACAACAGCAAGTTCGGATTCATGACCAGTATCGGGAAACTACTGCACTGGACTGCATTGGAACACTTCAGCTGGCTGGACAACGAGCATATCTTCCTTTCGATGCTCATCGCTTTCGTGTATGGAAACATCGGGTACTTCATGCTGATCTTCATCGCCGGTATCGAACGAATTCCCATCGACTTCTATGAAGCCGCGCGAATCGAAGGAGCAAACGTGTTCTCCCAGTTCATGAGGATTACCCTTCCCCTCGTCAAAGGGGTATTCTCGACCGCCCTGGTCCTATGGACCACACGCACAATGGGGTTCTTCGCGCTTTCCCAGGTATTCCAGAGCGTGAGGACCTATACGCCGATGCTGTTTGTCTATGAGACTCTGTTTGGAACCGAGGTAACCCAGGAAGGCATCCACGCGGGACTTGCCGCGTCCAGCGCGGTCACCATGACCCTCATCGTAGTGGTTGTCTCATCCCTGCTCAGTAGGCTCGTGAAGGAGGAAACGGTATGAAACCAAGGAAGAACGGCGGAACAAGCGTGCTCAAGCAGGAGCTTCGTCGCGCCCCCGCCTACGCGATCGGCATCCTCTGGACGATGTTCACTGTCGTGATGATCGGATGGATCATCCTTGCATCGCTTTCCACCACCCGGGAGATCTTCAGCGGGCAGCTTCTTCACAGCGGCTTGCACTTCGAAAACTACCAGAGGACCCTCATCCGGAACAAGCAGGCAGCGAGCCTTGTCAACTCGGTCATCTACACGGTTCCCTCTTGTGTCCTTTCCCTGCTGATAGGCGCGCCGGCAGCCTATTGCCTCGGCCGTTTCAAATTCCGCGGGAACACCCTGCTGCAGAAGGCAGTGCTCGTCTGCATGGGCGTACCGAGCGTGATGCTGATCATGCCGCTCTTCTCCACTGCCAGCAAGCTCCATCTCGCGGGTAGCCACCTGACCCTCATCTACATCTACACCGCTTCCGCCATTCCCTATACGACATTCTTCCTGATGACCTTTTTTCGCAGCATCTCCACCTCGTTCGAGGAAGCGGCTACTATCGACGGTTGCTCGCCATGGCGATGCTTCTGGTCGATCATATTCCCGCTTGCCCAACCTGCGCTCGTCACCATATTGATTTTCAATTTCATCCGCTTCTGGAACGAGTACTTCATCGCTCTTGTCTTCGCGAACAAGGCGAAACTCAGGCCAATCGGAGTGGCCTTGTACCAGACCGTCTACTCGATGATGAACACCGGTGACTGGGCGGGACTGTTCTGCTCGGTAGTCATTGTCTTCGTTCCGACCGTGGTCATCTACATCCTGCTCTCCGATAAGATTGTAAGCGGCGTGACTGCTGGAGGCATCAAGGAATGAATATGACGAAACAACCTAATATCCTGTTCATCCTTTCCGACGACCAGGGCTCGTGGGCTTTGCACTGCGCCGGATGCGACGAGCTGCAGACCCCCCATCTGGACCAGCTTGCAAAGCGGGGAACCCGGTTCGAGAACTTTTTCTGCGTCTCTCCGGTCTGTTCGCCGGCGCGGGCCTCCATCTTCACCGGAACCATTCCCTCCGTGCATGGAATCCAGGATTGGCTGCGGGGAGGCAACATCGACCTTGGACAACATCCATCCCTCAAGGGAGATTCCCGCTATGCGGAGGAATGCAAGGCGATTCCTTACCTGGAAGGGCTGACCTGCTATACGGACATTCTTGCCAAATCAGGCTATCGGTGCGGTCTCTCGGGCAAGTGGCACATGGGTGACAGCGTCCATCCCCAGCATGGGTTCACCGAATGGTATACCATCGCCAAAGGCGGGTGCCCCTACTACAAGCCGGACATGGTGCGTGACGGGAATATCGAGACCCTGGAGGGGCAGTATGTCACCGATCTGATTACCGATGACGCCATCAGCAACCTCCAGAGGTATGCAAAAGGAAACCAGCCCTTCTACCTCAGCGTCCACTACACGGCTCCCCATGCACCGTGGGACGAGGCGAACCACCCCAAGAGGTTCCTTGACCTGTACCGGGATACCGACTTTCCCTCGGTTGCAAACGAGCCGCTCCATCCATGGCTCACCCTTGCCGCACCGTACAAACCGGGTTCCGAAGGACGAAAGGCGCAAATCCGCGGCTATTTTGCCGCCATCACCGCGATGGATGAGGCCATCGGCAGGATCCTGGCCGAACTTGCGAGGCTCGGCTTGGAGGATGACACCGTCGTCATCTTCACCTCGGACAACGGAATGAGCCTCGGCCAGCATGGCGTCTGGGGCAAGGGCAACGGTACGTTTCCCCAAAACATGTACGACTCGTCGGTAAAGATCCCCTGCATCATCTCCTGGCCTGGCCATGTTCCGCAGGGACAGGTAGACCAGTCTCTTCTCTCCCACTACGACCTCTTCCCCTCTTTCCTCGAGGTGCTGGGGCTCGCAAGACCGGAAACCTGCCAACCGCTTGTCGGTACCAGTTTCGCAGAGCTGTTCCAAGGGCAGGCAATCAGGCAAACAGACCGTCCGGTGGTCGTCTACGACGAGTATGGTCCGGTACGGATGATCCGCACCAAGCGCTGGAAGTACGTCATGCGCATTCCCTACGGGCCGGATGAGCTGTATGACCTTTTCTCTGACCCGGACGAGCATGACAACCGGATCAATGATCCCGGATTGCGGGAGCAAAGGGAGGAACTGAGGGAGCAAATCATTGCATGGTTCACCACCTACGTGGATCCCGCGAGAGACGCCAGCCATGAGTGCAACACGGGCTACGGGCAACTGCGGCGTGTGGGGACCAAGAGCGGGGGGAAACCCGTCTTCAGCGAGGAGGGTCCCTACCGGAGGAGCGTCCAAAACGCGTTTGACCGGTTCGCGAAACCGGATGGGCAGCAACCATAACCATGAAGACACTTCGCGCGCTTATCTGCCTGCTTGGCTGCCTGTTTCCTGCGCTTCCGTTGTTTCCGTCCCGGCAATTGGGGGATTACGGGGTGTTTCTCGGCATTGACGCCGGGCAACTTTCCCGGACGGATGGGTACCGTCTCGTCGTAATCGACCCGTCCGAGTTTCTCGCGCAGGATATCGCCCGGATGCACCAGGACGGCAAAACGGTCTACGGATATCTCAATATCGGTTCAATCGAGGCATACCGTCCCTTCTACGACCGTTTCAAGCAGCTGTCTCTTGCCCCCTATGAGAACTGGCCGGACGAACGATGGGTTGATGTGTCCGCCTCCACCTGGCAGGACTTCCTCACGGACGAGCTGGGACGGCAGTACGTGGACAAGGGCATCGACGGATTCTTCCTGGACAATGCCGACGTCTATGACCACTATCCTACCGAAGAGACGTTCCAAGGGCTTTGCACAATCCTGAAAGGGCTCAAGCAGTATCATCTGCCGCTGGTCATCAACGGAGGCGATACCTTTGTCAGAACGTGCATGCGGGAAGGCATCGCCCGATCGATGATTGATGGCATCAACCAGGAATCGGTGTTTACCAGCGTAGATGTCGCAAAGGGGACGTACGGAAACCAACCACCATCCATATCGGCCTACTTCCAGGAGTATCTCTCTGCGGCGAAGGAATGCGGCTTGTACGTGTATCTGGTGGAATATCGGGCAAGCAAGGCCCTTGCGAGGCAGATTGACGCATATTGCGCAAAAAACGGTTTCCTTTGGTATAACGCAAAAGGAATTGAACTACGCTAGGCGTTCTCCACAGAAAAGAAAAACCCACATATCCTCCCTCTCAAACAGCACGGACACCACATATACTCGCGACAAAAAGGAGTTGTACATGAAAAAAATTCTCCCATGCCTTTTTGCTGGCTCTGATGTCGCTGTCTTTGGCGCTGACGGGATGTTCCGATGGTTCTGCCACCCCTGTGGCTACCTACGTAAACACCGAAAAAGGAATAACTACAACGTTCGTTTTCCATGATGACGGAACGTACACATATCCCGATACAGAAGACGAGGCATTGTCTGGTACCTATACAGGATCTCCCACTTCCGATGGTACGTTGACATTGCATATGGAGGCAATCGGTGTTCTCTCGGATGACGGCGATACGTTTACCACGGGAAAAGGCGAAAGTCTTCAAGACGACCTACACCTTTACGGACACCACCAATACGTATGAAGGAATTCACGTACGATGGTACGGTCATCCTAGACATACAAGGCACCTACAGTGGGGACATCACCGCGACAAGCGGAACCATTACAATGGTGGAAGAACTTACCGCCACAATCTCTGGAACGACGTTGTCGTGCTATGGTATGGATTTCACATTGCAATAATCCATTCCCGATTGGTGCTGTCTGCATGTCCCTGTGCCCTGCGGGTGCAGGGATTTTTGTGACGGGATGAGGCGGAAACGGAGGGAGACGGGAATAAAAAAAGGCTCAATACAGATTTTTGTGGGATGAAGCGGAAACGCAAGGGATGGGGGGTATGAAAAAAGGGAATGAAGTCTCAAACTTGTAAGCAACTACACTAGCAAGGAGAGACCACATTCCCTATGAGTGACATTATCATGGCAAGCCTTGGGCTGGCAAGCTTCGACGTGACCGTCC
>JAQYHB010000024.1 GCA_028722305.1 Spirochaetales bacterium
GTTTTCCTGCCGGAGCAAACGGGGCGCAAAAAGCACCGCACCCCGTTTCCCCCGTCAGCCACGCCAGCAGGTATAACACACTACACTTTGCTTCGCAAAGTCGTGTGCCAAATGGGGGCTTTGCCCCCTTTGGAAACCCCCGCAACAAACAGGTGCTATGCACCCAGCCGGGAGCATAGCGCCGTTTGTTGTCAGCAGCCCGTTTCACGGTCTGCGTGTAGTTCCTTGTAAACTGACCTAATGCATGGAATAAGAAACCACATGACCCGGCAATGCCGGTCTCTGGCTTGTGACGGAGTAAAGAATGCGGTTGCATAGAATCTCTTCCGCGATATGTTCTTTTGATTTTAGGCTCTTCCTATCTACCAGACGCATCATCTTGGGACTGGATTATCGTAACCTGTTTCCATCGGAAGCGTACAGGAACACCCGGACCCTTTCCGCTATTCACCGGCTTGCATGTGGATTTGACGACGCGCTCTCCATTTCTAATAGCAGATGGGAAACGTCGATGAAGGGCTATGTACGTCACAAGAATCAATCGTCATGAGGAAATTTCTTTTCCAGGACTTTCATCTGGTTTCGTTTTTATACACCACAGCCAGGATATACACTCGGTTGTTGGTTTCGTCGATCCTGTAATATACGAAAAAATTCTTTGCCTTGATTTTCCGAATGCCCATGGATTTCCATGGATCATCCATAAGAGGGGCGATACTGGCTGCGAGATGGGATAGTGTGAGGATTTCCTTGCGAATGCTTTGCAGGTAACGCAAGGCAACGTCCGGAGAAAGCAGAATGTTGGCGATATAGTCTTTCATCTCGCGAAGATCTTCTTCCGCATCGGGCGTAATAATGATGGTGTAAGTGCTCACCGAAGACTGCCTTCAAGATCGTCAAACACTGCATCAACAGTTCTGCCTTTCCCTGCGAGGGACTGTTCGTAGCTATGTTTCAGTTTTGTGTATAGTTCCGTATCGGTCATTTCATTCTCCGCTTTCGGTCGTGCCGGGAGTGTCAATGCAAACGGAATGCCGCGACGGTAAACAATCTGCCGGTATAAGGTGTTGATGACTACCGATACAGGTATGCCGAGATCCTGCAGGATATCTTCCGCTTCTTCTTTGATTTTGGTTTCCACACGGACACTCACTGTTGCATCTTTCATTCAATGTCTCGTAATCCGAAATACATTTACGACACTCTGATATGAAGACAGCAAGTTGATTTTCCGTCAGTGTGCTCTTTTGTGTAAAACCATAAAGATACCTTCACTAGGAAAGTTCCGTCGCTTGTTCCAAACATACAGGGGCTCTATGAGGAAAGCAAGGAAAACGAGACCCTTGATTGAAGGCAGACTGGTGGGAGAGTCCGGATTCCGGCAGAAGCGGTACCTGTGTTATCGGAGGATTCAGCTAACTCTAACGGGGGGATCTTATGACGCGTTTGTGCGCATGACGGAGCATAGGAGGAAATGCATATGGCCTCTGAATGCGATAGGTTGATGAAAGAATACAAGGATCAATTCAATGATAGTTTTCCTCTTTTAGGCTTTTCGGGAACAGACGAGGACCTAATCAAGACGTTGAAGGAATGTCTAGACACAGGCATTCCTTATGAGTTGAAAGATGCAGACAACCGGATCTATTGATCTTGTTTGATGCTGATTGCGGAAAAAGTGATTGCACGAATTGCATTCGGAAATATCTATGCATGGAAGAGCCCCTCCCGTACCAGCAGGGAAAGGCTCTTTTCTTCAATGCCAGAGATTGTTCGCCTTCAGCACGTACTCGGCAAGGGCGCGGTTGGTGTCGATCCAGGCACCATGGGCTAGCATGTAGCCGATCAGGTCGCTCAGCATGGCGACCCTGCTGGCTCGTCCCATGAACTGCGGATGCAGCACGAAGTTGATCATGCGTCCTTCCTCGGCGAGGGCGTCGAACTCCTCCCGCCAGATTTCCGCCATCTCCCGGGGACTCTTCAGCTCATAGCGTTCGGGAGGGGTGTCGGTATAGAAGTCATAGGCGGTGTCGTCGAACATCGAATCCTTGGGCAGTTCAACCAATGGCACCCGCTTGCCGTCCACCTCGTGGATGAACGGACCATCGGCGTCCCGCCAGTTGGAAGAGTAGATGTATCCATGCTTCAGCCAGAGTTTTTTGGAGTAGTCGTGGACCACTCCGCCTGGGCCTCGGTGGCCGACAATCCGGTAGCCGGTCAGTTCCTTGATCTTCCGTTCCGCCTTGGTCATGATGGCATCTTCTTCCGCTTCGGTCGTATCGGGGTTGTCCTCATGGAACCAGCCATGGAAGCCGATATCGTGGCCTCGGCGGGCCACCTCGCGCACCACGTCAGGGTACTGCTCGGCCACGCAACCGGGAATGAAGAATGTAGCTTTGACCTTGTGGACATCCAGCATGTCCAGAATGCGGGGTACTCCCTGTTTGGGACCGTAGGCTCCGCGGGACATGTCCGTCAGGTGCCTCGCACCAATCTCGCCATGGGTGGTCCACATGGTCTCGGCGTCGATATCGAAGCCGAGGGTGATGGCGATTCGCTTGCCATCCGGCCAGCGGGGCACGTCACCCAGCTTTCCCTGGTTGTACATCGATTTATCCATTGTATGCCTCCTTGTGGGCAAGCACGTACCGGGCGACGTCCTCGCAGGTGGTGATCCAGGCGCCATGGGCCTGCATGTAGGCGATGAACTGGCACAGCGGCTTGATCCTGCTGCCACGACCGATCAGCTGGGGATGGAGTTTCAGGACAAAGACCTTGTTGCCTTCCTCCGCAAGGGCGTCGAACTCGTCCTTCCAGTTCCCGAAGACCTCCCTGGTGGTGTACATCGAGCGGACAGCCGGGTTGCTGAAGGTGAAGAACCAATAGGTCATATCGTCCATCGTCTGCTCGTTGGGAAGCTCGACCAGGTCCGAGTCGTCGACAGGGTAGGCCCAGTCGCAGTCCTTCATCGTGCTCTCGTACAGATATCCCCGTTTCTTCAGCATCTCCATGGTATAGGGATGGATGACCCCTAGCGGTCCGCGGCTTCCGACAGGCTTCCTGCCGGCCAACCGCTCGATCAGGGCCTCGCTCGCTTCCAGTTGCCTGCAGGCCTCGTCCTCCGGCAGGTCGATGTCGGCGTTGTGGTCATAGGTATGGTAGGCGATCTCATGGCCGCGCCGAGCGATTTCCTCGCAGCATTCCGGGTACGCTTCGATGACGGCACCCGGGATGAAGAAGGTGCTGTGTATCTGGGTGGTATCGAGACACTCGAGGACTCTGCGCAGTCCTTCATGGGGGGCATACAGCCCGCGTGAGTAATCGGTGAACCCCATACGTCTGCCTTTGCTCTCCGCGCGGCTCTTCCTGAGGTATTCGGCGTCGAAGTCGAAGGTGACCATGACGGCAATCCGTTTGCCCTCCGGCCAGCGGTACGCGGGCCCGTTCGTGTGTCCATCAATAGAAAGCATTGCCTCAACTCCTTGGTTTCTTCGTCAAAATATACAATTCCACGGGGTGCTGTGCAATGAGAGCGAATATATATTGTATTTTTTTACAAAAAAGCGGGGAAACCTATTGCATAAAAATTCAAAAAATCAGTATAAATAGTCCAACGAAAGAAACTAGTTCGTTTTTGGAGGCATACAAATGAAAAAACATACGATTGCTATGGTTCTCATGATGGCTCTGGCAAGCTTCACCGCTTTCGCACAGGGGGCGAAGGAGACCGCTGCCGCACCGGCAAGCGCCACCCTTGATTCCATTCCTGACAACCCGTTCAAGGGTAAGACGGTCAGCGTCGGCTGTTCCGCCACCTACGTTCCGTTCGAATCCATCACGATGGACGCCTCGGGCAACAAGACCAATGTCGGCATGAACATCGACCTGGTCAAGCTGATTGTCGAGGACCACCTTGGCGGCAAGGTGAACTTCGTGGACATGCCCTTCAAGAGCCTGATTGCCGGCATCCAGTCCGGCCAGATCGATTTCTGCTCCGGCGGCATGGCTCCGACGGCCGAGCGGGCGAAGACCTTGGATTTTACCGTCCCGTTCTTCTGGCCGAGGAACGCCATCGTCTATCGGGACACCGACAATTATCCTGACCTGAACAGCCTGGACGGCAAGACCGTCGCCTACGTCTTCGGCACCAACTACCAGAAGGTCGCCGAGCAGATCCCCAACGTCAAGGCCGTCGGCATCCAGGGAAGCCCAGCCTGTGTCGAGGAAGTGAAGAGCGGCAGGGCTGACGCATGCATCATCGACGGCGCTGGAGCCACCGAGTTCCTGAAGCAGAACAAGGGCCTGAAGCTCTCCCTGCTGGACAAGAACCCGAGCGACTGCTTCGCCATCGGCTTCCCGAAGAACTCCCCGTACTACGAGACGTTCAACGCCGAGCTGCAGAAAGTCATGGAGAATGGCGAGCTGGACAAGATCGTCGCTTCCTGGCTGAGCGAAGAGTTCATCCTGTAAGATTAAGAAGGATTTCACTGTGAACCTTGATTTTTCGAGCGTCTGGCAATATTGGCCATTCCTGTACCACGGAACGCTGCTCACCCTGCGGGTCACCTTCTTCTGCACGATTTTCGGTTTCCTGCTTGGTGTGCTGCTTTCCCTGGTGAAACTGAGCCGCTGCAAACCCTTGCAGTGGTTC
Organism: Spirochaetales bacterium; assembly: GCA_028722305.1. Classification (GTDB taxonomy): domain Bacteria; phylum Spirochaetota; class Spirochaetia; order Sphaerochaetales; family Sphaerochaetaceae; genus RUG023. The sequence goes on from JAQYHB010000024.1 coordinate 4,652, forward strand.
GGTCGTTTTTATACGTCGATTTTCCGTGGCACTCCGCTATTGGTGCAGCTGTGCATCATCCATTTCGGCGTCCCACAGCTTTTCGGTGTCCGTTTCACGGCGATCCAGAGCGGCATCCTTGCCTTCAGCCTGAACAGCGCCGCCTATGTCTCGGAGATTTTCCGTGGCGGCATCCAGGCTATCGACAAGGGACAGTTCGAGGCCGCCAAGAGCCTGGGTGTCGGCTATGGCGACATGATGAAGGACATCATCCTTCCTCAGGCACTGCGCCACATCCTGCCCGCGCTGGTCAACGAGGCGATCGCCCTGCTGAAGGAGTCGAGCCAGCTCTCCTACATCGGAGCTGTCGAGCTGCTCCGCGCGGCCGACCAGATTACTGTCGTCAGCTACCGCTTCTTCGAGCCGTATCTGGTAGCCGGCCTGATCTACTACATCCTGGTCATGATTCTTTCCTTCTTCATGAGCAAGCTGGAAAGATGGGTGAACCGGAGTGAAAGGGGATGAGCATGGAAAACGTCATTCAGTTTGAAGCCGTCCACAAGAGTTTCGGCAATCTGGAAGTCCTGAAGGGAATCGACATGTCCATCCAGAAAGGTCAGGTCATCACACTGATTGGTCCTTCCGGCGGTGGAAAGAGCACCATGCTCCGCTGCATCAACGGCCTGGAGATTCCGACAAGCGGGAAAGTCTATGTGAATGGGGTCGACATCACCGCCCCGAAAACCGACATGACCAAGATCCGCAAGGGCATCGGCATGGTGTTCCAGCATTTCAACCTGTTCCCCCATCTGACGGTCATGGAGAACATGATCTACGCGCCGATGAAGGTGAACAAGCTGGGCAAGGAAGAGGCGGTCGCCAAAGCCCTGCAGCTGCTCAAGCGGGTTGGCTTGACCGAGAAGGCGGACCAGTTTCCCGGCAAGCTTTCCGGTGGCCAGCAACAGCGTATCGCCATCGCCCGTGCCCTCGCCATGGAGCCGGAAATCATGCTCTTCGACGAGCCGACCAGCGCCCTTGACCCGGAAATGGTCAAAGAGGTCCTTGAGGTCATCAAGGGCCTTGCCCATACCGGCATGACGATGGTGCTGGTGACCCATGAGATGGGCTTCGCCAGGGAAGTCGCCGACAAGGTCTGCTTCCTCGATGGCGGGAAGATCCTCGAGCAGGCACCTCCCCTCGAGTTCTTCTCCCATCCGAAAGCGGAACGGACCAAGGAATTCCTCGAGAAAGTCCTTTGACAGGAACGCCACCCTGCGGGGTGGCGGTTGTGTATCCAGGGGGTACGACGATGGATCTTGAACAGACTTGGCAGTGGTTCCACCAACACGCGGAGCTATCCTTTCATGAATACGAGACCACAAAGGAAATCAGACGCATCCTTTCCACCATCGACGGAGTCACGTTGCTCGAGCTAGGACTTCCTACCGGAGTCCTTGCCCGGATCACGGGTGGGCTGGAAGGTCCGGTCATCCTCCTTCGCGCCGACATCGACGCCCTTCCGATCCATGAGCAGACGAATCTCGATTGCCCATCCCTCACCGAGGGGACCATGCACGCCTGCGGCCATGACTGGCATATCGTCAACCTGTTGCGTGCAGCCCGGTTGCTTTCCCAAAAGCGGGAAGAAATCCATGGAACCATCCTGTTGCTCTTCCAGCCCGCCGAAGAATCCGGTGGAGGGGCGAAGCGTGTCGTCGACACAGGTCTGTTCACGAAATATCCCATCAGGCGTGTCTTCGGCTTGCACATCCAGCCACAGCTGGAGGCAGGCGTCATAGCCGTCTGCGACGGGGCGATCAGTGCCGCCGTCGATCGCTTTTCCATCACCATACGCGGCAAAGGTTGCCATGGCGCCCATCCCGAGGCTGGTTTGGATCCCATTCCCGCTGCCTGCCAGCTAGCCGTCAGCCTGGAGAACATCGTCGCCCGCCGCGTCAATGCGTCCGACCAGGCAGTCGTCAGCGTGACACGACTGGAGGCCGGCTCCAGTTGGAACATCATTCCCGACCAAGCGGTATTGGAGGGCACCAACCGTACCTTCAAGCCGGAGGTGCGTTCCCTGATCAAGCGTTGCTTTGAGGATAAATGCCATGCGCTCGAGGCGGAAGGATACCAGGTGGAGCTGGATCTGAAGTGGGGGACTCCAGCGACCGACAACGACCACGTGCTGACCGATCTTGTCAGGGACGAGGCACGCGCCGAAGGGCTGAGAGTGGTGGAGCTTGCCGGAGGGGAGATGTCAGGCGAGGATTTTTCCTACTACCAGCAACTGGTTCCCGGTACCTTCTACCATGTGGGGGTGGGCGGTTCGTATCCGCTCCACAGCCCACATCTGGAGATTGACCGGAATTGCTTGGAACAGAGCGCCAGGCTGTTAGCGCAGGTGGCCATCCGGGCTGGAAGCGGGGATTGACCGGCCCGTATTCGAGGAAGACAACGCCCGTGTCTCCATCAGGATCATGACCGAAAGCACCAGCAGAAGGTAGTAGGGGTACAGGCCGAATCCCGCCAGTTTCGCCAATAAGACGAAGAAGGGGGAGAAGAAGGTCGAACCTATGTATGCGGACGCCATCTGCAAGCCCACCATCGCCTGCGAGTTCTCTGCTCCAAAATGCCGGGGTGTCATGTGGATGATGCTCGGGTAGATGGGCGCGCAGCCCAGTCCTACCGTGACCAAGCCGAGGAGCGCGAGACCATCGGAAACCGGCTGGAGGATGCAGAGGATTCCTGCCAGCGCGACCGCGCTTCCCACCCTGATCATCGTCTCGTCACGTAGCCGCATGGCGATGAAACCGCAGAGGGCGCGCCCCAGCGTGATTCCCAGGTAGAACAGCGAGGCGAATTTCGCCGCGGTCATCGCATCGATTCCCCTTGCCTGCACCAGATAGCTTGCGGCCCACACTCCCGTGCAGTTCTCAAGCGTGCTGTAGCAGAAAAAACAGGCCAGTGTGGCGATGGCTCCACGCATCTTGAGGGCTTTCCGCAGGTGGCCTCCCGTAGCGGAGGTGGCGGCACCCGGATCCTGTTTCCTCGGAACCCAGAGCCGGAGGGAGAAAAACAGCGCCAAGGTAAAGCAGCCCTGCAGGATGGCGATCAACCGGTAGCCTCCCTGCCAGCCGAGCCTTCTCGACAGGGCGAAGCCCATGAGCACTGGCCCCAGCGAGGCTCCGATTCCCCACATGCAGTGAAGCCAGCTCATGTGGCTGCTCTTGTAATGGAGCGCCACGTAGTTGTTCAACGCCGCGTCGACACTCCCGGCCCCGAGCCCGTAGGGAATCGCCCAGAGAAGTAGCATCCAGAAGCGGGTGCACAGCGAGAATCCCCAAAGCGCCACGGCCGTCATCAATGTGCTGACAAAGGTGACGATTCCCGCATGCAACTTCTGGTTGATACGGTCGCTCAGAAGACTGGAAACGACCGTCATGAGGCTGATGGTCATGGAGATCAGTCCGCCATGGGCGATGCCGACTCCCAGTTCCGTGTGCATCAAAGGCCACGCCGAGCCCAGAACCGTATCCGGGAGACCGAGGCTGATGAAGGAAAGATAGATGATCGCGAGCAAAGCAAGGTACATGCGCTTACTTTCTCACAAAGAATCTGAAGAAACAAGGGAGCAAAACCCTAGGGGATTTGACAAATCCGGGGTACAATGAAACCATGATTCGTTTTGTCGTATATGGTAGTGGTTGGAGGGCGATGTTCCCCGTGCGGCTTGCCCGCCTCGTCCCAGACCGGTTCGAGTTGGTTTCCCTGTACACCCACACGGTGGAGCGGGCAAAGATCTTGCGGGAACAGGGCCTTCCCGCGGTCTCAAACATGGACCAGTCGCTCTCGGTGCCCCATGACCTCGTCATTGTCGCTTCCGGTCCTGGAGACCTCGAGAAAACCTTGGCCAAACTCTGCGCGAGGAACGAGCGGGTTCTTTCCGAGACATCGTTCCTTCCGCTTGACGAGGACGCCTACAAGACGCTTTGGGATCTTCCCGTCTCCGTGATGGAGCAGTACTGGTACACACCGCTATGGACCTCTGTCGCGAAGATGTTGCCGGCAATCGGCCGTGTCGACCAAGTCTATCTCAGCGGACTCCATTGCCATCACGCCGCTGCCATTTTCCGGAGGATCTTCCAGGTAGGCGATGAACAGCCGCGCATGCTGGATTCGGTGGATTTTCCCTCCCGATGCGTCAGGACGGCGGCAAGGGGCGGCATCTGCTTGAGCGGGGAACTACAGGACTACACAAGGTCAATCAGGATGATGCGGTTCGAACAGGGACTGGCGGTGTACGACCAGTCAAGCAACCAGTATCACAGCGCGTTCTTCGGGCTGCATTTCGAAATCCGTGGAGAGAAGGGGACCATCACCGAAAATGGCGTCACCATGCTTGACGCGCACAACTATCCGATGACGTTGCCCTTCCGGTTCCACACGGAACGGCGCTTTGGCAATGAATCGCTTGCGCTTACCCACGTGACCGTGGGAAGCCAGACAACCTTCACCAACGCGTATGGCGAGGCAAATCTGGATTACGACGAGATTGCCATCGCCCGGATGATGGAACTGCTGATGCTGGGCAAAAACCCCTACCCAATCCAGGAAGCGATCCGTGACGCCCGTCTGGGAAAACGCTTCCTAGCGAAGTAGCCTGCGTACTGGCACACATGACTCGTCATCCAAGCATTCACATATCTCATTTATATATAAGATTTTTCATGTTTTACTATCTTACATAAAGATTATATATGTATAAGATAATTTCATCTAACTATTTTCTATATGAAAAGTTACATAGAATTCTTGTTTAGTATAGTGACTCAGTTTTATCATATAAGATATTTATATTATAAAAATATAGATATAATAAATAAAATATAATGATGTAACGTATAATAAAGTAAGATCTTGAACACTGTGATAGCTGCATACACAGACAAGGACAAGGCCGTCATGCGTGCGGAGATAGAAACCCAATAGTGAAGGAAAGGACAGACTGGTACCTGAAGCAATGTGGGGCGGTGGAAACCGCAAGAACAGTCAGTCCTTCAGGAGGAATAGGGCAGGACCTTGGCTTGACTCACCGTTTTTCCTGAGGCGCCCTGACCTTGCAAACCACCGATCCCGGTCCCGCATGCACAGCCATCAACATTTCCAATTCCTATGGCAGGATCATAAGGGTGGAGATTCCTGCTGGTGTCCAATGCATTCGCGAAAGGGGAAGCCGCCAGAGTGGAAAGCAAAAGGGATGGCATAAAATGCCTTTTCCTTTCCGGGACCAAGCGGTTCTTGGGTTTATTAATCATCCTGGACCTTGCCTGCAGGAGAAACAAGGATGTAGAGGCATTGGCTGGATCCTTTTTTTCCACCGTCCGGTCCGAACAGGCCCGCTCCCAATCAGCTGGTTGTTGGCACTGTTTTTCCCAGCTTTGAAAAATTATATGTTCCAATATAAAATACCGGAAAGAGAATATTATATCGGCATGGTCATTATAATCTCTGCTGTGGTTTGGATGGCACTATTCGATGAAGTCGTCGGGCACGATATGGAGGGATTCCGAAAGGTTTTTGAGGAAAGTCCTGGCATGAAGATCCATGGGATGGTGCTTCCAGAGCAGGTAAAGCGAAGCAGGATCCTGGGGGGCGCAGGGACGCACGCAGCAATCAGGGTCGTGAACTTTTCCTTGGAGAATGGCATACCCGAAGTTGTGCTTTGCCAGTAGCGTGCCGGTTTCGCGCAGCGAGAAGGTGCCTGCCTTGCGCACTGCTTGGTTCTTGCTCCCAAACCATGCCGCAACCCAGGGAGAGCTGGCGGCATCGGTGGAATAGTACACCGTTTTGCCGACAAGCGCGTCAGCTTTGATGGGATCGGAATCTGCGAGCGAGTCTTCCTTTTGCATCACCACGTTCCACGTTTCCTTCTGGGGAAGTTCCATGAAGGAGTATCTTGAATGGTCAAAAGGTTCGAATACCATGGCGAAATCAAGAAGGCCGGAATCCAGCTGGTCAAGCAAGAACCGGGTGTTGCCATAGGAAAGGTGGACCTGTGCGGGAGTATCTGTCTGGGAGATGCCCTGTATCGCAGGCATGATGCACTGCAAGTCAGCCTGTCCGAGGGAGCCAATGCAGAGATGCTCGCCTGGTTGTACGGCTTCATGCTCCAGACGGTACGTTGTGTCCGACTCAAGAGCCAGCAGTTCCTTCGCCCGTTGTTGGAGAAACATGCCTTCGGGGGTCAGCGTGATTTTCCTGTTTCCTCGGATAAAGAGTTTCTTGCCAAATTCCTCTTCGAGTTTTTTGAGTTGCCGTGACAGAGTAGGCTGTGTCAGGTGCAGCACTTCCGCAGCATTGGAAATGCTTTCTTCCTGACACACCGTAAGAAAATATCGTAGTACACGAAATTCCATCAGACATCCTCTCATGTCTCAGTTTGAAGACTTTTCGGAGGGGAGTAAAGACAAGGGCCTCGGGACTACATCAAAGTTTTACGTTGTTTGTTGCAATGTATAAATAAAGAAAAGTTGCCGTTATTGGGTATCCAGCACGAGCTGTACTTCCAGCGCGCAGGCGTAGCAGAGCGCATCCTCGTCAAAATCGAAGTGCTCGCTGTGGTGGGCATTGCCTGTTGCGGCGTCCTTACGCGAACCTACCATGACGTAGGCGCTCTTTACGACCTGGGTGTAGTCGGCGAAATCATCAGCCCCAAAGCGTTTGTCTGGATTCGATTCTACGTGTTCTGCGCCTACCAGCTTTGTCGCCGCCGCGACCACTTCCTGGAAGGCATCCCTGTCGTTGACCACCGGGTCGGCGAAGTTGTCGATTTCCACCGTTCCGGTCGCCCCGTAGACTTTGCACGCACCGTCGACGATGTCATGGATCGCCTGCCGGATCCGCTTGCGGGTTTCCGGAGTGAAGGCGCGGATGGTCCCTTCAAGAGAGGCGTCTTTCGCGACGATGTTGTAGTAGGTGCCGCTTTTGCATGTCCCGAAACCAACGACAGCCGATTCTGCGGGCAGCACGATCCTGCTGACGATGGACTGGATCTGGACGACGATCAGGCTGGCGATGAAGAGGGCGTCAACGCCTTCGTCCGGCCTGGAGACATGGGCGCTTTTCCCTGTGATATGGATTCGTACCTGGTCGCAGCAGGCGGAATATGGCCCGGATTTGAGGGAAAAGGTGCCGGTATCCATGCCGCTGGAAAGGTGGAGCCCGTAGGCACGGTCGACCCCGTGCATGACACCCGCGGCGACAAACTGGCGGGCTCCGCTTCCGATTTCCTCGGCTTGCTGGAAGGCGAAAAGGATCTTTCCCTTGAGCTCGTCCTTGTGGGCCAGGAGAATCCTGGCGGCACCAAGAAGGGCGGCTGTATGACCGTCGTGGCCACAGGCGTGCATGACCCCGTCATTCTGGCTCTTGTAGGGCACGTCGTTGCATTCCTTGACCGGAAGCGCGTCGGTATCGGCACGGAAGAAAATGGTCTTTCCCGGTTTCCCGGTATCGAGCGTTGCCAGGACGCCGGTTTCACCGATACGCTGGTGGGCGGTCAGGCCAAGCTTGTCCAGTTCTTCCTCGATCCTTTCCGCGGTCCTGTTTTCGTGCAGGCTCAACTCTGGGTGACGGTGCAGGTCCTCGCGGATCGCGGCCATATACGGTTTGCAATTCCATACTTCTTCTCGTAACGACATAGCGCGCTCTCCTTGCGGCATCTTCCTCCTGTAAGGGAGGGAACTGTGGTTTCTCAGTCGGTCCAGGTCGGGATGTAGGCACCCTTGTAGGCGTTCTTGATCACTTCCGCCACCTCGGGAGTGCGATACAGCTTGACCACTTCCAGGTAGACCGGATTGTCCTTGTCTGCGGTGCGGGCGACGATGACATTGACATAGGGGTTCTGCTCGCCAGCACCACCAGCCTGCTCCAGGTAGATGGCATCCTGCAGCGGGAAGAGGCCCGCGTCAACCGCGTGTCCGCCGTTGATGACCGCGGCAGCCACGTCCGGCAGCAGGCTGCTGGTCAGAGCCGCCTCGACCTGCACGAACTGGATGTGCTTCGGGTTGTCGGTGATGTCCTTGACTTCGGGCAGGTATCCGGCAGCAGGATCGACCTTGATCAGTCCTGCCGTCTCGAAGAGCTTCAGGGCGCGGCCCCCGTTGGTCGGGTCGGAAGGAATGGCGATCTTGTCGCCGTCCTTCAGCTCGTCCAGGCTCTTGATCTTCTTGCTGTAGACTCCAAGAGGGGCGATGATGGTCTCGCCGATGACGGAAAGGTCAAGTCCGCGTTCCTTCTTTTCGTTGTCCAGGAACGCGTAGTGCTGGAAGGCGTTCAGGTCGATTTCCCCATCGGCGAGGGCGCGGTTGGGCTGGGTGTAGTCGGAGAACTTGACCAGCTGGAGGTCGATATTCTCGGCTTTCAGGTTCTTGATGACCGGTTCCCACTGCTCGTTGTTCTCCCCGACAACGCCAAGCTTCACGACGGTCGCCTTTGGCGCGCCGTCCGCGGTTTCTTTGGTCCCATTCGCGAACGCGAAAGATCCGGCAAAAAGGGCGACAAGACCGATACTGAGAGTCCTCAAAAAAGATTTCATATTATATTACTTCCTTATAAATAAATTTTGTTGATTGATTGGGATAGACGTTCTCAGTCACATTTCGCGATTTGAATCCATGCGTGCCTCCTAGTGGGTTGTTTTCCTGATTACCAGGTCTCCAATGGCTTGGAGCAGGAAGACGAAAGCGAGCAGGATCAAGACGGTGACCCATGTCACGTCAGGTTGATTGCGTTGATATCCGTAGCGGATGGCGAAATCCCCCAGGCCGCCACCTCCAATCGATCCTGCCATGGCCGTCAGCCCGATCAGGCTGATGAAGGTGATGGTTGTCGCCCTGCTGATCTGCGGGATGCTCTCCCGGAGGTAGATTCGGAACACGATTTCCCATGGGCCGTTGCCCATCGCCCTTCCGGCTTCCACCAGCCCGTGGTCCAGGTGGGAGATGGCTGCCTCGATCTGCCGGCTGAAGAAAGGGACCGTCCCGAAAACGAGCGGGACATAGGCGCCTCTCGTGCCGATGGCGGTGCCCATGATGGCGCGGGTCAGCGGAATCAGCAACGCCAGGAGGATGACGAAAGGAATCGAGCGGAAGATGTTGATGGTCTTGTCCAGCACTTGGTGGACAGGCACGTTCTCCAGGACGTCGCCTTTTCGGGTGACCGTCAGCGCGACGCCAAGTATCAGTCCGATGACAAGGCTGACCAGCCCGGAAACGGCGACCATGACGATCGTCTGCCAGATGCTTGTTCCAAGCTCTCCCAGCTTGCCCATGACATGGGGAATCAGTCTGTTCAGAAACGCGTTCATTGTTTGATCACCTCCACGACGACGCCCTTCTTTTGGAAATAGGCGATCGCCTCGTCGATATGGCCCCTTTCGCCGCTCGCGATGCAGATGGTGCCGCCAAGCGGGAATCCCTCGACCAGCTCGATATCCCCGAGCAGGATGTTCAGGTCGATATCGAACATGCGTGCGACCTGGGTGATCAGCGGCTCGCTGGTGCTTTTGGTGCCGTAGTGCAAACGGATCAGCCGCTGGCCCGGTTCCAGGCTGACCACAGGGTCATTATTGGCGATGAACTCGTCAATCTTGCTCAGGGCGGAAATCGAGTCGATGAACTGCTTTGCAATCCGGGTCCTGGGATTGGCGAACACGTCGAAGACGGAACCCTGCTCGACGACATGCCCGTTCTCCATGACCGCTACACTGTCACAAATTGCCTTGACGACTTCAATCTGGTGGGTGATGACGATGATGGTGATCGAGAGTTTTTTGTTCAGGTCCTTGAGCAGCTGGAGGATCGAATGGGTCGTGGTGGGATCCAGCGCGCTGGTCGCCTCGTCACAGAGCAGCAGGCTCGGACTGGTGGAGAGCGTACGGGCGATTGCGACGCGTTGCTTCTGTCCGCCGGATAGCTGGGAAGGGTAGGCGTCCGCCTTGTCTTCCAGGCCGGTCAGCTTGAGCATCTCGTCAACCTTCGCGGCAATCGTTTCCTTGGGTATTCCCCGATGCTGCAGGGGGTAGGCGATATTGCCGCGCACCGTGCGGGAGGCGAACAGATTGAACGACTGGAAGATCATCCCGATGCGGGCCCGTTGGGCACGGAGCTGCCTTTCGGAGAGTGATGTCATCTCCACGTCATCCACGTAAACCTTTCCGCTGTCAGGAGGTTCCAGCATGTTGATGCAGCGGACCAAGGTGCTCTTGCCGGCACCGCTATAGCCGATGATGCCATAGATTTCCCCTGTCCGCACCTGCAGGGAAACATCGTTGACCGCCTCGACGGCCTGTCGTTTTGTCGTGAACCTCTTATGCACGTGTTCAAGTCGAACCATGATACTGCAACTTCCTTCATCCCGGTAGATACAGTCCCGCTACGGGACCTTGCGCATCGAATACACTTAGTTGGTTGTGGATATAGAGTGTTATGCCCGGGAGGGCATCATGGAGAGGCACATCATCATGGACATCGCATTGGTATTTCTCATGACATGCCTCCTTGTTGAAGTTGGACTGAATATACAACTACGCGTCAAATTATGCAAGTGGTATGCATTGAAAATTTTTGTTATTAAAAAAGCATGGGCACGCCCATGACTGCCTCTGTCCGTTTTCCTGCTGGTGTCGTATCATATGGGCATGCGGATACGTAAGGCGGTGGAAACCGATTTTCCTGTGATCCTTGCCTTGTATGATGAGGCGAGGACCTTTATGCACGCCCATGGGAATCCCCGGCAATGGATTGGAGGATATCCCTCCGAGTCTTTGCTGCGGGACGACCTGGCAGGGGGCAGGCTGTATGTCGTGACTGACGACGAGTCGATTCTCGGCGTCTTTGTGTTTTTTATCGGTATGGAACCAACCTATGCGCGGATCGTCGCGGGAGCCTGGCCGGACGACAAACCCTATGGCGTGGTGCATCGCATTGCCAGCAGGCAGGGCAGCCATGGGGTCGGCACCTTTGCCTTGGAGTGGGCGTGGCGGGAGAGTGGAAGACATCTGCGCATAGACACCCACAAGGACAACCTGCCGATGCGGCGTCTGGTGGCGAAACTCGGCTTCCGCTACTGTGGGGTCGTCTTCATGGAAGATGGCACAGAACGGATGGCTTTCCAGAAGAATGGGTGAATAGGAATTCCGTCCAGATACAGGAAAGGGCTGGTTTTGCCAGCCCTTTCCTGATTGCCTGACAGGAGTTATTGCTCGTCGTCAGGAAGCGTGTGTCCGCTCTCTTTCCAGAGTCTGTCGGCAGTCGGCTTCCAGTTTTTCGCGTACTCGACCGTCTTGCTGACGAGGTGGTCGACATCCTCGGGGCTCTGCAGGTCGGTGCTCTTTGCGCCGGTTTCCTTGACCATCTTCGGGAGCCAGCCGGGGTTTTCCAGCATCGGACAGGGCCTGAGCATGTTCTTGTTGAAGGCCTGGTGTTCCTTGTAATCGCGGAACAGCGGCTGGGTCAAGCAATCGTACAGGCTCTTTTCCTTGATGTTGGCGCCGGAGTAGTGGATGAAGACGCACGGTTCCACATCGCCGTTGGCGTTGATGTGGGCGTAGTTGCGGGCGCCGGCGATACAGCCACCGACGTACTCGCCGTCGTTCTGGAAATCCAGCGGGAAAATCGTGATGTCGCTTTTGCTGGTGAGGCTGCGGATCTCGCGGACCTTGTGGTAGATGAGCTCACGCTGCTGGGGAGAGGGCAGCAGATCCGGGGATGCGTCGTTGCCGACCGGCATGTAGTGGAAGTACCAGATGTATTTGCAGCCCTTGTCCTGCAGCATGCGCAGGAAGTCGTCGCTGGTGACCGTCTCGGTGTTCTTGCTCGTGTAGCAGACGGAAACGCCGAAAAGCAGCTTGTACTGGTGCAGAAGCTCCATGGTGTGCATGACCTCTTCGAACGAACCTTCTCCGCGACGACTGTCATTCTGCTTGGCGAAACCCTCGACGGAAAGGGTCAGGGTCAGGTTGCCGACCTCGAGCATCTCCTTGCAGAAAGCCTCGTCGACCAGAGAGCCATTGGTGAAGGAGAGGAACTCGCAGTCGGGATTCTCTTTGCAGAGGCGGATGATGTCGTGCTTGCGGACCATCGGCTCTCCCCCGGTGAACAGGTAGAAATAGATGCCGAGCTCCTTGCCCTGCTTGACAATGGAGGAAAGCTGGTCGTAGGTCAGGTTCAGCGCGTGGCCATACTCTGCCGCCCAGCAGCCGGTACAATGCTTGTTGCACGCGGTGGTCGGGTCGATCAGCAAGGTCCAGGGAAGGTTGATTCCCTTTTCCGCGCAGATCTCTTTCTGGTTCGCCCTGCCGATCAGGACGCTGTTGACGAAGAAATTGCTCATCAGCGCCTTGCGGACCTTTGGATCGGTGTCATCCCACAGCTGGAGCACGTACTTGTGCCACTTGTTGTCCTTGTCATCGACAATCTTGCGGAGGAAATCCCTCTGTTTCCGATAGGTGCCGCTCCGGTCGACCTTGTCTGCCCAGCCAAGCATGCGGCCGATATTTCTTTCCGGGTCGCTATCAAGGAAATTGATACCCATTTGCGCGATGGTAGCAGTCAGGGTATTCTTCAATTTGCCCATATGTCAGTTCTCCCTCGAATGAGTTTTTCGTGTGAAGTGTACCAATAGATTCATGGGAAGGAAATGGACAAAACTTGCCAAAGTGTCCAAAAAATACCCACTCCGCAAAAACTGGATTTGATTTGCGGAGTGGAATGGAAACCCATCATGTTTTTCTTTTGGAGAAATATGGTTACAGGGAAGCCTTGAATCTCTCGAATTCCTTCAGGACCTGTTCGTCCGGTTTCTCGCTCAGGCTGAAAAGCACCAGCATGAGCGAACCGACGATGAAGCCGGGAAGCAGCTCATACAGGTCGAACAGGCCGCCGGAAAGCTGGCGCCACAGGATGATAGTGACACCACCGGCGACCATGCCTGCGACAATGCCGCGTTTGGTCGTCCGCTTCCAGAAGATCGAGGCGAGGATGCAGGGACCGAAGGTGGCGCCGAAACCCGCCCACGCATAGCTGACGATATAGAAGACCGACGACTCGGGGTCCAGGGCGAGGAAGACGGCGACGACGGTAATCGCGATGATTCCGATCCTGCTGACGGCGAGCACCTCTTTCTCCGAAGCGTTCTTGTGGATGAACGTCTTGTAGATGTCCTCGGCGAAGGCCGAGCTCGCGACGAGCAGCTGGCTATCCGCCGTGCTCATGCTGGAGGCGAGCACCGCGCACAGGAAGACGCCGGCAAGGAAGGTGGGGAAGAAGGCCTTCGCTTGGTCGATGAAGGCATTCTCCGCCGCCGCCTGGCTTGCGTACTGGAAGGGCAGTGTCACGTGGGCGAGCACGCCGATGGCCATGGCGACGGCCATGGAGACCGTGACCCATACCATGGCGATGCGCCGGGCGGTGGGAAGATCTTCATTGCTCTTGATTCCCATGAACCGGACCAGAATGTGCGGCATGCCGAAGTATCCCAGCCCCCATGCCATCAAGCTGACGATGGAGAGGATGTCGTATCTGGCGTTGACGAAGGGATTCAGCATCTCCTCCACTTGCGCGATGCGCGGTCCCGCCTCCCGGAAGCCGAGGGCCATGGTGACTACCAGCGCGAGGAACATCAGCGTGCCCTGGATGAAGTCGGTGGTGACCACAGCCATGTAGCCGCCGGTGAGCGTGTAGCCGACAATGACCAGGATGCCGATCACCAGGCCTGTGTAGTAGCTCATGCCGAAGACCGAACGGAACAGCTTGCCGCAGGCGACGAATCCGCTCGCCGTATAGATGACGAAGAAAAGGATGATCATCACCGAGCCGATGGCCTTGATCAGGCCGCTTTTGTCATGGACGCGGTTCGAGAGGAACTCCGGGATCGTGATGGCGTCCCCTGCCTGAATCGCGTAGGTGCGGAGCCGCTTGGCGACAATCTTCCAGTTCAGATACGTGCCTACAAGAAGGCCGAGCACCGTCCAGAAAGCCTCGCCCTTGCAACCGGTCATATAGGCGACACCCGGCACTCCCATCAGCAGCCAGCTGCTCATGTCAGAGGCCTCGGCGCTGAGGGCTGTAAGCCAGGGGCCGGTCTTGTGACCCCCCAGAAAGTAATCCTTGGTGGATTTGTTGTTGCCCATGGTGATGAAGCCAATGAACAACATGGCGAGCAGGTAGATGGTGAATGCAAGCAAAGTCAGCATGGTATCCAACGTCATCTCGGAAACCTCCAGAAAAAAGCAATAATGAGGACATCATAGGTTTTTTTCATGCAACGATTCAATGGATTGTTGCATAAAAATGCACAATCATGCATAGACCTCGTGTGAAAGTCTCCGTTCCCAATGGGAGTGCTTGAAGTACAGGAACATGGTCAGCGAGCAAATCGCCCATCCGAAGGGATAGCCGAGCGCGATGGGGTAGATGGAATGGACGACACGGCTGATCAGGAACAGATAGACCTGCCTGCAGAGGACGAAAGAGAAGAGCATGATGCACATCGGTGTCTTCGCGTCGCCTGTGCCGCGGAGCGCGCCGGCGTAAATCTGGTTGGAACAGCAGAAGACGTCGAAGGGCTCGTTGAGCCGCAAGAAGAGGGCGCCGTAATAAAGGACCGCCGCATCCTGGTTGAACAGCCGTACCATATGCGGCGCGAAGGAGACCATCAGGAGCGAAAGGGGGATGGTCACGCCAGCGGCGATCAGAAGCGCGTCCCGGATACCCCGCTTGATGCGATCGACCGTGTGGGAGCCTGCATTCTGGCCGACGAAGGTGGTCACGGCCAGCCCGACGGCCTGCATGGGCAGCAGGATGAAGGAATCGATGCGGCCATACGCGCCCCATCCGCTGGTCGCCCCGGCACCAAAGGCGTTGATGTAGGACTGGACGAAGATGTTGCTGAAGGCGGTGAGCGCCATCTGCAGCCCCGCAGGGAAGCCAAGCCAGAAGATCCTTCTCAGGATGGAGAGATCCAAATGCATTTCCGCAAGAGAAACGCTATAGCTTTCCTTGCAGACGGCAAGCTGTCCGAAAATGAGCAAGTCGCTGATGAACTGGCTGATGATGGTCGCGTACGCGGCGCCGGCGACGCCCTGCTTGAACCAAATGACGAAGACCAGGTCGAGGACGATGTTCAGCAGGGAAGAGAGGATGAGGTAGTAAAGAGGATGGCGGGAGTCTCCGACCGCGCGGAGGATGCCGCTGCCCATGTTGTACAGCATCAGGCTGGCAATGCCGAGGAAATAGATGCGCAGATAGACAATCGCCTCGGGCACCACTTCGGCAGGGGTCTGCATGAGGGAAAGGAGACTCGGCGTCGCGAAGTAGCCGATGCACATGAAGATTCCGGCCAACAGCAGGGTCATGATGATCGAGGTGTGGATGCTTCTTCGCAGACGGCCGGCATCCTTCGCCCCAAAATACTGGCTGATCACCACGCTGGAACCCGTCGCGAGCCCCATGAAGAAGCCGATGAGCGTATTGGTGACCGGTCCGACGGAAGTGACCGCGCCAAGGGCATATGCGCCGACGAAGTTCCCCACCACGATGGAATCGACGGTGTTGTAGAATTGCTGGAACAGATTGCCAGCCAGGAGGGGAAGCGAAAAGAGGACCAACTCCTTCGCGATAGGTCCCCGGGTCATGTCGACAACATAGGATTTGCGCATGTTTTCACCCTACCTGTTTCCCGGACCGCGGGCAAGTCCTCTTGACCTAATCGCCCATCATTTGAATCATCCACGGTATGAGCCTTGCATTCCTTCAGGAGAAACGGCAGCTTTCCCGCCACGAGGCGGTGCGCATGACCCTTAAGCTCAGCTGGCCGACAATCCTCGCCCAGCTCTCATCGGTTTTCATGCAGTACATCGACGCCTCGATGGTCGGCCGGCTCGGCCCTTTGGAAAGCGCGGCGATCGGGCTTGTCGCCTCCAGCACTTGGCTGCTTGGCGGACTCTCGTTCGCCTTCACCACCGGTTTCATCGTCCTGGTCGCCCAACAGATTGGAGCGCGTGACGAGAGAACCGCGCGGAACCTTGCCCGCCAGGGCATCCTGGTTTCCTTGGGCTTCGGCCTGGCGCTGATGGCCTTCGGTTTGCTTGTCAGTCCCTTTCTGCCATACGCGCTTGGCGGGGAAGGAGCCATCGTCCCATACGCGGTCCAGTATTTCCAGATTGTCTGCCTTTCCATCCCGCTGATGCAGCTTGCGGGTGTGGCCACCGGCATGATCCAGTCTACCGGACACATGCGCTTCCCGGGGGTGATGAACACGTTGCTCTGCTTCTTCGACGTATGTTTCAACATGTTCTGCATCTTCCCATCCCGTACTGTTACCCTTGCCGGGCTTTCCTTCTGGCTTCCAGGAGCGGGACTCGGTGTGGCGGGCGCGGCCCTCGGGACGCTTCTCAGCTATGTCGTCGTCTCCATTCCGCTGTTGTTCTGGATGCTGTGCGTCACCCCTGAGTTGAAGAGCAGGCCGGGAGAGAAGCTCCATTGGGTTCCCCGGCAGATCTTCCATGCCATCCGCATCTCCATTCCGGTGGCGATCGAGCGTTTGGTGCAGAACGGCGCCCAGGTGGTCAGCACAAGGATTGTCAGCCCCTTGGGTGCCACAGCGCTCGCGGCGAACTCCTTTGCCGTGACAGCGGAAAGCGTTTGCTATATGCCGGCCTATGGCGTGCAGGACGCATCCTCCACCATCGTAGGGCAGTGCGTGGGCGCCAAACGGCCCGAGATGGCCCACAGGCTTGCCTGGTTGACCACCATCCTGGGCATGCTGTTGATGGTGGCCACCGGGGCATTGATGTTCCTGTTCGCCCCCGAGATGATCGGGTTGATTTCCCCCGACGAGGAAATCCGCGCGCTAGGCGCACGCGTCCTAAGGATCGAGGCATTTGCCGAACCGATGTTTGGGGCCTCGATCATCATCACCGGCGCGATGCGCGGGGCGGGGGACACCGTCGGGCCCACGCTGCTTAACCTGGTCAGCATGTGGCTGGTCCGTATCCCGCTGTCCGCCTTGCTCGCGCCGCATATCGGTCTGGTGGGTGTCTGGATCGCCATGTGCGTGGAGCTCAACATCCGCGGAATTCTGTTTCTCATCCGGCTTGCTGGCAAATCCTGGTTGAGGAAAGCCCAAAACATTGTTTGAATGTTATAATAATAACAATAAAAATAATTTTATAACATATTGACTAAAAACCACTCTAGTTGTACAACATCTCCGTCAAACAGAACTACACAAGGAGATGTTCCTATGAAAAAGATTGCTTTGGTTTTCGCTGCGATGCTTGCCGGTTCCCTCGCATTCGCGAACGGTAACGCTGAGAAGGCTCAGAGCGTCGCGAGCGCCACCCCGACCTTGAAGGTCGCCATGGAATGCGGATACGCTCCCTACAACTGGACGCAGACGACTGACGCCAATGGGGCGGTACGCATCGATGGTTCTACCGAATACGCCTACGGATATGACGTCATGATGGCGAAGCTGATTGCCGGGAAGCTCGGCAGGGAACTGCACATCGTCAAGCTTGACTGGGATTCCCTGGTTCCCGCTGTCCAGTCCGGCACGGTCGACTGCGTCATCGCCGGCCAGTCCATCACCAGCGAGCGCCTGCAGATGGTCGACTTCACCACGCCGTACTACTATGCTTCCGTGGTGACGCTGGTCAACAAGGATGGCAAATATGCCGCCGCGAAGGGTCTTTCCGACCTTGCCGGCGCTACCGCCACCAGCCAGCTCGGCACCATCTGGTATGACAAGTGCCTGCCCCAGATTCCGAACGGCAACATCCTTGCCGCCCAGGAGTCCGCTCCCGCCATGCTGGTCGCCCTGAACAGCAAGAGGGTCGATATCGTCTGCACCGATATGCCGACCGCCCAGGCGGCCGTGATCGCCTATCCGAACATGAAGATTCTTGACTTCACCGGCACCGGTGACGACTACCAGGTCAGCCAGGAGGACATCAACATCGGTGTCTCCGTCTCCAAGAAGAACCCAGAGCTGACCGCTGCCATCAACAACGTGCTGAAGGACCTGACGGTTGACGACTTCAACCGCATGATGAATGAGGCAATCAGCGTTCAGCCTCTATCCAACTGAGGTGTAGCGCATGATCGCGGACATGAATTTCCTGCAACGTGTGGTCTATATCTTCCACACGTATGCTGCTTCTCTTGCCAAAGGGACGTGGACGACCATGGTCATCGCCGTGGTCTGCACGGCCCTTGGCTGTGTTATTGGCTTTGCCGTCGGTATCGTCCAGACCATCGAGCTGAAACATCACGCTTCCATCGTCAAACGGGCTTTCCTCAAGGGGGTCAAAGCCCTGCTTGCCGCCTATGTCGAGTTCTTCCGTGGGACCCCGATGATGCTGCAGGCCGCATTCATCTACTACGGCGCCGCCCAGCTCTTCTCTGTAAACCTCGGCATGTGGCAGGCTGCGATCCTGATTGTTTCGGTCAACACCGGCGCCTACATGGCCGAGACGGTGCGTGGCGGTATCCTCAGCGTCGACCCGGGACAGAAGGAGGGGGCGAAAGCCATCGGCATGACCCATCTGCAGACCATGCTCTACGTGGTGCTACCCCAGGCCCTGCGCAACATCATGCCGCAGATTGGCAACAACCTGATCATCAACATCAAGGATACCTGCGTCCTTTCCATCATCGGCACCGTCGAGCTCTTCTTCACCTTCAAGAGCATTTCCGGTGCCCTGTACACCTACTTCGAGGCGGCTACGGTGACGCTGATCATCTATTTCATCCTGACCTTCACCTGTTCGCGCATCCTCAGGGCGGTGGAGCGGAAGATGGATGGTCCGGCCGATTACGACCTGGCCTCGACCGATACCCTGGAGTTCACCAGCGGTATGACCACCTATGACGCCAAGAGCGGGAGGAACCTGTAATGAGTATCCTGGAAATCCATCATCTCTCAAAAACCTTCGGCTCCCACGAGGTCCTGCGCGATATCGACTTTCAAGTCAACCAGGGAGACGTGACGACCATCATCGGCGCCTCTGGTTCGGGCAAGAGCACGTTGCTGCGCTGCATCAACCTGCTTGAGGAGCCGACCAGCGGCCAGATTGTCTTCGAGGGAAAGGATGTGGTGGACAGCGACCTTGACGAGGCGGCATACCGCACGAAGGTCGGCATGGTGTTCCAATCCTTCAACCTGTTCAACAACATGAGCGTCATCGAGAACTGCATGATTGGCCAGATCAAGGTACTGCACCGCGACAAGACTACCGCGAGAGCCAAGGCTCTCCAGTATCTGGAACACGTCGGCATGAGCGCCTACATCAACGCCAAACCCCGCCAGCTTTCCGGTGGCCAGAAGCAACGTGTCGCCATCGCCCGCGCCCTCGCCATGGATCCTGCAGTGCTGCTCTTCGATGAACCGACCAGCGCCCTTGACCCGGAAATGGTGGGGGAAGTGCTCCAGGTCATGCAGCAACTTGCGGAAAGCGGCATGACGATGCTGGTGGTCACCCACGAGATGCGTTTCGCCGAGGAAGTTTCCAAACGGGTCATCTTCATGGCCGACGGCCGCATTGAGGAGGATGGCCCCCCTGAGGAGATCTTCAGGCATCCGAAAAGCCCCAAGACGGCAGACTTCCTTTCCCGGTACCACGGTTGAAAACGCGACAAACCTCCAATCCTTCCACACGCCAAGGTGGAAGGATTTTTTGTTCCTCGAAAACCTCCGGCTGGGCCGGAGGTTCCAAGTAGCTTTAGCGATGAACAGGTTGAAAAGAAGAAACTCCTTTGCGGAAGATGGAGGTGCGATCAACCAATTGCACCAAGACCAGCAAAGGAGTTTC
>JAQYHB010000025.1 GCA_028722305.1 Spirochaetales bacterium
GACCTTCACCGCCTTCCCGCACAGCAGCATCACCACGTCCACCACCTGCGCGAAGTCCGGCTCCTTCTTCCCCGCTCGGTACGGCACCGACGCGAAGATTGCCGTCAGCGTCTGCATGTACCCCTGCGTGTCCCCCTTCCGCAGGGCGACCACCAGGTTCCGGATTACTACCCCGGATTCCCTCGAGCACCACCGGGTCAGAAGGTTCCGGTAGTAGGCCTCCTGCACTTCCTTGTTCGGGAAGCGAAGGTAGTACACCCCAAGCTCTTCGTCGTAGCCGCCCATGGTCAGGTACCCCGTCTGCAACAGGAACGCCTGCACCTTGTCCATATCCCCTTTGGCCTGGCTCAGCTCCGCCACGTCGAACGAGCTGAGCGCGTCGGCGCCCATGCCATCCTTCAGATCCTCCGTCACGTCAAGGTCAACCGACTGCGCCATGTCCATCACCAGCTTCGAGTTGCCTGTATCAATCCAGTAGTCGTTGAAATCCTGCCCGCGGCCATTCGAGAAGAACAGGCCCACCGACACAGGGTTGTACACCGTCTCGCATCCCGGCGCGAACCGGTAGCCGTCGTACATCTCCCTCACCTTCCCTAGGTACGCCTCGCGGCCCATCCCCGTGTCCTTGATTCCCTGTTCGATATAGCCGGCGAAGTTTTCTTCCAGCTCCTCCTGGGTATACCCCAGCATCGTCCCGTAGTCCGGATCGAGGGAGATGTCGTTCAGGTTGTTCAGGCCGGAGAACACCCCCATCTTCGCGTACTTCGTCACTCCCGTCATGAACACGAACCGGAGGACGTCGCTTTTCGCCTTGAGCACCTGGTAGAAGCCCCTGAGCGTGTCCCTTAGCTCCTCCGCATGCTCCGAGAAGGCGTTGCCTGACAGCACCTTGTCGTACTCGTCAATCAGAATGACGATTTTACCTCGTCGGGAGAGGCTCGACAGGAACTGGGAAAACATGATGGCTGGAATCGTTTGTTCCCTTGTCTGGACCCCATAGGTATCGCAGAAATCCAAAATGACGTTGCGAAGCCAGATTTCAAGCTCATCTTTCGTGGACGAAGGGCAGTCACCGAAATCGATGTGGATGACCGGGTACGTCTTCCAGTCGTAGTCCGTCTTGTCGATGGCAAGGCCCTTGAACAGTTCACGCTTCCCTTGGAAGATCGCCTCCAAGGTGGAGATGGTCAACGACTTGCCGAAGCGGCGGGGCCGGGAGAGGAAAAACATCCTCCCGGAAACGGCAACGAGTTTTGCCAGATATGCGGTTTTGTCCACATACAGGCACCCGCTCTCCCTCAGGTTGGAGAAGGAGCTGTTTTCGGTCATGATGGGAAGAAGCTGCTTGCTCATGGCTCAAGCATACCACAGCCATGCCCTTGTGGCAAAGAACGCCCGTTCTCCGGTTCTTGCATCAAACCTGTCAGGGCTCTGAGTTCCCGCAAGCACTCGCCCAAGCGGCTATCCCCCAAAATTCTGATTTGAACCTTTTTTGTTCCCATGGGGGAACACGGACACGAACCTTGTGGACTCCGTTTGATTGGGATAAGCTGGTCCTAGTATGAAACGCGTGGGATTCAAAACATTAGAAAACAAGCAGTTCGTAAAAAACGGCGTGGGACGCCTAGTCTTTACCGGGCTGGCAATCATCTTCGAAGTCGCCAGCATCGTCCTGATTGTCACCCGTGTCAACGAGCACGCAGAGTGGATCTCCTATACGACCCGTATCCTTGCCCTTTTGCTCGTCCTGGGCATCTACAGCCAGTACAAGACCAGCTCGATGAAGACACCCTGGATTGTCCTGATCCTGATGTTCCCCGTGGCCGGTACCACGCTCTACCTGATGGTAGGACTATCGGGCTCGACAAAGCGCATGGCGCGCCGCTATCAGGCAATCGACAAGCAGCTCAGGCTTCTGAGGCCTGATGACCGGGCATCGCTCAGAGAGGCCAGAGAGTCATACCCCCAAGCCGCCACCATCAGCAACTACCTCTCCTCCAAAGCGGGCTTTCCGCTCTTCACCAATACCGACATCTCCTACTATGACGATGCAGCCAAGGGGCTCGAGGCGCAACTGGACGATTTGAGGAAGGCCAAACGTTTCATCTTTTTGGAATACCACGCCATCGAACACACCGAACCCTGGCTCCGCATCGAGAGAATCCTGGCCGAGAAGGCCAAGGAGGGAGTCGAGGTCAGGGTGATCTATGACGACATCGGCTCGATCGGCTTCATCACGGTCAACTTCATCGCCCATCTGCGAGCCCTTGGCATCCGTTGCCGGGTCTTCAACCCGGTCATCCCCGTGGTGAACCTGTTTCTCAACAACCGCGACCATCGCAAGATCACCGTCATCGACGGAGAGGTTGGCTATACCGGCGGGTACAATATCGCCAACGAGTATTTCAACATCACCCACCCATACGGCCACTGGAAGGATACAGGAGTCAGGCTAGAGGGAGACGGTGTCTGCTCGTTGACGGCAATCTTCCTGGAAATGTGGAACGCGGTGAAGCACGAGGAAAACGACGTCGAGCATATCGAGCACTACATCCACGAGTCCTGTTACCAGGCAAAGGAACAGGGAACCTTCATCCAGCCCTATGCCGACAGCCCGGTGGATGGCGAGCTGGTGGGAGAGAATGTATACATTTCCATCATCAACCAGGCCCGTGATTATGTCTGGTTCATCACTCCCTATCTGATCCTGACCGACGAGATGATCCACTCCATGGGTCTGGCGGCCAAACGCGGAGTCGACGTGAGAGTCGTCACCCCGGGCATTCCCGACAAGAGGATTGTCTACGGCGTGACCCGCTCCTATTACCACGCCCTCGCGCGCAACGGCGTGCGGATCTACGAGTACACCCCGGGATTCTGCCACGCGAAGATGTGCGTGGCGGACAACCTGATGGCGACCTGCGGAACCATCAATCTGGATTACCGCTCCTTGTTCCACCACTTTGAGGATGGGTGTTTCTTCTACAACTGCAAGGCGGTCACCGAAATCCGGGACGACCTGGCCCAAGTGCAGGGACAGAGCCGCGAGGTGACCCAGCTCTACGCCTCAGGCCGCAATGCTGGCCTGCGTTTCGGGCAACTGGTGCTGAGGATGTTCGCTCCGCTGATGTGAAAGGGATACACTCCAAAACAAACGAGGGAAGGCGGTCGCCTTCCCTCGCATTCGTTTCATGGGCGCCTATCTCGGCAACTGGTCCGGGTGGTAGGAATCGACCTTGATCATGTTGCTGCGTCCCTGCCCCGCTCCGATACGTCCTCCGGTCAGGACCACCTTGTCCCCATCCTTCAGGTGCAGGATGCGGCCCGCCTCCTGCATGGCGTGAAAGAAGACCACGTCGATGGAGTCGTAGCTGTGGCACAGCAGGGGAAGCACGCCCCAGCTGAGCGCCAGCTTGCGGTAGGCGCGTGGAGTCGTGGTGATGCCGATGATCTGCATCGGCGGGCGGAAACGGCTGACCATGCGCGCCGTCAGGCCGCTGACCGAGTTGACGGCGATACAGCTTGCCTTCAGGTCGAAGGCAAGCATGCAGGCAGCGTGGCTGACCGCGTCAAGGTCGGTGTGGGTCTGGTACGGCCTATGGAGGAAGCGGTCGACGAAATTCAGGTGTTCCTCCGTGTACTCGGCGATCTCGCTCATCGTCTTCACCGCTTCGACCGGAAACTTTCCGGCCGCAGTCTCGCCACTGAGCATGATGGCGCTGGCACCATCGTAGACGGCGTTCGCGACATCGCTCACTTCCGCCCGGGTCGGGCGGACATGCTCGATCATCGACTCCAGCATCTCGGTGGCGACGACGACCCTCTTGCCGATCAGGCGGCACTGGTCGACAATCTTCTTCTGGATGACCGGCACCTCGTTGTAGGGAATCTCCACACCAAGGTCGCCACGGGCTACCATGATTCCGTCGACCACCTTGCAGATATCCTCGATATGCCCGACGCCTGAAGCGTTCTCGATCTTGGCGATAATGTCGATATCACCACCCCCGTGCTCGTCCAGGAAAGACCGCATCTGTCTGGCGTCCTCGCCGTTCGAGACGAACGATGCGGCGACGAAGTCGATGTCGTTCTCGATGCCGAAAAGCAGGTCGCTCTTGTCCTGCTCGCTGAGGAAATCCTTCTGCAGTACCACGCCGGGGAAATTCATGCTCTTGTGGTCGCCCATCACTCCCCCGAAAAGCACCGTGCAGACGGCGCTGTCGCCCTCGATATGGTCGACCGCGAAGACCAGCTGTCCATTGGCGACCAGAATCCGGTCACCCTTCTTCAAACCCTTGGCGAAAGGCTTGTAGCTGACCGAGCAATGTGTCTCGTCCCCCTCGCATTCGTCGGCGGTGAAGGTGAACGCATCCCCCTCCCGGACGGTGACGCTATGGTTCCTGAAGGTTCCGGTGCGGTACTCGGGACCCTTGGTATCCAGCATGATGGCAATCGGCTGGTGCAACTCGTCACGTACCTTCTTGATGGTCCGGATTTTCTCCAGATGCTCCGCGTGGTCTCCGTGCGAGAAGTTCAGTCGGGCCACGTTCATGCCCGCTTCGACCATCTTCTTCAACACCTCTTCCGACGAACTGGCAGGACCGATGGTACAGATAATCTTTGTTTTTCTCATGTGTTTTCTCCTCTGGAGAGTCCTTTCGAAGTGTAGACTGGCTCAAAAAACAAGACAAGCGGATGGAATCGCTTCCATCCGCTTGCAACCCACGGAACACAGGGCACTTCAGCCAATAAAGGCGCAGGCGGCGCTCGCCGCAATCGCCCCATCGCTGGCTGCGGTGGTCAGCTGACGCAACGTTTTCGTCCGGCAGTCGCCTGCGACGAACACCCCCTGGCTACGCGTCAGGCAATCCTCGCCCGCACGGACATAACCTTTCTCGTCCAGCTCCACCTCATTGGCGAAAGCCGTGTTGTCAGGAACTTGGCCGATGGCGACAAACAGGGCGGAGACCGGAATCTCACGCTTTTGCCCACTTGTCTTGTCGGTCACCTCGACCGCGTCCAGGCTCTTCTCGCCAACCAGGTCGGTGACCGTGCTGTCCAACACCAGTTCGACGTTCTCCTTGGCCTTGAGCTTTGCGACATCGCTCGCGTCAGCGCGGAACTGGTCGCGGCGATGGATCACATAGACCTTCCGGCAAAGGCCGGCAAGGTAGAGGGCGTCCTCCACTGCCGTGTTGCCCCCGCCGTTGACCGCCACATCCTTGCCCTTGAAGAACATGCCGTCACAGGTGGCGCAGTAGGAGACACCGTGGCCGACCAGCCTAGCCTCTTTCTCCAGCCCGAGCGGACGGTTCTTCGCTCCGGTGGCGATGATGACGGCCTTGCAGGGATGCTCCCCTACCGTGGTACGCACCACCTTGCCTCCATCGCGATCCTCGATCGAGACCGCCTTCTCGAACAGCACCTCGGCTCCCAGGCTGGTCGCCTGGTCATACAGGCTGGTGGCGAAATCGAAGCCTGATATGCGCTTGATACCTGGGTAGTTCTCGATATCGGGGGTGTTGATGATCTGCCCGCCATAGGTGGCAGCCTCGAGAACCGTCACGCTCTTGCCCGCCCGCCGGGCGTAGATGGCGGCGGTCAGTCCCGCAGTACCGGCTCCGATGATGACGATGTCAGCCATGGCTCAGCCCTGCACCAGAGCGAGGACGCGGTCCTTCGGGATGAAGCCGACGGACTGGTTGACGCACTCGCCGTTCTTGAAGACCAGCAGGGTTGGAATCGAGCTGACCCCGAAACGGGCGGCAAGATCACCCTCTTCGTCGACATTGACCTTGCAGACCTTGATCTCGTCATGCTCTTGGGCGATCTGGTCGACGAGCGGGCTCAGCATCTTGCAGGGACCGCACCACGGAGCCCAGAAATCCACCAGCACCGGCTGGGACGCCTGCTCCACCTCCTTCGCAAAGTTCTGACTGTTCAACTCAATGATTTCCATAGCGTTTCTCCTTCATCACGGGACACCCATGCCCCGTTCTCACAATATCGCACCAAACCGCTTTCCACAACCGGGAGACCAGGATGGTCAGCCCAACAGGGAAAGGACCTGCAAACGGACGTCGGACATGTCGTGGGTAGGCTCGAAGCGGGCCACCACGTTGCCCTGACGGTCTACCAGGAACTTGGTGAAGTTCCACTTGATATCGCTGGTCGCCTGATAGTCGGGATGTTGCTTGGCGACAAACTCGTTCATGAATGCGACCGTCTTCTTGTCGCTACCGTCAAAGCCCTTGAACCCTTGTTGCTCCTTCAGATAGGAGAAGAGCGGGTCGGCACCCTCACCGTTGACCTCGACCTTCTTGAACTGGGGAAAGCTCGCGTTGTACTTCAGCGTGCAGAACTGGTGGATCTCATCAGCGCTGCCAGGAGCCTGGCCGCCAAACTGGTTGCAGGGGAAATCCAGAATCTCGAAGCCTTTTTCCTTGCATTCCTCATACAGTTTCTCCAGAGCCTCGTACTGGGGAGTGAAACCGCAGCCGGTAGCCGTGTTGACAATCAGAAGCACCTTCCCCCGGTAATCGGAAAGCGCAACATCCTTTCCCGCCCTATCTGTCACATGCAAATCGTACATTCCAGCCATTCTATTCCTTCCTTCTGGTATTTTTTAATTTCACTAAATTAAATAGCATACAATTTAATATGCGTCAAGCATCCCCCGCATAGTTGCCGGGATGCAAGGGGACCGCCCGATAATCCGATTATTCCGCCTGTCCGACAAAGGCCCTTGCTACCTGGATCTGGCGTTCGACCTCTTCGGGAGCGACCCCGCCCCAACTCCTGCGATTGCAAATCGAAGCGTCAACCGTAAAGCAGGATAGGTCGTCCAGCTGGGTGATCCCGAGAGCGCGCAGTTCCTCTTTGGTCACCTGGGAGAAATCCTTGCCATGAGCCTCGCAGTACTTGACCAGCTCGCCGACCAAGTGATGGGCGTCACGGAATGGAACGTCGCATCCGACCAGATACTCGGCGATATCGGTAGCAGTGATGAAGCCCTTCTCCAGCTGCTGGCGCAACACCTCGGGCTTGAAGTGGACCGCGCGCAACATGTGGGCGAAGACATACAGGGTGGTATGGAGCGTCTCGACCGAGTCGAAGAGCCGCTCCTTGTCCTCCTGGTAGTCCTTGTTCAGGGTCAGGAAGGTCCCTTTGAGCATCGTCAGGATCGAGACCAGGTTCCCGATTGTCCGGGAGCTCTTTCCCCTGACCAGCTCGGCGATATCGGGATTCTTCTTCTGTGGCATGATCGAGCTGCCGGTGCAGAAGCTGTCGTCGATATCGATGAAGCGGAACTCCTGGGAATTGAAGACAATCAGCTCCTCGGCAAAACCGGAGAGATGGACCATGGTCAAGGCGGCATCAAAACAGAACTCGGCGAAGCTGTCGCGGTTCCCCACCGTGTCCAGCGCGTTCTCGGTCGGGGCATCAAAGCCCAAGAGCCGTGTCGTGTACCAGCGGTCGATGGGAAGCGTCGTACCCGCCATGGCACAGGCCCCTAGCGGGTTCTGGTTGACCCGCTTGCGGAGCTCGGAAAAGCGCTCATAGTCCCGCCGCAATCCCTGGAAGTGGGCCATGTAGTAGAAGCCCACCGTCATCGGCTGGGCATGCTGCAGATGGGTAAAACCGGGCATGGCGATTTCCTTGCCCTGTTCCGCCAGATCCACGAGCACCACCAAGAGCTCCTTCAATAGCCGCTTGGTCTCGTCGACCATATGCCGGAGATAGAGCGTCTCGTCCACCACGTTCTGGTCGTTGCGGCTTCTCGCCGTGTGAAGCCGCTTCCCTGCCGAGCCGATTTCCTCGGTCAGGTACTTCTCGACCGTCATCATGATGTCCTCATCCATGACGTCGAAGGCGATTTCCCCCTTCTCCAGCTTTTTCCGGACGATTTCCAGCCCACGGTTGATTTCGGACAGTTCGCCAGAGGTGATGATCTTCTGCTTCTCCAGCATGGCCGCGTGGGCCTTGCTGGCGTCGATCGAGTATTCGAACAGGACATTGTCAAAGAAAATCGAAGCGTTGTAGGCCGCGGTATAGTGCTCCATCGGCTTGTCAAAGCGCCCTCCCCACAGATTGGTATTCATGCTTTCCTCCTTACCATTCGACCAGGGAACCCACGCCATGCTCTTCTGCCGCCGAGACGAGCGCCTCACCCATGGCCAGATCCAGCAGGGCGATGCCGCTGGCATCGAAGATGGTGATGTCATCCTCGCTCCGCCTTCCCTTCGCCCGGCCGGCGATCACGGCGCCAATCTCTCCGTCAAGCTTTTTCAGGGCTCCCTCGTGGAAAGGTTTCTCGAATTCACCCACCGTGAGGGATTGGGAACAATCATCGCAGAACAGCAGGGCATCGCGCGCGCAGTCGCTCTCGATTTCCTGCTTGCCCTCCATGTCAGCGCCGATACAGGAAAGATGCATCCCCTTGTGCAGCCAAGCCGCCTTCACTACCGGCTGTGTTGCCGGGGTAATCGTGGTCACCAGATCGCTCGTCCTCACCGAGGCTTCGGTGTCCTCGCTGGCGACAAGCGGAATCGACCGTCCTGCAAGCCGTTCGGCGAAGCTCTTGATCTGGTCCAGACGTTCGACCGCATGGATGGGATGATGGGGATTGACGATGGTCATCTCCTCCAGATTAGGAAAGAGCAACGCGAAAGCGGAAGCCACATAGGGAGCCAAGGCACCACATCCGACAATGCACAGTCCTCTGGGGTTGTCGGGGGCAAGATACTTTGCCCCGACCGCGGCGCTGGCTCCCGTGCGGTAGTCGGTAATCGGGCCAGCGTCCACCAGGGCCACCGGTTGTCCGCCATCCATGTCGAAAAGCAGCTCGGTTCCCGTCAGCGCGGGAAGGCCACGCCTTTCGTTGTCCCCGAACCAGGAAACCACTTTCAACCCGTACCGGTCAGGAAGGTTCCCGCTTTTGATATCAAGATCTCCACGGTGGTCCGGTCCGAAGACATGGAACACCATCGGCCAGAGTTCTCCCTGCTGCTCGCCCTTCATGCGGTAGGCTTTTTCCACCGCATCGATGGCCATCGGCATCGAAACCAATTCCGATACCTGCCGCTTATTCAATACACGCACCATGCTCATAAGCCCAACTCCTTTGATTTCCAACCAAAATACGCAGTCATCGCCTCCAATCCCTGCCGTAACACCTCCGTGTCGCTGGCATAGCCGATACGGAAGCAATGCGGAAGCTCGAAGCAGTCGCCGGGGGTGACGAAAACGCCATTTCTCCGGTACATCTCCTCGCACAACTCGTAGGAAGGCACATCCAAATCATAGGAAATCAGGGCTGTCGTCCCTGCCTGTGGCTTCACGTAGTGGACGTGGCTCTCTCCGCTGACCCACGCGTCAAGGATTTCGAGGTTGGTGCGGACAATCTGACGGTTGCGGGCGAGCAGTTTATCGCTGTGCCGGAGCGCCATGGCGGCAATCTCCTCGTCGATCATGCCGCAGGAGACCAGATTGTAGTCCCGGTGGCTCAGCAGGTCGGTTGCCAGCTTCGTGTTCCGGGTGGCGATCCAGCCAAGGCGGATTCCAGCCAGGCTGAACACCTTGGACATGCTGCTGACGGAAATCCCCTTCTCGTACAGGTCGACGACCGACGGACAAGAAATGTCATGCTGGGTGAGATGGCGGTAGACCTCGTCGGCGAGGACCCAGGCGCCGACCGAACGGGCAATCTTGATGATTTCCACCAGCGTCCCTTCGTCCATCAGCGCTCCGGTAGGGTTGTTCGGGTTGTTCAGGCAAATCAGTTTTGTCTTCGGGGTGACGACCTTCTTGAGCTCGTCAAGGTCTGGCTGGTAGCCGTTCTGCTCCTTAAGGGCGATGGTGGTCACCTTGGCCCCATAGCTCTCCGGAATCGAGTAGAGCTGCTGGTAGGTGGGAGTAAAGGTAACCACCTCGTCCCCTGGCTCCACCAGCGTGTAGAACAGGTGGTGGTTGGCGCCGCTCGCCCCATGGGTCGGCACGACATCGGCCGGTGTGAGGGTCCTGTACAGCTTGCAGACCCCTTCCTTGAATGCGGGGTTGCCCTCGATGAACCCATAGGTCAGCCGCCTGGCGCAGAGCTTGTCCAGAAACGCCTGCTTGTCCTCGCCCGAGAGAGCGAACAGCTCGTCCAGAGAGACCGAGTCGACACAGGTCTCCGCGATATTGTACCGCGCCCCAGTCTCCCACGCGTTCATCCACATCTCCACCTTGAACGGCGCAATCTTCATGCTCATCGCTCCTTATGCAAAAGGCGTCCATGACCCTGCCTTATAACGCATCAGTCACCCGATGCGCCGTACCTACGGCAGCGTCATGAACGCCCTTTCTGCCCTATCCGGTGATAGGACGGCTCTTCAGTTTGTTGTTCTCATGTGTACACCCTACAGTCCCCAAAAGTCAATGGTGAATTTTTATGGGCTTTTGTTCCCTGAAGGCGTTTTATTCCTATGATATGGGCATGAAACAGGCCGTTCCCATCTGTCTTTCCCTTATCCTGCTGGCCGGTTGCACCACCACGAAGACCGCCAATGACCAGCCGGGGTCTTCCCTGCCCTCCTCAGCCTTGTCCACGGAGCGGGGGGAAAGAAGGCCCCTTGGCGCCAGCGCCAATGTCCTGGATGCCGACACCAGCCAGGCGGGAGGCTTCTACGCATCCTCGAAAGCCGACGAGCGGGCGCTCACCGTCAGCGATGCCAAGGTGGTGCTTTCCGGAGCTACCGTCACCAGCGCGGGAGAGGGTTCAAGCGCCTTGGTTGTCAGCGGAGAACACAGCGAAGCCATTCTCAGCGATACGAGAATCGACACCACCGGGAACGAAAGCGCGGCCTTGGTCTCCGATGGGGCGACTATCCGGGCAGACAATCTGCAGGTATCCACCAAAGGAGAACACTCCCCCGCCGCCATAGTCCGGGGAACGCTCATGCTTTCCCGCTCCTCTCTTTCCGCCGAGACATCCCAGGCGCTGGAAATCACCGGGCCGGGCTTGGCAACGCTACGGGAGACGAGGATTTCCTGCGGCCAAGGCGCCTTGTCCATCACCCGTGGAACGGGGAATGGCACCGCCACCTTACGCGTCACTGGAGGGACAATAGAGGCGGCAAGCGGAACGATATTCTCCGTACCGGACGCAAACGCCGTCATCACGCTTGAAAAGATACAGATAACCCCCGCCAGCGGGCATCTCATCGCCATCGGGGGAGAGAACACGCAGGCATCAGTCTCCATGACGGTTACCGCGGGACAGCTCGAAGGCTCGATCGAGGTCGGCGCGGGTTCCACCCTGGAGCTTACCTTGCAGGACGGCAGCACCTGGACCGGGATGCTCCTCGGACCAGGCACCGTCCGGCTGCGGGTTGACGATAATTCGAGCTTCGCTCCCGACGAGGGAAGCGTCAGCCCTCTTTCCTAATCAATACTGCCCGAAGTCGGTCCACACGTGCTTCTCGCGTACCGGCTTGGGAAGGCCTGCTTTCTCGATGGAACCGACCACCCACGCGATATTGCGGGCCAAGGTGCGCATGGTCTGCATGCCTTCCAGATCCTTTCTCGCGTCTTCCGCGGTATAGCCGTGGACCATGTTCCAATACTGCGATCCCACAACCAGCATGTTGCTCATCAGGTAATACTGGTTGATCCGTTGGAAGGTGGCGGTCGCGCCTCCCCTCCGGCAGGAAACGACCGCAGCTCCCACCTTGCCCTCCAGTTTCTGTCCAAAAGCGTAGAAGAGCCTGTCCAGGAACGCGCAGATCTGGCCGGACGCACCCGAATAGAAGACCGGGCTGCCGGCAATGACGCCATCGAACTCGTCCAACCGCTTGCCCACCTCGTTGACCAGATCCTTGGTCACGCACTCGCCATGCGTGGCACAATAGCCGCAACCGTAACAGCCCTTTGGCTGGGCGATCCCGACCTGCACGATCTCGCTTTCACAACCACATTTCCGCAGTTCCGATGCCACCTCTTCCAACGCGGCCTCGATGCACCCCTTCTGGTTGGGGCTTCCATTCAACAGCAACATCTTTGCCATAGACACACTCCTCGCGCAAGTATACCAAAAAATACCCTACGGGTCGCATCCATCAAGCCGATGGCAAACGACATATTTTTGCGGATTCCGCATTTTTATGTCATAAATCCAGCCTCGACAGTCCTTGATGGAAACCCTCTTCCGGGAAGGGCTTTTCCACTTGTCGGCCAGTTGGTTCTTCTCTGATCGGGGAACCACGGCAAACCGGGCATCCGTGTCCCACCTTTTTTCCCAAGGACACCACCATACAGCCCAAGATACGGTTATCCATAGAATCTCTTCTCCTCTCCAGGACATTGCTTGCAACTGCGATGCCAACAGGATAGAGTTCTCCCATACCATCGGAGGAGTGCCTATGTTTTCCATGGATTACACCAAGACGCCGGTATCGGACATCTATGGTTCGAATTGCTTTACCGAGACGGAGATGGCGAAATACCTTTCCGATTCCACCATCAAGGAGCTGAAGCAGGTCCAGCGGGGACAGAAACCGCTTGCCCTCTCCCTGGCGGACCAGGTCGCGGCGGCCATGAAGGAGTGGGCCCTGAAAAAGGGAGCCACCCACTACTGCCACTGGTTCCAGCCGCTGACCGGGCTGACGGCGGAGAAGCACAACAGCTTCATCTCCCCCACCAAGAGCGGGAAGGTCCTGCTCGAGTTCTCCGGCAAAGAGCTGATCCAGGGAGAGGGTGACGCCTCGAGCCTTCCCACCGGTGGATTGCGAACGACCTTCGAAGCCCGCGGCTACACGGCATGGGACACCTCATCCCCCGCCTTCATCAAAGAAATCGGCGGCGAGAAAATCCTGTACATCCCAACCGCATTCTTCTCCTACACCGGCGAGGCCCTGGACAAGAAGGTACCGCTGCTCAGGAGCACTGCCGCGCTGGAAAAACAGACCCTCCGGGTGCTCCATGCCCTGGGAAACAAGGCGAAGCGCGTCATCGTCAACATCGGCCCCGAACAGGAATACTTTTTGGTCGACAAGGAGCTGTACAAGCAAAGGCCCGACCTGCGCCTTGCCGGAAGGACCGTCCTCGGTACCTTCGCGGCCAAGGGTCAGGAGCTGGACGACCACTACTACGGACAAATCAACGACAAGGTCAGCAATTTCATGGCCGAGCTGAACTACGAGCTGTGGAAACTCGGCATTTCCAGCAAGACCCAGCATCTGGAGGCGGCCCCGAACCAGTTCGAGGTGGCTGTCGTCTACGACGCGGCCAACCTGGCCACCGACCACAACCAGCTGTTGATGGAGATCCTGCAGAGCGTCGCATGGAGGCACGGCATGGTCGCGTTGCTCCACGAAAAGCCCTTCAGCGGAGTCAACGGAAGCGGCAAGCATGACAACTGGTCCCTTTCCACCGATGACGGGACCAACCTGCTCTCCCCGGGCCATGACGCCCAGGAAAACCTGCAGTTCCTGCTCTTCCTCACCGCCTTTCTCAAGGCGCTGGACGAGTACGCCCCCCTCATCCGCTGTGGCGCCGCCACGGCAGGCAATGACTTCCGTCTCGGCGGAGCCGAAGCTCCCCCAGCAATCATCTCGATCTTCCTCGGCGAGCAACTGACCGGCATCCTGGACGCCTTTGCGGATGGCAAGGTCTACCAGTCCCCCGGAGGGACGAAGGTAGCCATCGGCGTCAGCCCGCTGCCACAGCTGCCCCTGGACCTGACCGACCGCAATCGTACCAGTCCCATGGCGTTCACCGGCAACAAGTTCGAGTTCCGCATGGTCGGCTCCAGCCAGTCCATGTCCGGTCCGAACATCTACCTGAACACCGCCATGGCCAGCGTGCTCGAGGAGGCTGCCGGCCGGCTGGAGAAGGCGCAGAACAAGGAAGCCGAGTGCAGGGCCCTGATCAAGGAGTTCTACAAAGGCCACAAGCGAATCGTCTTCAATGGCAACGGCTATGGCCCCGAATGGGTCGAGGAGGCCCATCGCAGAGGTTTGGTCGAGCGCAAGGACACGGTGGACGCGCTGCCGGAGATGGTGACCGAAAAAGCCATCAGGCTCTTCGAGAGCCAAGGCGTATTCTCCCGCGAGGAGGTAGTCTCCCGCGAAGGAATCTACCTTGACACCTTCAGCAAGCAGGTCAACATCGAGGCCGCGGTCATGAACGAAATGGTCAGCAAGTCCATCATCCCCGCCGTCAGCGGATATCTGAGGGAGCTTGCCGGGTCGGTGAAGGCCCAGGAGGAGATGGAGCTGGACACCACCGCCCAGCGCAGGCAACTGAAACGTCTTTCCCTCGCCCTGGAGCGTGCGATCAAGCAGGTCGAAAGCCTGCATATCGCCATCGCCAAGGCACAGGCGGTCGACGACATGCTGGAAAAAGCCAAGGCCTATCGGGATGACGTGAGAGGACAGATGGAAGGACTGAGGGGTACGGTGGATGAGATGGAGAACCTGACCGACAAGAAGGTCTGGCCCTATCCCAGCTACGACGACATGCTCTTCACTCTGTAGACAAGGAAACAGAATCGGGCCGGGAGTTCTCCCTCCGGCCCGATCGCTGTCTGGACAGTACTGCTTACTTCAGCAGGTTGTTCTGCTCGGCGTAGACGCGGCCAGCCTCTTCCCAGGCAGTGGCGCCAATCTGGTCCAGCTGCTTGATGAAGGCATCCCAGTTCGACTTGGTCAGCTCGCGCTTTCCCGTCAGGAACTCGGCTAGCCCCTGCTCGTAGAAGGTCTTCAAGTCGGTGGAAGGCACCGGCATGGAGTCCTCACCCGTCGCGTCGGTCCACGGGTGGCTCTGCATTTCGCGCAGGGTATCCAGCGCGCTCATCGTCTTGTGGCTGACAGCGGTCACATAGGTCGGGAAGATCGATTTGAGCTCGTCGTCGCTCGCGTAGTTGTAGGCCATGTTGCGCATCTGCGTGTAGGTCTGTCCGACCGGACCCTCGAAGCCCTGGTCGCCAGGCATGGAGACAGGAATTCCATCCTTCATCTCGTATTCGACACCCTCACGGCCCCAGCCTACCAGGCGATACCCCTCGCCATAGCTCATCCAGTTGAACATCTCTGCGATCTTGTCGCCCTTGCCCTGGTCCATGGCCCTCTGGCTGATGGCCCAGATGCGGAGGCTGCGGATCGAGGGACCAATCGAGCTCTTTCCCGTCGGTCCGGTCGGTCCATCGATGATGGCAAAGGAACCGTCAGGGAAGTTGGCATCGAACGGAGCATAGTTGTTCATGGCGGTCAGAGCCGCGTTCTGCTCGCGGAAACATCCGAACTTGCCCTGTTTCCAGGCACCACGGAAGTCATCCTTCTTGTAGGCCATCCAGTTTGGGTCGATCAGCCCCTGGTCGATCACCTGCTTCTTCAGGAAGACCATGAAGTCGTAGAACTCGGGCTTATGGATGTTCAAACCGAAGTTCTCCCTGGTCATGTTCCAGGTACCCTCCACGCCGAAGGCTCCCATCAAGGGCTCGAAGCGGCGGCCAGGATAATACTCATGGGGATGGATCTCGACAAAGGCTCCAAACCCATAGGTATCCTTCTTGCCATTGCCATCCGGATCGTTGAAGGTGAATGCCTTCATCACCTCCACCCACTCGTCCAACGTCTTGGGAGCCTGAAGGCCAAGCTTGTCCAGCCAGTCCTGACGGATGGCGAGACCCTCGTTACGGATAATGCCGCTCGGAGTGGCGAAACCGTAGCTCTTGCCGCCAATCGACGTGTAGTTGATCGCTTCCTGATCGAACATGATCTTGGTGCGCTCCGGCATCTTCGCATACAGGGACGAGACATCGGCAATCACCCCGATATCCACCAAGTGCACCCACACGTCACGGCTGACCGAGAAGAAATCAGGAAGGTCGTCGGCAGCCGCCGCTGCCTGGATCTTCATGTCCTGGTCTTCGGTACCCGAGGGAAGGGTCTGAGCCTCAAGGTCGATGTTGAACTTGTCCTTGATGACCTGGTAGCCTACCCAGTCGTTGGGAGTCGGTCCGACCTCGGTCTGGGTTGCGGGATACCAAAGCACAATCTTGGTCGGCGCATTGGCATCAGTCGTCTTGCCTGTAGCGGCCTTCTCGGATGCTCCCTGGGCGAACAGGGAGGCACACAAGGCAGCCAGCATGGCGGTAAGTACCATACGTTTTTTCATAGTGATTCCTCCAAAAGCCATCGTATCCAAACAAGATTGTATAGGAAAACGACTGTCAAGAAAACATTCGACATTGGAATTTCCGTTGGTTCCATGATGAAACGTTCCTACCGCTCTTTTGCCATTTGTAGATGGCTGTGGTATCCTTGAGCCATGAGCAAGCAACTTCTTCCCATCATGACGGAAAACAGCTCGTTCTCGAATCTCAGGGAGAGCGGGTGCATCTATGTGGACAAGACAGGTTACATCGCGAAACTGATTGCCATATCGGGGAAGATGTACTTTCTTTCCCGTCCCCGCCGTTTCGGGAAGTCACTGACGGTCTCCACCTTGGAGGCGATCTTCCAAGGAAAGCGTGAACTGTTCAAAGGCCTCGCCATCGACCAGACGGACTACGACTGGAAGAAGTACCCGATTATCCACATCGACTTCTCGAACTGTTCGGAAAAGACAGCCGAGGATCTCAACACATGGCTCTGCGAGCGCCTCGACTCCATCGCGAGGCCGTATCGTCTCCGGCTTGAAGGCCGGAAGAAGGCGGACGTGCGGTTTACCGAGCTTGTGGAGAGGATTTCCGTCCAAGGCAAGGCCGTCATCCTGGTCGACGAGTACGACAAGGTGGTGTCGGACAACGCGCTGGCGGAGAACGTTGGGGAACTGCGGGACACGCTGAGGGGCTTCTACCAGGTGATCAAGGCGAAGGGGGGTTGCTCCGTTTCGTGTTCATGACGGGAGTGACGAAGTACGCGAAGATGGGGGTGTTCTCCGGGCTGAACAACCTGAACGACCTGAGCCTGTCGCCTGCATACGCGACGATGCTGGGCTACACGCAGAAGGAGCTGGAAGGGAACTTTGCCGGCTATATCGGGCAAGGAACCAAGGACACGGGGATGGGCCGCGAGGCGTACCTAGGGAAGGTGAGGGAGATGTACGACGGCTACCGGTTCGCGCCGGGATGCGAGACGGTGTACAACCCGGTGTCGGTGGGCAACTTCTTCAATCCTGAGGATGGTGGAGG
>JAQYHB010000026.1 GCA_028722305.1 Spirochaetales bacterium
CAAGGACAAGCGGATCGGCGTCCTGCTCAACATCGAGGGACAGAACGAGGTGCGCTCGTACGAGGCAGTGAAGCGGAGGATGCTCTACTACACCTGCCGGCTGGTCAGCGAGCAGAAGGAGGACGTCTTCACGGACGACCAGTACGGGGACCTCGCGGAGGTGGTGTCGGTCTGGATCTTCCTCAGGCCGGCGGAGAAGGACCAGGGGCGCGTGGTCGAGTGGAGCATGGCCGCAAGGCAGCTCACCGGCCTGGACGAGAGCGGCACCAGGTGGAAAGGCAGGTTGGAGGGGCTGAAGGTGGTGGCCGTTTGCGTCCCGGTCCAGAAGCATGTACAATCGAAGACGGTGGCGGACCTGCTGGGGGTGTGGCTGAACGCCTTGCTTCCGCCCCAGAGCGAGGAGGATACGGGCATGTTCGAGGGTGCAGGCCGCTCCTTGTGGAAGGAAGTACGCCAACAAGGAATTCAAGAAGGCAAGGGGACAACCTTGCGGGAAAACATCCGAAGCCTTGTCAAACGGCTCCACCTGTCGACAGAACAGGCGATGGATGCGTTGGATATTCCTCCGGATGAGCGGGACCGTATCCGTAAGAAGCTCCTGCCGTCTTTGTGATGCGAGAGAAGTTTTGGATATCGGAGGGAATGTTGTTCTGCAAAAGCGCAGCATTCCCTTTTTTGTGTTCCTTCTTCCGTAAATATCTGAGGAGCGCTTTTCTGGTTTCTCTGGCAGGTTGGTGTATCGCACGGGATGTTCCACTTGTTCTTATAGCGGAGAGAGGGCGTGGAATCTGCGGCAACTTCCTGGAGTGTCTTTGTGGGATACAAAGTGCAATAAAGTACCTTTAATATGTGAAAAACAACTACTAAGGGTAAAACTTTGCACTTTGTTTTTTGTTGTGATATACTCGTATCGGAGGGTGGACATGCGCATTATCTCGGAATCGTCGGATACGGAGGTCCTGCAGGAACTGGGAGAACGTCTGAAAAGGCTGAGGATCGCCTCGTGGAAGACGCAGGCAGACTTGGCAACTGCGACCGGAATCGCCCTGAGGACGGTCAAGAACCTCGAAGCCGGGAAAGACGTGGCATTTTCCACCGTGCTCAAGGTCATGAGGGCCCTGGATGTGCTTCAGAATCTGGATACGGCGATTCCTCCACTGGAAATCAGCCCGAACGAGATCATGAAAATGGGAAAGCAGCGCGAACGTGTCCGCAGGGCCAGTGGCAGGACTACCGCATGGAAATGGGGGGATGAAACATGACGTCGGCGTATGTGGTGCTCTGGGGCACAATCATTGGTTCCGTCGTATTTGACGAGAGGCGGAAGATCGGAATTTTCGAATACGATCCGGCGTTCAGGACTTCGCGCATTGAGGTCTCGCCGATTGTCATGCCGCTTTCCGCCCGGAGATACGAGTTCCCTCAGTTGCGGGCGGAGTCCTTTCACGGACTGCCGGGATTGCTCGCCGACAGCCTGCCCGACAAATTCGGCAATGCCGTCATAGACGCATGGCTCGCGCATCAGGGAAGAAGCCCTCAGTCGTTCAATCCCGTCGAGCGTTTGTGCTACACGGGTAGCAGAGGCATGGGCGCGCTTGAATATGTCCCTGCGCGCGGCCCGGACCCGAGGGAAAGCCAACAGATCGAGATTGACCGGCTTGTCGAACTCGCTACAAAAGTCCTGCAGGCGAGAAAAGGCATGCATGTGGTTCTCGGAACCGATTCCCTTGAGGAAATCATCAAGGTGGGCTCTTCGGCGGGAGGTGCGAGGGCTAAGGCCGTCATCGCGTGGAACGAGACCACCGGGGACATCAGGTCCGGCCAGCTTCCTGCCGGAATCGGGTACGGGAACTGGCTCATGAAATTCGACGGGGTGGATGGCAACGGCGATAAGGATGGGGATGACGGTCCCCAGTACACCCGGATCGAGTACGCGTACTACCTCATGGCTTTGGCATCCGGAATCGACATGTCGGAATGCAGGCTTCTTGACGAAGGCGGGCGGAGGCACTTCATGACACGACGGTTCGACAGGGACATGCGTACCGGAGACAAGATCCATATGCAGACCCTCGGCGCGCTGGCCCATTTCGACTTCAATGTGAGCGGCGCATACAGCTATGAGGACGCGGCGAGGATCATGAGAAGGCTCAGGCTGCCGTACACGGATATGGAGCGGTTGTTCCGCCGGATGGTGTTCAACGTGCTCGCCTGGAACCATGACGACCATGTGAAGAACCTGTCTTTCCTCATGGACCGCAACGGCACATGGTCGCTTGCTCCCGCATATGACGTCACGTACGCATACAAACCGGACAGCATGTGGGTGAGCAGCCATCAGATGACAATCAACGGAAAACAAAGCGACATCGGGTTGCGCGACCTTCTCGCTGCAGGGGCCAATATGGGAATCAGGGAAAGCCGGGCCCGGTCCATTGTCATCGAAGTGAAGGACGGGATCGGTGGATGGGATGGCTTCGCGAAAAGCGCTGGTTTGTCCATGCGGGTCGCCGGCGCCATCGGCGCGAAACTCTTGGAATCGCAAAGGCGATTTTCCCGTGAACTGCAAGCGATTGTCTGAGTCCGTTACCGCATTGTTCCGGGGCCCATTCATTCCGAAGGAAGCGCAGGCGGCCGAGGGTGCCTTCCATTGACTTTTCAGACTGCATTCTGCTAGATTTGTCTCTGCGGCCGGATAGCTCAGTGGGAGAGCAGGTGCCTTACACGCACCGGGTCGGGGGTTCAAACCCCTCTCCGGTCAAACTGAAGGGGAGTAGTCCTGAAAAGGATGGAGTCAACAGCCGGCAGTAGCCTGGTTCCATCCAACCGCATGTGGCGGGTGCACAAGACCTTCTGGATATCAAGTCCAGGGGGTCTTGTTTGTGTTTTCCCCTGAAAGGAGTTTCGTATGGACAAGATGCAAGTCGGAGTGCTTGCGATGGTGCTGGCAATGTATGCCGTCGTCATCCTCAAAAGCGAATGGAAGGTGTGGGCAAGCGTCGTCTGCGCTGCGCTCATGGTCGCCACCGGGGTCGTCGGCATCCATGAGGCGTTCTTTTCCATGATCAACTGGAACGTATTGATGATCTACGTGGGGTCGATGGTCATCGCCGAGATGTTCCTGTACAGCAAGGCGCCGGCCGTGCTTGCCGACCGGATCATCTCCACCAGCAAGAATGTCGGGCATGCCATCGTCGCGATTCTGGTCATGACCGGCATCATCAGCGCCTTCGTCGAGAACGTAGCCACCGTCCTGGTCATGGCTCCCATCTGCCTCGCGCTGAGCAAGAAGCTGAAGATGGACCCGACCTACTTCATGGTCGGCCTTGCCGTCATGGCCAACCTCGAGGGGACCGCCACGCTGGTAGGCGACCCTCCGAGCATGATTTTCGCCAACTACACCGGCTACGGGTTCAATGACTTCCTGTTCCACGAGGGCAGGATTTCCATCTGTTGGTTCATACAGGTCGGCCTCTTGGCAGGCGCCTTGTATTTCCTCTTCCATTTCCGCAATGCCGAGCAGCCGCCGAAGGTGGAGGGAGAGAAGATGGTCAGTTGGGTGCCGACCATCCTGCTTCTGGGCATGATCTTCGGCCTGGCCCTCTGCTCCTTTCTGCAGAGCGGTGTCGGATTCCTCAGCGGTTCTTTCGTGCTTGCCTTGGGCGTTGTCGCCGCCCTCTGGTACCTGCTGGGACAGAAAAAGGGGAAGGGAGAGACCATTTCCATGCTTCGCGGCCTGGATTGGGAGACCATTTTCTTCCTTGCCGGCATCTTCGTGGTCGTCGGGGGGATCGAGAACTCCGGGCTTCTGGAGCTGCTTGCCGGACACATGGAGTCCCTGATCGGCGGCAACGTCCTGGTCGGGTTCATCCTGATCCTGCTGGTTTCCGTCCTGATCAGCGGCTTTGTCGACAACGTCCCCTACATCATGGTGATGCTGCCGGTCGCCGACCAGCTTGGCAGGGGGCTCGGCCTGGCACCCGAACTGTACATGTTCGCCCTGTTGATTGGCTCCTGCCTGGGCGGCAACCTGACCTGCTACGGCGCTTCGGCCAATGTGGTCGCCGTCGGCATCCTGAAGAAGCACGGCGTTCCCTGCAACTTCGGCAACTGGCTGAAAATCGGGGTTCCGTTCACCTTGCTCACCACTGCCGCGTCGGCTGTTTCCCTCTGGCTCGTCTGGGCCTGAGGCACGTTTGCAACATCGGGACTGTTTTGGTACGATAGTGCCATGCAGTCCCATGTGGTTTTCCAGCAGTATGTCCTGTACTTCGTCGTGTATTCCGTCTGCGGGTATTTCGCGGAGGTCACCTACTGCTCGTTGCTCCAGCGCAAGCTGGTCAACAGGGGGTTCCTGTACGGGCCATGGATCCCCATCTACGGTTTCGGCGGCCTTGTCATCCATGTGGCGACCTCTTCCCTGCACGTTGCCGCAAGCAATCCGGTGGTCGTCTTCTTCACCAGCATGGTGAGCGCTTCGGTCATCGAGTACATCGGTTCCTGGTGGATGGAGAAGGCCTTTGGGCTGAAGCTGTGGGACTACAGCAAGCACCGCTTCAACATCAATGGCCGCGTCTGCCTGCTGAACAGCACGCTGTTCGGCTTGGGCGGACTGGCATTGACTTACGGCGGCCATTCCTCGGCAGCCGGCTGGGTTGACAGGCTCAGCCCGCAGGCCCTCGCCTGGTCGAGCAATTCGTTGTTGCTGCTCTTCACCATCGATTTCGTCTGCTCCGTCTACCGGCTCAAGAAGTTCCGTGAGGGACTGGCGGAACTGCAGCGCTTGGTCGAGCAGGGAAGGGAGAACCTCGAGCTGCTGAAGACGATGGATCGCAAGGAAGTGGTGGAATTGGTCCAGAATCGCTTTGCCGAGAAGGCGGCCTTGTGGAAAGGGAACTTCGGGCGTCAGGGCAAATTGCTTCTGTCCAAATTCCCGACCATGCGTGGAGGTTCGCTTCCCCACATGGACGAGCTGCTTGAGCTGTTGAAGGCCGAAGATCCCCTGAAAGAATTCAAACAAAAGGTTCTGAAACATGATTAAGGAAACACTCGAACAGGTTCGCGAGGAGATTCGCGACGCGGAGAAACTGGCTGGCAGAGCCGAAGGTTCGGTAGCGCTGATGGCGGTCAGCAAACTGCACACCTATGAGAACGTGCTGGAGGCCTATGCCTGCGGCCAGCGGCTTTTCGGAGAAAACCACGTGCAGGAAGTTGAGGCGAAATTCCCGCTCCAGCGCCCCGAGGGTATGGTGTTGCACCTGATCGGACACTTACAGAGCAACAAGGTGAACAAGATTGTCCCCTTGGTCGATGGCATCGACAGCGTCGACTCGCTCCGGCTGTTGGAGAAGATCGAGAAGGCTGCCACCGCCAGCAACAAGACCATCGAGGTGCTCTTCGAGGTCAACACCAGCGGCGAAGAGCAGAAGAGCGGCTTTGTCTCCGACGAGGCCCTTTTCGAAACACTTTCCCACGCGGGAGAGATGCCCCACATCAAGGTGAAGGGGCTGATGACGGTCGGCCCGCTGGGTGGCGATGCCGACAAGAACCGTCAGGCCTTCAGACGACTACGCCAGTTACGCGATGAGTGCCAAAAGCGCTATCCCTCCCTGGACTTCTCCACGCTCAGCATGGGCATGAGCGGAGATTTCCCAATCGCCATCGAGGAGGGCAGTACCATGGTCCGCATCGGTACTGCCATCTTCGGTCCCAGGAACTACAACCTGTAAGCCTATGAAGCGATTCCTCGCTACGGTGTTGATCCTGCTGCTTCTCTTGCCGCTCGCTGCTGCGGAGACGGACTCGACGACGGTGACGTACGAGCCCTACCAGAGCGGGGAGTTCCCCCAGTGGGCCTATGAGCTTCGCAGGGGGGAAACCCTCTTCTTCGGCTCGCTGGCCATTACCTTTCCGATGGTCGTTCTTGGCTGGAACGGCATTAACCTGATGGGAGGCGACCTGCCTACCTCGCCCGCGTTCGAGACCACGCTGAAGCAGGCGGGGGTGGCCTGCATCCTTTCGTTCGGCATTGCCCTTGCCGACTGGATCATCGGTGAGGTTCAGGAGAACCGACAGAATGCCAAGCAGAACTATTGAGAAACAGATTGTCGTCTCCGGCAGTGACGGGAAGACCCGGTTGGACAAATATGTCGCTTCCCTCGGAGAAGTACCCCGTACTGTCTTCCAGGACAGGAGCATCCAGATTTCCGTCAACGGCAAGAAGCAGAAGAAGAGCGTTCTCGTCCACGA
Source organism: Spirochaetales bacterium (assembly GCA_028722305.1). Classification (GTDB taxonomy): domain Bacteria; phylum Spirochaetota; class Spirochaetia; order Sphaerochaetales; family Sphaerochaetaceae; genus RUG023. The sequence continues at coordinate 6,250 of JAQYHB010000026.1, forward strand.
CGGAGACCACATCTTCCTGACTTACACGGAAAGCTTTTTCGACGGAGTGAAAGCGGAGGATATCCCGCTGGATGTCCTGTACGAGGACGACGATGTGCTGGTGATCGACAAGGTGCAGGGCATGGTGGTCCATCCTGCCGCAGGCAACTGGGACGGAACCTTGGTCGGAGCGCTGCTGTTCCGCTATGGTTCCGGCTTCGCCGACGAGGAAGGGGACGAGCTACGCCCGGGAATCGTCCACCGCCTGGACAAGGATACCAGCGGGACGATGGTGGTCGCCCGCAATCCGGAAAGCCAACGCCGCCTGGTGGAACAGTTCAAAAACCACACGACGGAAAAAGTCTATATCGCCATCGTCAAGGGACAGTTCCCCACAAGCCACGGCGTCATCGAGACCGGCATCAGGCGCTCCGATCGGGACCGCAGGAAATTCTGCACCTGTCCCCCAGACGAGGGCAAACGAGCCTATACCGAATACCAGATCCTACGACGCTACCGGACCTGCAGTCTTGCCAGGATTACCATCAGGACTGGGCGAACCCATCAGATCCGGGTCCATATGGCCTCAATCGGCCATCCGGTCGTCGGGGATCCTCTGTACGGAAGGGGTGATGACAAGGCGACGTTGATGCTGCACGCCTTCAGCCTTTCCTTCGACCAGCCGATGACGGGAAGGCGCCTTACGTTCCGCAGCCCGATGCCGGAACGCTTCAAACAGTATTTGGCCGGTCAGCGCTCCAGAATTTGAGGTTGTCCAGCTCGTTCAGATCCTCGTTGAACAGCCGCTCGATGCCGATCTTGCTGATTGTCCCGTGTCCGGGAAAGACCAGATAGTTGGTGTCCATGCTGGTGAGCCGTTGCTTGATCGAGGCGGTCAGCAACTCATGTTCCAGATAGCCCGAGGTATGCGCCACCAGGCTTGCTTCCAGCGTGTCGCCGGTGAAGATGGCATGGCCGATCACGTAGACCATGCTGTCGATGGAATGCCCTGGGATGTGCATGGCCTTCACCGTGAATCCCGCGATCTGGTAGCTTTTCCCATCCTCCACCACCAGATGATCCTCGTTCAGGCCATGGGTGGAGCCTGCGTAGACATCCAGGTGGTCATACACTTTCTCGAGGGTCCCCAGGCCTTGGCTATGAGCGCTGTGCGTGTGGGTCAGCAGCACCGCCTTCGGCGAGAAACGGGCTTGGCAGAGCAGACTGACAAGGGGCGAGTCGACATGACCCGGGTCGATGATGATCGAGTCCCCGCCTTCATCGGGACCGACCACATAGGTGTTGCAGAAGCCGACGACGGAAAAGTGCGGGTAGATCTTCATACGCGGATGATCTCCTCCGGGTTGGAATACCTGAAGCTGACCCGCCTCTGGTCGGAGAAGGCGAAGTTGGTCTTCTTCAGGTTGCAGTCCTCGAACGGCGTGTCTTTCAGGAAACTCGAGGAGAAGTTGGAATAGTAGAGGTCGCAGGAGTTGAAGGTGGAGGAGAGGCTGTCGATGCCGGAGAAGTTGGAATGGACAATGAAGCTTCCGGAGAAGTCGCAGTGGACCAGCTTGCTTCCGGAGAAGACGGTGTAGCGGCAGTCGATGTCGTGGAAGAGGCACTGGTCGAACATGCAGAAATCGAAGAAGGAACTGATGAAGTGGACGCCGGAGAAGTCGACCCGGCGGAAGGTGCACCAGGCGAAGTTGCATCCCGCGATCGTCTTTTTCTCGGGAATCCGCATTGGTCCGAAGATGGCGCTGGTGACGCAGAAGTCGTCCAAGCGTCCTTGGCCGAGCAGCCGGTCCTTCGCCTGCGCGAGCAATGCATCCTGGTCTTGGCTATGGCGGAAACAGAAATCGCTTCCCGTGGAAGCGTAGTGGTTGCAACCCTCGTGTGCGCACAGTCGAAATGCAAACATGCTTCCACTTTCCGACTCCGTCCGGTTGTTGTCAAGCTTCCTTCCGTTCTGTACTATCGGAGTGGTATGGAAACCCGCATTGGCCTGGTGCTCAAAGGCATCAACAACATCTATACCGTCCGGTACCCTGACGGATCCGAGCGGCTGTGCCGGATCAAGGGCAAGCAGTTGGCCCACACCGAAGGAGAATACAACCCGATTGCGACCGGCGACTGGGTGGATGTCACCGACGACGGTCAGATTCTTGCCAGAAGGGAACGGAAGAGCTCCTTCGTCCGGTGGAACGTCAAGGGGCTTTCCAACCAGAGCGTGGCTGCGAACATGGACCAGGTCCTGGTGGTCGCCTCGGTTTCCAATCCTCCTTTCCGTCCCCGCTTTCTCGACCGCGCCATCGCCTGCGTGCGTGGCGCGCAGGTGGTCTTGGTCCTGACGAAGTGCGACCTAGGAGAAAGCGGAGAGGACCAGAGGGTGCGCTTTGACACCTATCGGGAGCTGGGGTATCCGATTGTGCGGGTCAGCGGCAAGACGGGTGATGGAATGGAGGAGCTGAAGGTTCTGTTGAAGGGCAAGGTGAGCGCGCTGGTGGGGCAGAGCGGGGTTGGCAAGTCGACACTGGTCAACGCCCTGTGTGGCAGCGACCAGCGGACGAACGAGATTAGTGGGAAATATGACCGGGGCAGGCACACGACCAACCATGCGGTCATGCTCTTCCATCCTGGCTACACGCTCATCGATACTCCGGGAGTGCGCGAGCTGCTCCCCCCCCACGGGGATCCCCATGAGATCGAGCGGAGTTTTCCCGAGTTCCGTGATGCCGGCTGCCTGTACCCAGGCTGTCTGCATCGGGATGAGCCCGGTTGCAGGGTGAAGGAACTGGTTGAGGAGGGCAAGATCCTCGCCGACCGATACGAGAGCTATCTCCATATGCTTGACACCCTTGAGGACATGGCCCCTGGCTGGGTCAAGGTGGAGAAGAAGATGCCCAGGAAGAAAAAATTGAAATACAAGGATTATCATGGAGACGCAGAGTAGCAAAGATCTGGAATACACAACCGTACTTGCCTCGTTCGAGGAGGCCTGTCTGTCCCGTGAAGGAAAAGAGACGCTTGAGGGCCTCGCCTTCTGCCAGGACCGCCAGGAGTTGGAACGACGGCAGGCGATCATCTGCGATTATGTCAGGTTGATGTCCAGCGGCATGGTGGAGAGCCCTGTCGCCTTTCCCGACATCACCGACGCCATCAGTCGACTGGATGACATCCGCTACACCCCGGACGGGGAGACGCTGTATAGCATCAGCTCCTACATCCGCGCGGCGGAGCGTCTGTGCGCATTCACCAAGAGCACTCTTGAGGACAAGCTTCCGATGGCTAGCCTCTCTGGCCTGTTCGGGGAAGGAATTGAGGCTCCGCTTCGCGCCATCGCCAGCGAGATCCGCGACACGCTGGAGCCCGATGGAACGGTCAAGCCGACCCATCCCGCCATCGCGGCTCTCCTCAAGCAGGTGGAGACCGCCAAACAGGGGCGTATCTCGTTTGCACGGCAGTATATCCATGCCCATCAGGAGCAAGCTCAGGCCGACCAAGGGGTCTGGAGGGATGGCCGGCTCGTCATCCCGATGCGCAGCGACCGCACCAGCAAGGAGCAAGGGTTCGTCAGCGGTTCCTCGGCAAGCGGGAGCACCTTGTTCCTCGAGCCGTTCCGGTTGGTCGAGCTGAACAACGAGGTGACCCTGGCCCAGCAGCAGATATTGATCGAGACAGCCAAAATCCTTCGCGCCCTTTCGGACAAAGTCAAGGGTATCCGGCGCGCGCTTGCCCATTTGAGCGGACAGGTCGGAGTAGCCGACTGCTGGTACGCCCTTGCCCGGAGCGCCCATCTTGGGGACATGCACCAGTGCCAGGTGGGACCGACGGTCAAGCTGCTGATGGCGCGCCACCCGCTGCTTGGCGCCAAGGCCGTCCCCATCACCGTCAACCTGGATGCCAAGGTGCGGGCGGTCGTCCTGACTGGCCCGAACGCCGGCGGCAAGACCGTCACCATCAAGACCATCGGACTGCTTGCCATGATCAACCAGCTCTGTGGCTACATTCCTGCGAAGGAGGGAAGCTCGCTTCCCCTGTTCGACCAGGTGCTTACCGAAATCGGGGACGGCCAGAGCATCGAGGAGGGGCTTTCCACCTTCAGCGGCCATATGCATCGCGTCGCCGAGGCTTTGCGTTCCATGACCCCGAGAAGCTTGGTGATCCTTGACGAGCTTGGCAGCGGCACCGATCCCGTCGAGGGCTCGGCCTTGGCGCGGGCGATCGTGGAGGAATGCCTTGCCTGTGGCTGCCTGACGCTGGTCACCAGCCACCATGGCGTGCTGAAGGAGTTCGCCTATGCGAGGGAAGACGTGATGAACGCGTCGATGGCTTTCGACGAGCAGAGCCACGAACCCACCTTCCAGGTGGTGCAGGGTGTTCCAGGCGACAGCCATGCGTTGGATACCGCTGTCCGCCAGCATATTCCGCCACGGGTCATCGCGCGCGCAAAGGAGTATCTGGGTACCAGCGCCGTCCAGATCGGCGAAGTGATCAAGGGGCTGGAGAAAAAGCGTCAGGAGCTTGACCGCAGGGAGCTCTTGGTCGCGCAGCAGGAAGGGGAGATCGCCCGGTTGAGAAAGGAGCTGCGGGAGAAGGAGCTGGAACTTCGCCGTCAGCGGCTCGAGATTGTCGACAGCCAGGACACCGAGCTTGCCAGATACCTTCGCAACAAGAACAAGGAAATCGAGCACCTCTTGGTCGAGCTCCGCACCTCGGGCGGGCTGACCAAGGAGAAGGAGGACAAAGCCCGAGCGGTCGTCAGCAATCTGAAGAACAAGAAGGAAGAGACCGAGCACTGGCTGGACAAGGAGGAGCGCTCCTTGAACCGTGCCAAGCCCGGCATGGCCTATGCGGCAGGAGACCATGTCCTGTGCGGGACGATGCGCCGCCAGGGGGTCGTGAACAAAGTCCTGAAGAAGGACGTCTACGAGGTGGTCGTCGGCTCCATGCGGATGACGATGAAGGGCAAGGATCTGGCACCGGACACCACGAAGGAAGCGCCGTCCAAATGTACCATCTCCTATACCGGCAGCACACCCGCTCCTGTTTTCGAGATGGATGTGCGGGGGCTGACGTTGGAGGAGACGCTCAGGAAGCTGGACTTGCAGATCGAGGGTTGTCTTGTCCATGGAGTGACCCAGTTCGGAATCATCCATGGCTTCGGGGACGGAATTCTCAGTAAGGGCGTGCGCGAATATCTGGACAAGCACCCCTCGGTCAAAAGCCACCGCTTCGCGGAGCCCAACGACGGAGGCATGGGAAAGACCTACGTCTTCCTGTGAGGTCAGCCTGCCTCGTGCAGGCGTACGGGAAGCTCAAGGGAAAAGCGCGGATTCCGCAACTCTTCTCCTGGGATGGAGAGCTCCAGCTGCCTGTGTGCCCTGAGCAGGTCGGCGTACTCCTTGGCAGAGGATAGCCGCTTCGCGGTCCGTATTCCGAAGGGCTTCCTGTCGTCCAGCTTGTGGACATCATGCACGTCGCTGCCGGCTGTCATGCACAGATTCCATCGCGCGGCGTAGTCCCGGGACCGCTGGTCCTCGAAGACGCTGTCGTGCAGGTTGTAGCCCTCGATGCCGTCCACCACGCGGGGCCAGAGGTCAATGGCGGTCTCGTAGTCCCGCTCGCGGTAGGGGTGGGCCTGGATGACGGCTCCGCCTCCCTCGTGGACCAGTTCGTACTGCCTCGTATGGCTTGCGGAGACGATCTCGGAATGCTGCAGGAGCCAATTCCTGTCCAGACCATAGACCAGATACTCGTCGTTGCCCAGCCTTGCCTCCCAGCCGAAAAAGACGTCAAGGCCCGCCTTCGCCCCCGCCTCTTTCGCGCGGAGGTATCCTTGGAGGAACTCGTCGACCTGCCGCTCCCAAGGAAGGGACTGGTCGATGGCGCAGTTGCCGTTGAAGAAATGGTCGGTGACGAATATCCCGGTATAGCCGAAGGCCTTGTAGGCGGGGATGTAGTCCTCCGGAGAGGAAATGCCGCAGCGGCTTCCGACATTGGTGTGCAGGTGTGTCTCGTACAGGTAGCTCATTTCAGGAACCTGCCTACATCGACTTGGCTGAGGATGACCGCGGACAGGACGATCGCGCAGCCGGCCAACTCGATTCCGCTGAGATGCTGCCCGAGGATCAGGAAGCCGAAGATGGCGCTGAATACCGATTCCATGGAAAGGGGGATGACGGCAAGGCTCGGACCGAGCATCCGCTGGCCGACCGCCTGCAGCGTGTAGGCGACGCCGGTGGACATGATGCCGGTATAGAGGATGGGGATGGCGGCCGAACGGAGGGAGGCGAAATCAGGCCGTTCGCCGGCGCAGATGAAGGGCAGGCAGATGATGCCGGCCGTCAGGAACTGGAAGGCGGAGAGCACCAAGGGGTCTGCCTCTCGGAAATGGTCGACGAGCAGGATCTGCAGGGCGAAGAAGAAGGCGCACAGCATCATCAGCGCCTCGCCCTTGCCGAAGCCCTCCATCCGGGCCCCGCAGAGCAGGAACAACCCGAGCAGGGCGAAAAGGACGCAGAACCAGTTCTTCCTGGTCACCTTCTGGCCGGTGACTACGGCGAGGAAGGGAACCAGGACCATGTAGAGGCTGGTGATGAAGCCGGCCTTGCCGGTGGGCAGCAGGCCGATGCCCGCCTGCTGGACCACGCAGGCGAGGGTAATGGCGATGCCGCACCATATCCCGCCCTTCAGGCTGGAGCGGATCCTGTCCCTGCGCCTGACGACAACGGGAAGAAGGACAAGGAACCCGATCAGGAACCGGATGCCGTTGAAGGTCCAGGGACCCACGACATCGAACGAGACGCTCTGCGCCACAAACGCCATGCCCCAGATTGCGGAGGCGGCCAAACAAATGACGAAACCCATATGGGGTAACCTACTGTACTGGAAAAGATATTGCAAGATGATGGATTGCCCGGTCCGCCGTCAGGTGTGCTACTATACAGCCATGTCTGATTACATGAATGGAACCGGTATCCAGTATCATCTGCATACCAAGAAGGGCGACGTCGGCCGCTATGTGATTCTTCCGGGGGATCCCGGAAGGGTGGAGAAAATCGCCAAACATCTGGAGAATCCCCGCTTCGTCAGCCAGAACCGCGAGTTTGTCGTCTGGAACGGAACGTTGGAGGGGGAGACGGTGACCGTCTGCTCGACCGGTATCGGCGGGCCGTCCACCGCAATCGCCATCGAGGAGCTCAGCCAGTGCGGGTGCGACACCTTCGTCCGCATGGGAACCTGCGGCGGCATCAAGCTGTCCGTCATGGGCGGGTCGGTCGTCGTCGCCACCGGCGCGGTGCGCCAGGATGGCACAAGCCGCGAGTACGCCCCGATCGAGTATCCAGCGGTCCCGGATTTCTCGGTCACCGAGAGTCTGGTCGCCGCCTGCAAGAAGCTGAAGCTGGATTGGCACGCCGGCGTGGTCCAGAGCAAGGACTCGTTCTACGGGCAGCATGACCCTGAGGCGATGCCGACCGCATCGGACCTGTTGTACAAGTGGGAGGCGTGGAAACGGCTTGGCGTGCTTGCCAGCGAAATGGAGAGCTCGACGCTCTTTACCGTCTGCGCGAGGCTCGGAGCCAGAAGCGGCGCCTGCTTCTACGTCATCGGCAACCAGGAGCGCGAGAAGCTTGGCATGTCCAACCCGAAGGTCTTCGATACCGAGGTCGCGATCAAGGTAGCGGTCGAGGGGGTCCGCCAGCAGATCATCCGCGATAAAGCGTGATTCCGCCCTTGGCGAGCTTGTCCATTTCCGTTTCAGCGAGAGCCGTCAGGTCGGTGTCCTTCTCCTCGACCACCAGGTATGGTTCGATGGAGAAGAGCTCCAGCCCGATACGGGTATAGTCTTCCTGCAATGTCTTGTTGGGAAACTGTTCCATGTCCAGCTGGAAGCGGATATGGACCATATCCCGCTGGATGTCCTCGCTAGGGACCAGGAGGGTCCTGTCGTTTTGGATTTCGACGATCCGGATCAAGCCCCGCTTGGGCGTGTCGGTGAGCAGATATTTGTGCGAACGTGCGTCTTGCATGGGGGCAGTATAGCAAAAATCCCCAAATGTTTCTGCTTTTATACCAAAAAAGAGGGGAAACGTGCGTTTTCCTTTCAGTGCTCGGAAAAATTTGCTATACTTCCGAAGAAAACTTTTTGTTACCAAGTCAAATAAGGTAGGAATCGAGATGGCATTACAGATTGAGGATTTGGTTGCTTCCATCCGCAAGGACGGGGTCGAGGCAGCGCAGAAAGATGCCGACAAGATCGTGAGCGAGGCGAAAGCCCAGGCGCGGCAGATTGTGGAGCAGGCAAAGCGTGACGCCGCCCAGCTGAAAGCTGACACCGAACGTGAGCTCAGCGTGCGCGACGCCAGTGCCCGCGCGACGCTTGCCCAGGCCGGACGCGATGTCGAGCTTTCGTTGAAAAAGGCCCTGAGCGCCCAGCTGGACCGCCTGCTTGAGGCCCGAGTGGAGAAGGCCCTCGCCCCTAGCGAGCTTGCGTCCCTAATCACCAGCGTGGTCAAGAGCGGTGTGGTCGACACCAAGAACGAGGAAGTCCAGGTCAACGAGAAGACCTGCAAGGCGCTGTGCCAGGAGCTGGCGGTCAGCTTGGCTGCCGAGCTGAAAGGCGGGCTGGTCGTCAAGCCTGTGCGCGGTGTCGATACGGGCTTCCGCATCGCGGAAAAAGACGGCAGTGGCTTCTACGATTTCAGCGCGGAAGAGATTGCCTCCCTGCTCAAGCCCTTCCTGGGTGACGAGATGGCGAAAATCGTCTTCACCGCATAAGGGGGGACGGAATTGGGTTCCTATTATTATCTGGTCACATCGCTTCCGATGCTTCGCTACGACAGCCCCAGCCCCATCACGGTGGAGCAGTTCCTGGCTGCCTGCAGGAGCAATCTGGGCGCGGGTGACTACCACCAGGTGCAGTGCGCCCTTGACGGGACTCCCTCAGGCAATCATTTCCTGAAGAGGTACCAGGCGTTCTGCCAGATGGTGCAGAGCGAACTCAGCGAGCAACGGGCGCACAAGCTCGGCATGAGCCCGGAACGCTATCGGAACAACGGGGCGAAGAGCTACGTGGTCGCCGAGGCGGTCCGCAAGGCGCTTGCCGACGAGAACGTGCTCGATGGTGAGATGACGTTGATCGTGCTCAAGTGGAACTATCTCGACGAGATGAGCGCGCAGCATGTGTTCGATCTCGACGGTCTTCTCGCCTACGCGCTGAAGCTCGGTATCATCACCAGGAAGAGCCTCTTCACCCAAGAGGCAGGCAATGCGGAATTCCAGCGGCTGTTCCAGCAGCTTGAGTCCGACATCAAGTCAATGTAGTGGAGTTGTCTATGGCACATACAAATGGACGTGTTGTCGCAGTGAACGGCAACATGGTTGCAGTAGCATTCGATGACGCGATCAGCATGAACGAGGTGGGGTACATCCACAGCGGAGACACCCGCCTCAAAGGAGAGGTCATCAGGATCAACGGCAAGACCGCGAGCATGCAGGTGTTCGAGAGCACCAACGGCGTCGCGGTCGGCGATGCCGTCGAGTTTACCGGGGAGATGCTTTCCGTCGAACTTGGACCGGGCTTGCTTACCCAGATCTACGACGGCTTGCAGAACCCGCTTCCGGAAATGGCCCAGCAGTGCGGCTTCTTCCTGCAGCGCGGCGTCTACCTGAACCCGATTCCCGACAAGGACTGGGAGTTCACCCCGCTGGCGAAGGTCGGCGACAAGCTGCATCCCGCCGATTCCATCGGCTGGGTCCCCGAGGGAATCTTCCAGCACCAGATCATGGTTCCCTTCTCCTTCCCGGAGGGGGAGTACACCGTCAAGTCGATCAAGGCGAAGGGCACCTACAATGTCCGCGATGTGGTCGCCGTGGTCACCGACGCGAAGGGCGAGGAGCATGAGCTCTCCATGGTCTTTTCCTGGCCTGTCAAGCGGGCGATCACCAACTACGAGGAGCGTCTCAGGCCGGATGAGCCGATGGTGATGAAAATCCGCCCGATCGACACGTTCCTGCCGGTCGCCAAGGGCGGTACCTTCTGCGTGCCTGGTCCGTTCGGTGCCGGCAAGACCGTTCTGCAGCACATGGAAAGCCGCAACGCTGACGCCGATATCGTCATCATCGCCGCTTGCGGGGAACGTGCCGGAGAGGTCGTCGAGATCCTGAAGGAATTCCCCGAGCTGAACGACCCGAAGACGGGCCGCAGCCTGATGGAAAGGACCATCATCATCTGCAATACCTCGTCGATGCCTGTCGCCGCCCGCGAGGCATCCGTGTACACGGCGGTCACCATGGCAGAGTACTACCGCGAGATGGGACTGAACGTGCTGATGCTCGCGGACTCCACCAGCCGCTGGGCCCAGGCGATGCGCGAGATGAGCGGCCGTCTGGAGGAGATTCCAGGCGAGGAAGCCTTCCCCGCATACCTGGAAAGCCGCATATCCAGCTTCTACGAGCGCGCCGGCAAGGTGAAACTGAGAAACGGCAAGATCGGCTCGGTCACCATCGGCGGTACTGTCAGCCCTGCCGGCGGCAACTTCGAGGAGCCTGTGACCCAGGCCACCCTGAAGGTCGTCGGCGCCTTCCACGGACTTTCCCGCGAGCGGTCCGACGCCCGCAAGTATCCTGCCATCGACCCGCTGACCTCCTGGAGCAAGTATGTGGGCATCATCCCCGCCCCGAAGGTCGAGTACGCACGGTCCATCCTGTTCAAAGGCAACGAAGTCAACCAGATGATGAAGGTTGTCGGCGAGGAGGGAACCAGCGTGGACGATTACGTCACCTACCAGAAGGAGGAGTTCCTTGACGCGGTCTACCTGCAGCAGAACTCCTTCGACCCGGTCGACTCGTCCGTCGAGGTGGACCGCCAGCGGTACACCTTTGACCTGCTCTTCCACATCCTTGCGGCGAATTTCCACTTCGAGGACAAGTCCGAGGTCAGGTCGTTCTTCAACCAGCTGAGACAGATGTTCCTTGACTGGAACGGCATGGCTTGGCAGAGCGGGGATTTCAAGTCCCAGGAAGAGAAGATGCGCAAGCTGGTCGAAACAAAGTTCGCCTCCTATGACAAGGAAGCGGAGAAGCTTTTCTAAGGAGTCGGATGATGCAGAAGGTTTATACGAAAATTGAGTCCATTGTCGGCAACGTCATCACGCTGCACGCCACTGGAGTACGGAACAACGACCTTGCCATCGTGAAGACCAAGATGGGCAACAGCTACGCCAACGTCATCAAGCTCGACCATGACCTGGTCAGCCTGCAGGTGTTCGCCGGCGCCCAGGGAGTCTCCACGGGAGACGAGGTCCGCTTCCTCGGGCACGCCATGGAGGTCTCCTACTCGGACGCCCTGCTCGGCCGTGTCTTCGACGGCGCGGGCGAGCCCCGCGACAAGGGTCCTGCCTTAACCGACAACATGATCACCATCGGAGGTCCCTCGGTCAACCCTGCCAAGCGTATCACCCCGAAGACCATGATCAGGACCGGTATTCCGATGATCGACGTCTTCAACACGCTGGTCGAGAGCCAGAAGCTCCCGATTTTCAGCGTCAGCGGCGAGCCGTACAACCAGTTGCTTGCCCGTATCGCCATGCAGGCCGAGGTCGATTTGATCGTCCTTGGCGGCATGGGCTTGAAGTACGACGACTACCTCTACTTCCGCGACACGCTGGAGAAGAGCGGAGCCATGAGCAGGACCATCATGTTCATCCATACCGCAAGCGACCCGACGGTCGAGTGCATGATGATTCCGGATATGGCCTTGGCCGTCGCCGAGCGCTTCGCCCTGGACGGAAAGAAGGTGCTGGTGCTGCTCACCGACATGACCAACTACTGCGACGCCATGAAGGAAATCGCCATCACGATGGACCAGGTTCCGTCCAACCGCGGATACCCGGGCGACCTGTACAGCTCCCTAGCCAGCCGCTACGAGAAGGCGGTCGAGTTCGAGGGCGCCGGGTCGGTCACCATCCTCGGCGTCACCACGATGCCCGGCGACGATGTCACGCACCCGGTTCCGGACAACACCGGATACATTACCGAGGGCCAGTACTACCTGAAGAACGGCCACATCGAGCCCTTCGGCTCCCTGTCCCGTCTGAAGCAGAACGTCAACAAGGACACCCGTGACGACCACCGTTCGCTGATGGACGCCATGATCAAGCTCTACGCCCAGTACAAGGACACTGTGGAGAAGAAGTCGATGGGCTTCATGATGTCCGACTGGGACGAGAAGCTCTTGAAGTATGGCGCTTTGTTCGAAAGCAAGTTGATGGACCTTTCGGTCAATATCCCTCTCGAGCAGGCTCTTGACCTCGGTTGGGAAATCCTCGCCGAGTGCTTCGAGCCCAACGAGACCGGCCTGAAGAGCGACCTGATCAACGAGCGCTGGCCGAAGAAGCTGGCGTAAGGGAGATAGGTGATGGCCGTCAAACTGACGAAAAACGAGCAGAAAGTCCAGAAAGACGCGCTGAAGCAGTTCCAGCGGTATCTGCCGACTCTGCAGCTGAAGAAACAGCAGCTGCAGATGGTCATCCGTCAGATCCAGAGCCAGATGGAGGAGCTGAAAGCAAAGCAGAAGGCAGTGGTTGCCGGAATGCAGGACTGGATTGCCGTCTATAACGAGAACACGGCGTTCAGCCCGTCGCTGAAGATCGAGCATCTGGTGAAGGTCGACAAGGTGGTCCAGACCACCGGCAACATCGCCGGCGTCAGGATCCCCGTCTTCAAGGAGCTGGAGTTCAAGCCTATCGTCTACGACTTGAACGCGTATCCGCTCTGGGTGGACAAGGGGCTCAGCGCCTTGCGGGATGTGGCACGGTATGATGCGCTGGTACGGACTCTGGAGCAGCAGGTCGACCTGCTTGGCAAGGAGCTCAGGACCACGACGCAACGCGTCAATCTGTTTGAGAAAGTGAAGATTCCGCAGGCGAAGGAGAACATCCGCCGCATCGGAATTTACCTCGGTGACCAGCAGACCAGTGCGGTCGTCCGCGGCAAGATCGCGAAGAAGAAACTGGTACGGGAGGCCTGATGCTATGATCGAACCGATGAAAAAGGTCTATCTTGTCGTGCAGGCCACCCGCAAGAAGCAGATGCTCAAGGCACTGCGCAAGGCTGGCATCGTCCATGTCCAGGATGCTCCGAAACCGGTGCATAGCGGAAAGGCCGATGAGATCGGCAAGCAGGCCGAGAACTACGCGAGGATCGAGAGCGCCTTGCTGGAGTTCGGCGACGCGAAGAAGACACCCCAGAAGAAACTGGACGAAAAGACCTTCTCGCAGTGGGCCGAACGGGTCACTGCGCTCCTTGACCAGCGCAAGGTGTTGACCGAGCTGGTGGCAGGCGACACCCGTGAGCTCGAGCGGATCCAAGGGTGGGGCGACTTCCATGTGGAGGAACTGAATGACCTGGAGAAGCAAGGCGTCAAGCTGGCTTTCTACACGATCGGGCCCAAGGAACTCGCTGCGCTGGATTCCAGCATTCCTCTGATCGTCCTCAGCGACGTGGATGGGCAGAAGGCCATCGCTGTCGTTGGCAGCGACGCCTATGTGCCCGGCGGCCGTCGTTTCGACCTGCCTTCCAAGGACGCAGAGACGCTCCGGGAAGAGCTCAAGGCGAGCAACAAGCAGCTGGAGGACATCCAGGCCGAGTTGCGGCAGGGAGTTGCCTATCTCGACGCGCTCAAGCACGCCGAGAAGCTGAACGCCCAGGCCGCCATCTTCCAGAAGACCAGCGACGAGATGGGTGGGGATGATGTCCTTTCCTATCTTGTGGGCTACCTTCCTGTCCGTATCGAGTCCTCGTTCACCGAGCTTGCCGGCCGCGAAGGGTGGGGCTACGCGTTGGAGGATCCGGAGGAAGACGACAATCCCCCGACCCTGCTGCGCTATCCAAAGGGCTTCAGCCTGATGCAGCCGATCTACAACATTCTCGGTACCTATCCTGGCTACCGAGAGCGGGATATCTCCGTTCCGTTCCTGCTCTTCTTCACGGTCTTCTTCGCGATGATCATCGGAGATGGCGGATATGGGCTGGTTTTCCTGCTGGCAGGGCTTGGGATGCGCAAGGTTCAGAAGAAATGGAATGACACCAGCATGCTGGTCGTCGTCCTGGCGATTGCGACGATTGTCTGGGGCGCGGTGACCGGCACTTGGTTCGGCTCGACCTGGATTCTGGAGCACGTGCCCTTCCTGCGCATGCTGGTCATACCGACATTGGCGAACATCCCGCAGCTGTTCGTGAAGGCGAGCGGCGAGGTGATGGACGCCAAGACGGTGCAGGACCATGTGATGAACTTCTGCTTCATTCTTGGTACCCTCCAGCTGGCGCTTGCCTGCGTGATGAACGTCCTGTACAAGCTGCCTCGCAAGAACCTGAGCTGGGTGAGCGACGTGGCCTGGTTTGTCGATCTGGTGGTGCTCTACCAGCTGATCCTGACCATGCTGCTTCCCTCAATCAGGCTTCCGTTCATGCTGGACACGATGACAATCCTGAAGATTGTCGCCGTTGGCTACGTGGTGGTCATCCTTTTCCGGAACCAGGATACGGGCAAGAAGTTCTCCGATGGCGTCAAAGAGGGGCTGATGGGCTTCCTCCCCACCTTCCTCGATACCATCAGTTGCTTCAGCAACATCATGAGCTACATCCGTTTGTTCGCTGTCGGCATGGCGGGTTTCGCCATCAGCCAGTCGTTCAACTCGATGGCTCTCGGGGTTGCCGGGGCAGGGAGATTGGTTGGTATCATCGGCTTCATGCTGATCGTGCTGCTCGGACACATGCTGAATATCGTCATGTGTCTGCTCAGCGTGATCGTGCATGGTGTTCGTCTCAACATCCTGGAATTCTCCAACCAGCTTGGCATGGAGTGGTCCGGGTACAAATATGATCCGTTCAGGGAAACGGTGAAAAGCGAAAACTAACATCGTTGTTTGGCAACAACAAGGAGTAAACTATGAACGTTGCATTTATCGGTATGGCGTGTGCCCTCGGCCTTTCTGCCCTCGGCTCTGGTCTCGGCGCGGGAGCTGCGTGCTCCGCGGCTGTCGGTGGATGGAAAAAGTGCTATGCGAACGGAAAGCCGGCACCTTTCATCCTCGTCGCTTTCGGCGGTGTTCCTCTCACCCAGACCATTTACGGGTTCCTGCTGATGACCTTCATCAAGAACGCTGTCGCCTCCATTGACCCGTTGCTTGGGCTGGGCGTCGGCCTGTTCGGCGGCATCGCCATCGGGCTCTCCGCCTTCATGCAGGGACGCTGCGCCGCCTGCGCCTGCGATGCTTTCGCTGAGACAGGAAAGGGAACCGCGAACTACTTCATGGTCATCGGTATTATCGAGACCGTCGCACTGTTCACCCTTGTGTTCGGCATGTTGATGCTTGGCTGAAGCCGACACACCAGACAACGGTGGATTGATGACCGGTACCCCAGTTCGGGGTGCCGGCCATTTTCTTTTTGGTGGAAGCCAGGAAATACTGGTATACTGGAAATGGGGGCAGAGAATGTTCAACAATCGAAGACAATCCTACCAGACGGCCAGCGCGGATGAGGTGACCCTGCAACAGGGGCTTACCGCGCCGAGTCTCTACGTGGATGGAGATTACCGGAAGATCGAGCAGTTCCTTCTTTCCGGTGCCTATGTGAATACCCGCAGTGGCAGCGGGAAGACACCGCTGATGGTGGCGGTGAGAAACAACTGCGACCCGGAAATCGTCAAGCTCCTGCTCAAGAGCGGTGCCGACCCGAACCTGCGCGACAGCAAGGGCAGGACCGCGCTGATGTACGCGGCGGGGCACTCCTACATGACCACCATCAACCTGTTGCTACAGGCAGGCAGCAAGATCGACGAGGAAGAGGAGCACACCGGGCTGACCAGCCTGATGTTCTCCCTGATCAAGCAAAGGGAAATCCAGGTGGTGACTGGACTGATTGACGCGGGAGCTGATGTCAACCATCGCGACATCATCGGCGAGACCCCGCTGATGATGGCGGCGCGGTATGCGACCGGAAGCCTGGTGGTGGAGATGCTGGTCAAGAGCGGGGCGGATACGACCGCGGTCAACAATGCCGGTACCAGCGTCCTATCCTACGCCTGGGAGAATACCGCCCATCCTGAGGTTGCCTCTTACTTGGTACGGCTGGGCAAGTAATCTTGCACAAAGCGCGTTTTCTTGCCAACATGGTGCCCGAGAGGCAGAGCGATGCGATTGGTCCATGTTGGCAACGTGCTTATCGGTGGTGGGAATCCCGTATCCGTACAGACGATGTACGATTGCCCGATTCCCCACGCGAGCGGAGATATCGATGGCTTGATGCGTCGGATGGGAACCCTGCACACGATGGGTTGCGATATCATCCGGTACTCCTATCCCCACCTCGAGGATCACGAGCCATTCACGGAAATCTGCAGGCGAAGCCCGATGCCGGTTGTCGCCGACATCCACTTCGATTGGAAATGCGCTTTGGATGCGATTGCGTGTGGGGCCCATGCCATCCGGATCAACCCGGGGAACATCGGTGCCCGCTGGAAGGTCGACGAGGTGTTCAAGGTCGCCCAGGACCATGATATCGCCATCCGCATCGGTTTGAACAAGGGCTCGCTTCCACGGACAGGCAGCCCCGATCCGGCCCAAAGGATGGTCGACTACGCTCTGGAATACCTTGATTGGGCCGAGCAGACTGGTTTCACCAACTGCGTCGTCTCGCTGAAATCCTCAGACCCGGAAGAGGATTACCGTGCGGCAAAACTGTTCGCGGCGCAGAGCGATTACCCCCTGCACCTCGGCGTGACCGAGGCTGGCAGCGTGGTCAGCTCGGTGACCCGTTCCACCTGGGTCCTTGGGAGGCTCCTCTCCGAGGGAATCGGGGGGACGCTACGTATCTCCATCACGGGACCGATCGAGACCGAGGTCCAGGCAGGCGTGGAGTTGCTCAGGACCCTTGGCCTGCGCAGGCAGGGCATCCGCGTGGTCAGTTGCCCGCGCTGTGGCCGCTGCTCGTTCGACTCCCAAGGCTTCCTCGCCTCGGTTGAGCAGGATCTGCTTTCCATTCCCAAGCCCATGACCGTTGCCATCATGGGCTGCCAGGTCAACGGTCCTGGCGAGGCCAAGAACGCAGACCTCGCGATTACCGGCATCGGGAACTCGGTATTCCTCTATCAGAAGGGAGTACTGAGCCGGAAAGTCGACGTGAAGGACGCCAAGCGGGCGCTGCTGGAGGCGGTCAAGGCCTTTCATTGACATGGCTTGACGCTCTCTGTATATTCACAAACGTTAACTATGCAAAATCAGCTGATCATCAAGGGTGCACGTGAGCACAATCTGAAGAATATCGACCTGACGCTGGAGAAAAACAAGCTGATCGTCATCAGCGGCCTCTCCGGTTCGGGCAAGAGCAGCCTTGCCTTCGACACCATCTTCGCCGAGGGACAGAGACGGTATGTGGAAAGCCTTTCCGCCTATGCCCGTATGTTCCTGGGCCGGATGGAAAAGCCGGATGTCGACTACATGGAAGGGTTGCAGCCCGCCATCGCCATCGAACAGAAATCGACCCATAAGAACCCGCGTTCCACGGTGGGCACCATCACCGAGATCTATGACTACTATCGCCTGCTGTGGGCGCGCTGTGGCGTTCCCCATTGCCCGAACTGCGGAAGGGAAATCAGCGAGATGTCGGTGGACCAGATCATCGACGTCGTGTTCTCCCACGGGGAAGGGACCCGCATCATGGTCAGCGCCCCGATCGCCATCAGGCGCAAGGGAGAGTACAAGAAGACGTTCGAGGATGCGAAGAAGGCAGGCTACCAGCGAGTCAAGGTGGACGGTACGATGTACCTGCTCGACGATGTTCCCAAGCTGGAGAAACAGGTCAAGCACACGATTGACGTGGTGGTGGACCGCATGGTCATCCGCAGGGAGGACAGGCAGCGGCTTGCCGACTCGATCGAGACCTGCGATGATATGACGGGCGGACTGGTGAAGGTCACCTTCGTCGACGCCGACAGGAATGAGACCGAGCAGATCTTCAGCGAGAGGAACAGCTGTCCCTTCTGCGGCATCACCCTTCCCGAAATCGAACCTAGGCTCTTCTCCTTCAACAACCCCTACGGCGCTTGCCCTGAGTGCAACGGCCTTGGATTCAAGACGGAGTTCGACCCGGACCTGCTGATTCCCGATTACAGCCTGTCCTTCAATCAGGGAGCCGTGTTGACCAACAACCCGGAGGCTACCTGGTCCCGCGTCCCTTTCGAGGCGTTGGCCAAGGCCTACCATTTCTCGCTGGACACGCCTTTCGACAAACTTCCGAAGGATATCATCCAGAAGATTCTTTATGGCACCGAGGAGCCGCTCTCGATGCACTACGTCTACAAAAACGGAGAGGAGACGGTCAACAAGCCCTATCCCGGCCTGATCAAGGACATGTGGAGACGTTACCGCGAGACGCAGAGCATGCAGATCAAGGTCTGGATGGGCCAGTTCATGAAGGAATCGGTCTGTCCGGTCTGCCATGGCGACCGCCTCAGGCCCGAGGCGCTCTCGGTCACCCTGAACGGCAAGAACATCATCGAGGCGACCCACCTTTCCGTCCGGGAGTCCCTGAAATTCTTCAATGACCTGGTCTTGACCGAGAACCAGCAGAAGATCGCGGGACAGGTCCTGAAGGAAATCCGTGCCCGCCTGTCCTTTCTGAACAACGTCGGCCTGCAGTACCTGACCATCGACCGGGCCAGCGCCACCTTGAGCGGCGGCGAGGCCCAGCGCATCAGGCTTGCCACCCAGATCGGTAGCGCCCTGAGCGGGGTGCTCTATGTCCTGGACGAGCCCTCGATCGGCCTCCATCAGCGGGACAACCAGCAGCTGATCGATACATTGAAGAACCTTCGGGATCTGGGCAACACCGTCCTGGTGGTCGAGCATGACGAGGACACGATCCGCCAGGCGGACTACGTCGTCGACCTTGGTCCTGGGGCGGGCGTCGAGGGCGGCTATATCACCGCCCAAGGCACGCCAGACGAGATTGAGAAGAACCCCAAATCGATTACCGGGCAGTTCCTTGCCCATACCCTGACCATCGATGTTCCCAAGGAGCGGAGGAAGGGAAACGGCCATCATCTGAGGCTTGAAGGGGCGAGAAAGCACAACCTGAAAGGGGTCGACGTCGACATTCCCCTCGGCAAGCTGGTAGTCTTCACCGGCGTCTCCGGCAGCGGCAAGAGCACGTTGCTCAACGAGGTCCTGCTTCCCGCGGTCAAGCGCAGGCTCGCCAAGAAGCCCGATACCTTCGATGGGTACACCAAGCTGACCGGTACCGGTTTCATCGACAAGGTGATCAATATCGACCAGACGCCCATCGGGCGCACCCCGCGTTCCAATCCCGCGACCTATGTCGGGGTCTTCGACCCGATCCGCAACCTGTTCGCGGAGCTCCCCGAGAGCAAGGCGCGCGGCTACAAGAGCGGGCGCTTCAGCTTCAATGTCCCGGGAGGGAGGTGCGAGAACTGCCATGGGGATGGAACCCTGAAGATCGAGATGAACTTCCTGCCGGACGTGTTTGTCACCTGCGATGTCTGCCATGGCAAGCGCTTCAACAAGGAAACCCTCGCGGTCACCTTCAAGGGGAAGAACATCGCCGATGTCCTTGACATGACCATGGCCGAGGCCAGTGAGTTCTTCAACGCATTCCCCGCAATCAAGCGAAAGATCGATACCCTTTGCAGCGTCGGCCTCGATTACATCAAGCTGGGACAGAGCGCGCTTACCCTCAGCGGAGGCGAAGCCCAGCGGGTCAAGCTGAGCAACGAACTTTCCAAGATCGGTACCGGCAGGACCCTGTACGTGCTGGACGAGCCGACCACGGGCCTTCACTTCGCCGACGTGAAGAAGCTGATGGAGGTGCTCAACCGGCTCGTGGACAAGGGAAACACCGTGGTGCTGATCGAGCACAACCTAGACGTGATCAAGCAGGCTGACTGGCTGGTTGACCTCGGGCCGGAAGGAGGGGACGAGGGAGGGACGATTGTCGCCCAAGGAACTCCTGAGGATGTTTCTCTTTGCATGCAATCTTATACAGGCTATTATCTGAATAAGATTCTGCATGACAACGCATAGACGACACTATTTTGCTATCTTGTGCGCTCTGGCACTCCAGCTGGAGTGTCTTCCCCTTCATGCGGACGCCTTGCTGAGGAGCCTGGTTTCCACGGCCGACCGATATGAGCTGGAGCAGATGGCAAGCCAGCGTGGCATGGCTGTCCGCGGCCTGTCCGACGACGAGCTCAGAACCCGTCTTTTCGCATTGGCAGGGGAGGATGAAGAAGGGGAGGAACGGGAGAAAGCTGGCGAGTCCAGCTACCAGATGCGGATTGAGAATGCCGAGCGGATGCGGAAGGTGGGTGACGGCTCTTTGGTGACGCTGCTCGGTGACGTAAGGGCGATGATCCGCGTCACTCAGGACCCTAGCGGGAAAGAGAAGGAACTGGATGCCGACAAGGTGATTGTCGACGCAGACCACACGCTGTTCTCCGCCATGGGAGGGGTCGTCTATACCGACCTGAACCCCGATGCGGCGGTGCAGGGCATGCAGGGTGACATCATCACTTTCGACTGGCAGGACTCCTTGCTGAAGATCACCGGCGGAATGACCGAGACCGAGCGGACCAACAGCAAGGACGAGAAGGTGGAGTTCTATACCACTGGAGACGAAATCACCTATGACACCAACCAGGGGCTGATTTTGTTTCGCCACGGTTCAATCACCAACAACCCGGTCCACGCATACTCGTCGATTACCGCCAGCAAGCTCGCCGTCATGGACAACGGCGACATGTTCATCGAGAACGCCTACCTTTCCATCGGACGGGTTCCGGTCCTCTGGCTTCCGTTCTTCATCTTTCCCGGCAGCCGGATGCTCGGGAACCCTGCCATCGGCATCGAGAGCGACAGGGGCTGGTTTGTCAATACCACCTTCGAGTTCTACGGTACCTATCCGGGTGTCTCCAGCGGTTCCTCCTCGAGCTTCACGCGCCTGCTTGAGACCGATGACGGGGCAGTGAAGGTGCTCGATGGGTCGGTCTACCGTCCACTTGGCCAAGGAGAAAGCCTCAGCCGTTTCCAGCAGTGGGCGAGGGACAGCGGCTCCTATATGGCACTGATTGCCGACAGTTACCAGAACAGCGGTCTGGTGGGGGGGCTGGTGACCGAGAACAATCTCTGGGGGAAGCGGCTTTCCCTGAAGTTCGACGGTAGGATCGCCACGACCACTACCGGCAAGGATACCCTTACCAGCTACAGCTCCTATCCGAAGACCCGGTACCTGGTGGAAAGCGAGGTCTCCCTGAAGACCCAGACACTTTCCCTGACCCTTTCCATGCCGCTGTATTCCGACCCGAGGGTAAAGCGCACCTACACCAACCGTTTCACCAGTTTCTCGATGGATCACCTCTGGGGGGCCGACTGGCCGACCACCTATTCCAGCGAGGTGACCACCTATACCTGGAAGGTCAGCGGTTCTTTCAAGCTCCCCACCTGGTGGGACAGCGAGCTGATCAAGAGCCTGACGGTCACCACGGCCGAGGCCTCGGCCACCTACAAGTGGTTAAGGGACAGCGACAGCAACACCTACGGCTACGTCCTGAATGCGGTGACGCTTCCCAGCCTCAAGGCCTCCATGAGCGGCACCATCTTCTCCTTCAGCGAGGAGCGGGCTGGTTCCCCCACGACAAAGACCCGGACAGAGCAGGAAGAAGAGGACGAGCTCGTCAGGAAGGAGAGCGAGGTTTCCGCCGACCCGCTGGTCAACGCGATGATGGAAAGCGCGTTCAATGCGCGCTCTGCCACCACTGCAGTGGCCAAGAGATCCCGGTCTGTGTCGCTGACCTACTCGCTCAGCGAGAACCTGACACAGACAGGTTCGAGCCAGAACAACACGTTCGACTGGGAGGACACCCAGTACCGGTACAACCAGAGCAAAGGGTCACTGCTCTTCGACACGGTCGCCGATGGCTCTTGGCTCACTTTCAGCGAGGAGCTGGATCCCTCCTACACGAGCACCTACGACGCCTCGAAAAGTACCAGGGAAACCAAGGGCTTCACCCTCTCTTCGACCACCAAGGGCGCCATCCCCCTCATCGGCCTTTCCTACACGCTGACCCAGAAGCTTTACACCTATTCGGAGACTACCACCTACAGCAGCGCTACCGATACGGAGAGCACTACGTCGGAGACTATGGCCGGAGAGTTCAACAAATCCACGGTGACCACCCACCAGGTGGCGCTCTCCAAGAGCTTTGCCCTTTCCAAGGGAACCTTGACACCGACCATGACCTGGGTTCTGCCGCCACTTACCCAGTCGTTGACGCCGTCGGTCACATACAGGATCGGCCCATGGACCTTTTCCGGATCCTTCAAGTTCTCCGCCCAGAAGGAGGCAGGGCCGCTGGAAAGGGACTTGGGAACGCTCTCCTTGGGGCTGGACACCCGGTTCCTCACGGTAAGCGTGAAGGGCACCTATCAGACCCAGGAATACAAGTCCGACGAGTTTTGGTATCCGTTCGCCTCTACCGGCTCGGCGGCGTTGAGGCTTCTTGGATGGACCTTCTCCGGCAGCTATGACTACCAGAACGACAACGACAGCTACGGGATGCACCACTTCAATTCCCTTTCCGCCGGCCTGGCCTGGGGGCCGGTCAAGTCGACGTGGAGCTGGAACGGCCAGCGCGACGAGCTGGAAAGGTACAAATGGATCACCGTGGTGGATCTGGCTGATGGCAAGCTGGTCTGGTGGAAGCGGCGCATCACCCTCACCTGCGACCTCGACTCGACAATGACAGTCAACTATCAGGACCGGTATGCGACCAACCTTGCTTTCAAGCTCTCGGTCGGTTTCTCCATCGCCGAGTTCCTGGAGGTGAAATTCTCGATGTCGTCATCCAACACCAGCTTCTTCACCTATTACAAGAACGATACCTTCCAGTGGAAGGAGATGTGGCAGGACCTGGCCCGCTCGTTTGACGTATTCGGTGGCGGTATCCGGCAGACGAATTTCAACCTCAGCTCCCTCGGACTGGAAATCATCCATCATATGGACGATTGGACTCTAAATTGCAAATACACAGGAAGTGTTGTATTATCGGACAATAAATATTCTTGGGTTCCTGTCATTTCGGTCTTCCTCCAGTGGAAGACGCTACCGGAACTCAAGGTGGACGAGAACTGGACGCGGAAGTCAAACGATTCGGCTTGGCAGGAAACCAGCTCGGTATATAGTGACTGACAGGTGGTATGGAAATACAGATAACCTTCGATAGCCAGGACGTGATGCAAAAGGTCTGCGGGGCAGGGGACAGGAACCTTCCCTATCTGGAATTGCTGACTGGGAGCGAGATCATCGAGCGTGGCAATATCCTGACGGTCTCCACGAGCCAGAATGAGACGGGAGACCAGGCCCAGGTGTTGATCGAGCGCCTGAAGACGGCGTCAAGGGGCCGCGAGGCGATTACGGAAGCCGAGATCTTCATGGAGTGGCAGAGCCTGAAGAATGGAGAGACGATGCCACTGGGATGGACGCGTCCGGAAAGCGCCAGCCCCATGGTTTCCGTGCATGGCAGGCTGATTTATCCGAAAAGTCCCGCGCAGGAATCCTATATCCGGCTGATGGACAGCGACCAGATCGTGTTCGCCACCGGCCCTGCCGGCACAGGCAAGACCTTCCTGGCGGTGACCCATGCCCTCTCGTTGCTGTTTTCCGGCAAACGGCAGAAGCTGGTCATCACCCGTCCGGTGGTGGAGGCGGGGGAGAGCCTCGGGTTTCTTCCTGGTGACTTGAATCAGAAAATCAATCCCTATCTGAGGCCGCTCTACGACGCGATGGAGGCGGTTGTCAGCCCGACGGCGGTGCGCAAGCTGGAGGAGAATGGATCCATCGAGGTGGCTCCGTTGGCCTATATGCGCGGCCGCTCCCTGCAGAATGCCGTGGTGCTTCTCGACGAGGCGCAGAACACGACGAAAGAGCAGATGCTGATGTTCCTGACCCGGATCGGGGAGAACGCCAGCGCCGTCATCACCGGCGACGAGAGCCAGGTTGACTTGCCCCGGGGAAGACAGAGCGGGCTTACCCACGCGCTCTCGATTCTCCGGGACATCGATGGAATCGGCATCGTCCGTTTCCACAGCAGGGACGTCGTGCGGGGAAGAATCGTACAGAAGATTATTGACGCCTATGCCTCGGATGGCGCGTCAAGAGGAATGAATGGATGAGTAAGGCAACAAAAACCGGAACGTCCGAATATGGCATCCAGCGAATCACCTCGGTGAGCTGGGTGCTGATGATACTCGTGGCCGTCGGCGCGATGCTGGTACCGATCCTGCTCTCCTTGGACATCAGCATGGTGGCCAGGTACAGCCTGAAAAAGTACCAGGTGGGCGAGCTGTGCGACGAGGACGTCTACGCTCCCGCCACCTTCGAGTTCATCGACGAGGCGAAGACCGAAGAGGCGCTGGAAGAGGCGCAACGGGCCGTTCTTCCGACCTTCACCTATTCGCTGAACGAGACGCTGCGGGCTACCAGCCGCATGGCGCAGTTCATCGACGCCTGGCAGAACTACAGCCCGGAGGAGGCCGCGGGGAGAGTGCGGGACATGCTGGAGAAGGAAGGGCTGACCGACTCGCAGCAGATTGTCGGCCGGTATGCATCGCTTTCGTCCGATGACCGCAGCCAGCTCTTGCTGGCCAGCCAGGAGACGATGCAGAACCTGCTCGACCGCGGTGTCTACTCGGAACAGGATTTCAACACGATCCGCGCCCAAGGATACACCTCTTTCCTGTTGAAGGATATGCCCGGTAGTGGCGGCAGGCAGACGGTCTCCATCGAGCAGATGGCGTCCAAGGACAACCTTGAGAAGAACATGACCAGCTGGATGGAAGCCTATA
Organism: Spirochaetales bacterium; assembly: GCA_028722305.1. Lineage (GTDB taxonomy): Bacteria > Spirochaetota > Spirochaetia > Sphaerochaetales > Sphaerochaetaceae > RUG023. The sequence continues at coordinate 31,155 of JAQYHB010000026.1, forward strand.
CCGTCTCGATCAAAGGGTACCAGCTTGTGCTGCTCGAGGATACGATGCAGCTGCTGATTACCGAAAACGTACGCTATGACCGGAACCTGACCCTGTTGGAACGCGACCAGGCCAAAAGCGCCACCGCTCCGATTTATGTGACGGTCACGAAAGGTCAGAAGATCCTTGAGAAGGACAAGGTGATCACCGCCAGCCAGGTGGCGTTGCTCGAGGAGGCTGCCCACCACCGTACCGCATACAGCATATTGGAACTGATTGGTTGGAGCGTCTATACCGTACTGATTACCGCCTGCGCGGTCGTCGTCTTTTTGATGTTCATCCCGCACTCTCCGAGAAAGTACCAGTACCTGCGCTTCGCCATGGTCGCGGTGCTGCTGAGCGAGATTGCCGGCTATTTCATCATCCGCTACACCAAGACATTGCCGTACGACCTGAAGGAGTCCGTCATCCCCTACATCCTGGCGCCTTTGTTCGTCAGCCAGGTGAGCGACAAGAAACGGTATGGGGCTGTCATTGCCTTCCTGATGGCGTCCTATTCGCTGCTTCTGCCAGACGCCACCATCATGACATTCTTCATCTGCCTCACCAACGGCGCCATCTGCGTCTTCTTCTTCCAGCACGCGGACCGGAAGGTGGAGAACATCTACCACTGGCTTTACGCCTGTATCACCTGTATCTTCACCGAACTGGCGCTCAGCCTGGTCGAGGATGTCTCGCTCGCCACATTGATGCCGATCATCGGCGTTCTGGTCATCAACATCACCGTGTCGGTTGCGCTTTGCAGCCTTGCCGTTTCGATTTGCGAGAGTGTTTTCAACCTGCCGACCGAAAACAGGCTCAACGAGCTTGCCTTCAGCCACAGCCCGTTGCTTGACAGGCTGGAAATGGCGGCGGTAGGGACCTACAACCACTCGCTGAATGTCTCCGAGCTGGCGTTCGAGTCCGCCAAGGCGATTGGTGCCAACGCCATGCTTGCACGCGTCGGCGGCCTGTACCACGACATCGGGAAGATGGACTACCCCGAGTACTTCGTCGAGAACCAGGGGGACGAGAACAAACAAAACGACCTGAAGCCGAGCCTGTCGGTCGCCATCATCAAGAGCCATGTGAAGACCGGCATCGAGAAGGGACGTCAGGAAGGTCTGCCGGCTGAGATCCTCGACATCATCGGTGAGCACCACGGCAACGACGTCATCAGCTTCTTCTACCGTAAGGCCCAGGACCAGGCGGGCGAAGACGCAGACCTGGTGAGCAAGAACGATTACCGGTACGACGCGCCACTGCCTGACAGCAAGGAGGCCGCCTTGGTGATGATCTGCGACTCGGTCGAGGCGGCAAGCCACACGGTCAAGAAGCCGACGCCTGGCAAGTTCGAGAAACTGGTCCACACGATCATCATGCAGAAGATCGAGCACGGCCAGCTCGGCGAGAGCCACCTCTCGCTGACCGACCTGGATGTGGTGAGCAAGACGCTGACAAAAAGCCTGATCGGACGCAACCATCACCGCATCGAATACCCGAAGGAAACCACTGCGAGCGGCGAGGATGCGCAAAAGCCGTCGGCCTACGGGCCTGCCAACCAGGAGAATGCAAACGAAAATGAGTAAGGTCGCCCATATCATCGATATCAGCTATGAGGACTCGTCCGAAGAAAAACGGATCGACGGGCAGATGGTCGAGGACCGCTTGTACCGGATTCTCGACGCGCTGGGAATCAAAACCCCTGTGGAGTTCTCCGTCTCTTTTGTCGACGACGATGCCATCCACCAGCTGAACAAGCAGTACCGCAATATCGACCGTCCCACCGACATCCTTACTTTTGTCCAGGAGGATGACAACAGCTTTCCCGGCATGCCTGCCGAGGAGGCGAGGGTGCTTGGAGACATGGTCATCAGCCTCAGTTCGATGCGCTCCAATGCCGAGGCCTTTGGCGTCAGCGAGGATGAGGAGCTCTTTCGTCTTCTGATCCACGGGGTCCTCCACCTGCTGGGGGAGAACCACGAGACCAACGAGGTGGAGAAAGAGCCGATGCTCCAGAAGCAGGAACGGCTTTTGGCACAACTCAGGGGGTCGCAGGAATGAGCTGGTTTTTTCGCAAGAAGCCCCAGGAAATCCCGGAAGAACAGGAAAGCCAGGCCGAGGTACAGGAACGGCAGACGATGATGGAGGGGATCAACGAGCTTGACGTGATGAGCGTCAAGGAGGTGATGGTTCCCCGTATCGACGTGCAGTTCATGCCGGCGGACATTTCCCGGCCCGAGTGCATCCAGATAATCAAGGAGACCGGCTTCAGCCGGTACCCGGTCTACGAGAAGTCGATTGACAACATCATCGGCGTCCTGTACGCCAAGGACATCATCCGGGCCGAGGGCGAGCCCTTTTCGGTGCGTGACCTGATGCGCAAGGCCTATTTCGTTCCGGAGAGCAAGCGGCTGGACGACCTGCTGCATGAGTTCAAGCGGAGGAAGGTCCATATCGCCATCGCCGTGGACGAGTACGGAGGGGTGAGCGGCATCATCTGCATGGAGGACATCCTCGAGGTGATTGTCGGGGACATCCAGGACGAATTCGACAGCGACACCCCTGAGGAGATCCATAATCTCTCCGATGGTAGCTGGATTGTCGACGCCCACACCTCGATCGACGAGGTCAACGATACCCTTGGTCTGGAAATCAAGGATGACGAGAACGAGTCCATCGGAGGCTATGTCTTCGAACGTTTCGGTAGGATTCCCCAGAAGGGGGAGTCGATTGTCGTGGACGGCCTTCGTTTCGAGGTGATTGGAATCGATGGGCACAAGATCCTGAGCATCCGGATCTGCAAGGAGAAATGAGAAGATTCGTTGACCGCAGGTCATCGAATTTGTATATTGTTGGTTGGTGTTTGCAACCAGTCACATTAGGAAAGCGAGGAGCACTATGCAGCTGAATACGATTAGAGATTATGACTTTTCCGGAAAGCGCGTTGTCATCCGTGTGGATTTCAACGTCCCATTGAAAGACGGTGTGGTCACCGATGATACCCGCATCAAGTCGGCGCTTCCGACCATCAACTATCTGCTCGACCACGGCGCCAGCCTGGTCGTCCTGACCCACCTTGGCAGACCGAAAGGGAAGAAGAATCCTGAGTTCAGCCTGAAGCCGGTCGCGAAGAAATTTGCCGAGGACCTCGGCCGCAACGTGCAGCTGGCTGACGACGTGATTGGACCCGAAGTCGAGGCCCAGGTCAAGGCTCTGAAGCCCGGCCAGGTCTTGCTGCTGGAAAACGTCCGCTTCTATGCCGAGGAAGAGGCTAACGACCCCGAGTTCGCCAAGAAGCTTGCCAGCTACGGCGATGTGTATGTCAACGATGCCTTCGGCACCGCCCACAGGGCCCATGCCTCCACGGAGGGTATCGCCCATTACCTGCCGGCATACGCTGGCTTCCTAATCGAGAAGGAGGTCAAGTTCATGGCCCCTCTGCTCGAGAATCCCGCCCGCCCGTTCGTCGTCATCATCGGCGGAAGCAAGGTTTCCTCGAAAATCTCCGTCCTTGAGAGCATGCTGAAGACCGCCGACACCATGATCATCGGTGGCGGTATGGCCTATACCTTCAAGAAAGTGCTCGGCTTCAAGATCGGCCAGTCGATTTTCGAGCCTGACTATGTCGATGTAGCGAAGAAGTTCCTGGAAGACGCCAAGAAGAAGGGCGTGAAGGTCATCCTTCCGGTCGACAACCTCTGTGGTGACTCGTTCGACGAGCATACCCCGGTTTCCCTCTACGAGGGTGACATTCCTGACGACAAGCAGGGTATGGACATCGGCCCGAAGACTGTCGAGTTGATCCGTCAGGCCCTGAAGGGCGCCAAGAGCGTCGTCTGGAATGGCCCGATGGGTGTCTTCGAGTTCGACGAGTTCGCCCATGGTACCGAAGAGGTCGCGAAGATGCTGGCCGAAAGTGACGCGACCACCGTCGTCGGTGGTGGCGATTCCGTCGCCGCTGTGAACAAGTTCCATCTTGCCAGCAAGATCAGCCATGTCTCCACCGGTGGCGGCGCTTCCCTTGAGTTCCTGGAGGGCAAGGTCCTTCCCGGCATCAAGGCCTTGGAGAAGAACTGAGATGAGAAAACCCTATATCGCTGGAAACTGGAAGATGAACCTCACCCCGAGTGAGGCCGCGAAGCTGGCGACTGAGCTTGCCGTTGCCTTGAAGGGCAGCGACCGCAAGGTCATGGTCGCCCCCTCGTTCGTATCCATTCCCGCTGTCGTCAACGCGGTCAAGGGAAGCAACATCATCGTTGCCGCCCAGAACGTGAACGACCACAAGAGCGGAGCCTTCACCGGCGAGGTGAGCGCCTCCCAGTTGGCCGACCTTGGCGTGCGGACCGTGATCCTCGGCCACAGCGAGAGACGCCATATCTACGGCGAGTGCAACGAGCTGATCAACAGCAAGGTGCTCTTCGCCCTCGGGAACGGCTTTGACATCGTCCTGTGCGTCGGTGAGACGCTTGACGAGAGGGAAAGCGGCAACCTCGAGAAGGTCCTGGGCGACCAGATCACCATCGGGCTGAAGGGTGTTTCCAAGGAACAGATGCCCCACATCACCATCGCCTACGAGCCGGTCTGGGCAATTGGAACAGGAAAGACCGCGACTCCGGAGGATGCGGATTCCACCCATAAGGTAATCAGGAAGATGGTTGCGGATTTGTATGACAAGTCGGTTGCAGAAGATTTGATTATACAGTATGGTGGTTCTGTTAATGCTTCCAACGTCAAGGCTTTGATGGCAAAGGAAAACATCGATGGCGCCCTTGTGGGTGGTGCATCGCTTTCCGTGGAGAAGTTCCTGCCCATCGTCAACTTTGACAAATAAGGCGGAGTGAGATGGCTGTTTTGAATGTATTCCTGTTGGTTCTGTTCGTACTGGTTTGCCTGCTCTTGATTTTCATTGTGGCGATTCAGGATGAGAATAGCGAAGGGCTCGGCGGCATCTTCAGTGATGCGAGCAACGCCGCGTTTGGTTCCCGTATCGGTTCGGTTGTCAACCGCACGACCGCAATCTTGGGCGCCGCCTTCATCGTTCTTGCCTTGGTCGTCGCCATGCTGAACAAGTCCAGCTCCGGCGACAAGCTGCTCGACCAGGTGGATACCAACCAGGTCCAGCAGACCACCGAGTGGTGGAACGGAACTGCTTCGAATGCGGATGCTGCTGCACCTGCAGAGACTGCTGCCCCTCAGGCGAACTGAGCGAGCGGTCCCACAGAGGTGTCCGGTACCGACCGCATGCGAGTGCGGCCGGTATTATTATTTTCGGTAGGTGGATAGATGCGAGTTTGTGTTCTCTATGCAGGCGCGGGAAGGGATTCGGGGAAGCTGAAAGCGATTGCCGATGCCCTTGCGCGGGGAGTGGAAAGTCAGGGTAACCAGGTCGACGTGTACGACATGGCCTTGGAAAATGGGAAGAAGGTTTCCTTTTACGATTATCTGATCGTCGGGACTGAATCGACCGCCTTTTTCGGCGGGAAGATTCCATCGACCATCAGGGACTTCTTCAAGAACGCGGGTACGGTCAGCGGCAAACGCTGCATGGCTTTTGTCCGGAAGTCCGGACTGCGGAGCCAGCGCACCCTGCAGGTTTTGATGAAGGTGATGGAAGGAGAGGGAATGTATCTGCGCAACAGCGAGGTGTTCGCTCGCCCTGATTTTGCCCAGGCAACAGGCAAACGGCTCAAGGTGAGTCACGAATAAGAGGAGACAACGCTTCATGAAACGTATCGCAACCATCATCGCGTGCGCCTTGATTGCGGCCGGCAATTTGTTCGCCGCCATCAGCAATCCGGCCGCCACTGTGTTTCTGACCAAGTCTACGGTAATCTCCACGCAGGAGCTGAATGATCGTGTCAAGCAGTACCAGGACCTGTATACCCAGGCGGGACAGGATCCTACCTCCGTACAGCCTATCCAGGTCTTGGATGTGATGATCAACGACGAGCTCTTCCGCCAGGGTGCCGCCCGCGATGGAATCAATGTGACTGATGTCGATGTCGACAACCAGATCAAGACCATGCAGAACCAGTATGTCTCTAACGGCATGACCGCAGACCAGTTCAACCAGGCCGCCATCCAGAGGTATGGCTCCCTGGACAACTTCAGGCAGAACATCAAGGACCAGATGATGGTGCAGCAGTACCTGATGTTGAAGAAGGGAAGCGAGCTGAGCCAGGCCCCAACGGTCACCGACGCGGAGATCAATGAGGTCTATCGCCGCAACAAGACCACCTTCGTCCAGCCGGAGAACGTGAAGATCAGTCATATCTTCATTCCCTTCGATTCCACCGGCGACAAGAGCAAGGACAACCAGAACAAGGCCATGCTCGACCAGGTAGCCAAGGATATCAAGAGCGGGAAGATCACCTTCGAGGCGGCGGTCCAGCAGTACAGCCAGGATGATGGCAGCAAGGACAAGGCCGGCGATATCGGCTGGCTCACCACCGAGGATACCTCGGCCGCCAATATGCTCGGCAATGATTTCGTCAACCAGGCCTTCGCCACCGAAGTCGGCAAGACCAGCGACGTGATTGTCAGCAACCAGGGCTACCATATCGTGAAAATCCTGGCTCATGGCGACGCCAAGTTCCTGGCGCTGACCGACAGGATCGGTCCCGACACCACGGCGACGGTATACGACTATATCAAGCAAAACCTCCAGCAACAGAAACAGCAGGAGGCGATTCAGAAGGCCGAAAGCGACATAATCAAGGATTTGCGCGCCCAGGCGAGAATCAAGGTGTTGTACAAATAATGAAGACAAGACATAAGGCAAGGGAAATCGCCTTGCAGACGCTCTACGCGATGGACTTCAATGGCCAGCTGGATGCCGGGCATATCCCGCAGGCCTTCAGTGGGGTGGACGAGAAGGAGTACGAGTCGATGGAGGACGAGGTGAAGCTTTTTGCCCGCTATCTCGTCAACGGGACCATCGAGAACCTGGAGGAAATCGACCAGCTGATCGGCCAGTACTCGCTGAACCGTCCAGTCGAGCGGATCGACGTAGTCGACCGCAACATCCTCCGGCTTTCGGTTTTCTGCTTCCTGTACGACAAGGAAATCCATCCCAATATCGTCATTGATGAAGCGGTCAAGCTCAGCCAGGAGTTCTCCACAGACGTGACCTACAAGTTCATCAATGGCATCCTGGATACGATGAGCAAGAAACTTCCTCTTGCCTTCTCAAAGAGGGGTTCCGGGAAGGAAGAAGAGGTTCAAAAATGATTCAATTGAAGACGGAAGAGGAGATAGACGGTATCCGTAAGAGCTGTCATCTTTGCGCACAAATGATGGCTGAGGTGGGGCAGATCCTGAGGCCGGGCATGTCCACGTGGGACATGGACAAGTTCTGCTACGACTTCACCATCGCCCATGGCGGCAAGCCCGCGTATCTCCATTTCGAGGGGTTCCCGGCGACCGCCTGCATCTCGGTTAACGAGGAGGTCATCCACGGCATCCCGAGCAAGAAACGGATTGTCGAGGAGGGTGATTTGGTCGACCTGGACCTTGGCATCAACCTGAACGGCTTTTTCTCCGATATGTCCCGCACCTTCGTTATTGGAGGGAAAACCAAGCCGGAATGGCAGAAACTGAATGACGTGACCGCCGAGTGCCTCGCCCTTGGCATTGAAGCCGCAGGCAGGCCGAGAGCTCGCATCCAGGACATTGGAGCTGCTGTGCAGAAACATGCCGAGAAGTACCATTATGGGGTTGTCCGCGAGTACTGCGGACACGGTGTCGGGCTGGAGGTGCATGAGGATCCGGAGATTCCCAACTATACCTCGCCGTTCATGCCGAATCCCCGTATCCGTGAGGGGATGGTCCTCGCCATCGAGCCGATGATCAACCTTGGCACGAAGAACATCCGCCAGCTTGGCAATGGATGGACCGAGATTACTGCAGACGGACAGCCCAGTTGCCATTGGGAGAACACGGTCGCGATCACCCATAACGGCCTTGAGATTTTGACCGTGACCGATTGAGGAGGGAGAGTATGGAGAAGGAGTTCATTCCAGGCGACAAGATCCGTGATGACGCGCTGAAATTGGTCAACCACATGTACATGGACGACCATTTCATCCCTGATGTAATCTATGCCAGTCTTCGTGGCGGCGCCTACATGGCCAACGTCTTTAGCGAGTACTACAAGATGGTGCGTCTGAGGGAGAAGGGGAAGCCCGTGCTCTATGCAGCGGTTGTCGCCAGAAGTTACGGCTTTCTCCGCAACCAGACCAAGGTGATGGTGGACGGATGGACCTACTCTCCCGAGTATCTGCGTACCGGCGACAAGATCCTGCTGGTGGATGACATCTTCGATACCGGCAAGACGGTCAACGCCCTTGCCACCACGATTATGGAGCATGGCATTCCCCGCGAAGACCTGAAGGTGGCGGTATACGACTACAAGGTCCCCGTCTATAAAAGCAGCGAGCCTCTTCCCATCCAGCCTGATTACTACTGCCGCAAGCATGTGATCAAGAGCCCGGACGAGGATCGGTGGATCCACTACAATTGCCATGAGTTCGTCGGCCTGACCAGCAAGGAGATTGACGCGCAGTACAGCGATCCCGAGGTGAGACGGATCCTGCACGAGGTACGTGGCGACAACTGAGCGCCGTCCTCTTCCTGTGCCTGTGGAGCTGTCGGGTGACAGCTCCATTTTGTATGAAACATGTACCCCGTTGCCGTTGTTTGAAAGGTAGATAGGAGGGAAGTTGCCATGATTCATTTCCTTGCGAAGATTTTCCGTGGTTGCCTGCGTATCACCTTGGTGCTCACGCTGGTCGCCGTGGCGGTGGTCGGATATCGGAGCGGAGTGGACAATGCCGCCCAGATTGGTTGGCCGGCTGGCGTATGCGGGGCGGTTTCGATGCTGGTCGCCTTGCTCATTGGCATATTGGTCAATGGAGTGGTCTTCGGCATGGCCGCCAATATCATCGAGATCCACGACGCCGTCTGCAAGAAGAACTAGGATAGGAAAAAGGCCTTGCCCGCGATGGGCAAGGCCTTTCTCTTGGTGGAGCAAACGTTAGAGCGTGGTGTCGTACTGCTCGCTGGCGCTGGTAGAACCATTGCTGGAGCTGTTGTTGGTCACGTTGTCCCAGTTGATGGTGATCGAGACCATGCCGCTTTCATTTGTGCCTGCAAGCAGGTTGCTCTTCGAGCTGACATCCGTGCGCAACTCGTAGAAGCAGTTGATCAAGTCGCTGTCCAAGCGATAGGCGAAGCCCTTGCGGAGCGAGCTGTCGTCAAAGTCCGCGATTTCCGTGGCGCCGGCAGTGTCCTCGGTGAACTCCAGGACGATGATGGCCCTGCTCTTGTAGTTCGGCTTGGTGACGATATACTCCTTGCCACCACTCGAGATGTAGTACATCATGCAGCCTGTCCCATACGAGTAACCGCTGGATTTATAGTCGATCTCGGTAGCGGTCTCAGAAACCAAGCTGTACTTGTACAGCCTGCCGTTGGTGCAGAGGACGTACGCCGCCTTCTCCGAGGAGTTGATGACGAAATTGGCGGGACGATAGGGGTGGGTGCCTGAGCTTTTCGCCAGCAAGGAGGGAACTCCGCTGTTCCACTTGAAGAAGTACAGGTCCGCATCATAATCGTCGTCATCCTCTTCGTCGTTGTTCACCTTGTGGACCCTCGTCATCATCGAATAGGTTTTGGCCTGCGTCCTCTGGAAGTAGTATGCGCCGACGTCGTATTGCATGCTGCTGGTATTGGCGACGTCAAGTACCGAATTGCTGTCCGTCAGGGCGGTAAAGGTGACAGCAGAGGAATTGACCATTGCAGGTGCAGGATAGCAGAGGTAGACCTTGTCGTTCGCATCGTCAAAGACCACCAAACCGCCATCTTCGTGAAGACCTTTGATCCAATAGCCATCGGAAGTTGCGGTGACACCGGTGACGCTCAGGGGGACAGACGGGTAATTGGTGCCAGAGTTGAGGTCATACAGGCCGATCGTGCTCCGGTATCCGTCGTTGGAATTCCTGTCGCTCTGGAAATAGAGCAGGTATTGGCTGTCATACAGGCAGCTGTACTGGACCAATGCGCCATTGCTGTTGGCAACAAGCGTGTTCTCTCCCTGCAGCACCTTGCTGTAGATGTCGCTTCCCTGTTCAGAAGAACTGGAGTTGGAGAAAAGCCCCTTGTTGTTCTGGTAGTACACAGTACCGCTGACTACTCCGAGAATCTTCTGGTAATTCTTGTCAGGGGTATCCTCGGCGGTGACGACTTCGACCAGGACCGAGCCGTCGCAGGACGCCAGCAACACCGCGAGAAGCACCGCATAAAGGATATGTCTGAGTTTCATAGCCACGCTCCTTACAGGTTCCGGTACGAGACCGAAAGCGTGATCGGCATCAGGCCGAGCACGCCGTCATTCTCCTGATCGCCGGAATTGTAGTTGAATTCCGGAATCAGCCATAGGCCGGAGTGGATGCCGACTCCCCAATGTTCCCAGATGTAGAAGTTCATGCCGACATCCAGGCTGAGCGAGAGGTTCAGCATCGACTTGTCCTCGCCAAAGCGCTCGTAGACGGTACCGATTCCCAGGCTGACCGGAAGGTCGACGGTGCCTTGCACCGGATACCAGGTCAACTTGAACTGGAGGGGAACTGCGGTGAACAGGTCGTCATTGACACAGTAGTTGAAGTCATACCCAAGTTCTCCGCCAAGACTCAGCGTGCTTGAGGTGAACCGCTCGAAACCGAGGGAGAAAAATCCACCCCAATTGAGTTTCGTCGCATGGTCATCCTCGCCCCAAAGCCAGTAATTCGAATCAAGTCCTTCCGCATCGCCAAAGAAATGAATGAAGCCAGGCATGCTGGTGCCGGCCGCAAAATGAAAGATCATGCTACCGGTCCGGTAGGTATCGGTAGCGGCGAATGCCATGGAGGGAAGGAAAAGACTGAGAGCCAGAATGGCTACTTTTTTCTTCACAGCGTACCTCACAATAATTCGAGTTTAACAATACTTTGCTTCGTCTTCAATGGCAACAAGTTCCATTGTAAAGAATGATGGTTTTCCTGTAGAGTTTCAAAGAAGGAGAGCGAGTACCCATGCGCCTTTTGACAGGAAAAGAAGTAGCGGAATCTGTCTATCAGGAAATACGTGAGACACTGGAAAAGCATCCAGGCCTGCACCCGACTTTGGCGGTGATTCTGGTTGGCGACGACCCGGCCAGCCAGACCTATGTCCATACCAAACACAAGAAATGCGAGGAGCTCGGTTACGGCCATCTGGACTACCATCTTCCCGCGACGACAGGCATGGAGGAACTGCTTGCCCTGGTGAAGAAGCTGAACGTGGACCCTGCGGTCCACGGAATCCTGGTGCAGTCGCCGCTTCCGGCAGGGCTGGACGAGCAAAAGGTCGTTGAGGCAATCGACCCGGGGAAGGATGTCGACGGGTTCCATCCGGTCAACGTCGGCAAGCTCCTGATCGGCCTGGACGGCATGAAGAGCTGCACTCCCTATGGGGTGATGAAACTGTTGTCGTATTACCATATCCCTCTGGCCGGCAAACACGTCGCCATCATCGGACGTAGCAACATTGTCGGTAAGCCGATGGCGGCCATGCTGGTCCAGAAGGGCGTGGACGCCACGGTGACGCTCTGCCATTCGAGAACGGAGCACCTTTCAGAAATCACCTCGGGCGCCGATATCGTCATGGTGGCGGTGGGAAAGGCCGGGTTTCTGAAGGCCGACATGGTCAAGGAAGGCGCCGTGGTCATCGATTTCGGCATCTCCCGTATCCCTGACGCGACGAAGAAGAAGGGATACCGGATTGTAGGCGACGTCGCCTTTGACGAGGTCGCGCCGAAATGCGACGCGATCACCCCTGTCCCGGGGGGAGTGGGGGTCATGACGATCGCCATGCTGATGTATAATACTCTGAAGGCGGCTCTCGCATGCTGAAGAAGACTTTTTTCATTGAGACGTATGGTTGTCAGATGAACATCGCCGAGAGCAACGCGCTTGAGGCGAGGCTTCTGGGTAGCGGACTTGCCAAAGCCGACGAGGCGGAGCACGCCGATGTGGTGATTCTCAACACCTGCTCCGTGCGCAAGACCGCCGAGAGCCGGATCTGGGGAAGGCTGGGTTTCTTCGCCCATGTGAAGAAGAGCCACCCGATGACCTTGGTGGTCACCGGATGCATGGCCCAGCGCCTGTTGGACGAGCTGAAGCAAGAGGCACCGCAGGTCGACTACGTGGTGGGCGTCAACGACAAACAGAAGATCCTTGACATCGCGACCGAGGGCAGCTTCACCCAAAGCGACACCTACGAGTTCGACCATCTTTCCTATCATGAGGGGGATATCTCTTCATTTGTGCCCATCATGAACGGTTGCAACAACTTCTGCACCTACTGCATCGTTCCCTATGTCCGGGGACGCGAGACGAGCCGTCCGGTCGCAGACATCCTCAGGGAGATCGATTTCCTTGAGGGCAAAGGGGTGCGCGAGGTGACGTTGCTTGGGCAGAATGTCAACAGCTACCATTCCACCGAGGAAGACGGGACGGTTGTGCTTTTCCCTGAGTTGCTGCGCCGTATCGCGGAACGTTGCCGCACCATACGCTGGGTCCGCTTCGACAGTCCCCATCCGAAAGATTTCTCTGATGACCTGATCAAGGTTCTGGCAACGGAAAGGCATGTTGCCAAGCATGTGCACGTGCCGTTGCAGAGCGGCAGCACAAGGGTGTTGAAGCTGATGAACAGGCACTACACCAAGGAGCAGTTCGTCGCCCTTCTGGACAAGATGCGCGAACAGGTTCCCGGTATCACCTTCGCCGTGGATGTGATGGTGGGCTTCCCAGGCGAGACCGAGGAAGAATTCCATGACACGCTCGAGGTGATGGGGAACATGAAGGCGATCGAGCCCTTCATGTACTACTACAACCCCCGTGAAGGCACACGGGCGACAATGATGGAAGGCCAGGTGGATGACGAGACCAAGCATCGGAGACTCAGCGAGCTGATCGCCTTTGAGACGGAAATCGTCAGGAAAGAGCATGAGAAGCGCGTTGGCCAGGAGGCGGAAGTATTGCTTACCCAGGTAAGCAAGCAGGATGGGAACGAGATGCTCGGCCATACCGAGCACGACGAGATGGTCGTGGTCAAGACCTGCGCGCCGGTCGGTTCCCTGCTGAACGTCAAGCTGACCGGTATCAAGGGAAACACCTTTGAGGGCGCAACCCTCGGGGAAGGAAACATCGATGGGTGAGTTTAGCGAAAGAGAAGAGGTATTCCAGCCGAAAATCCAAAGGCTGGAAGAGATGATCAAGGCTTCCCGGTCGACCTGCGTCTTTACGGGCGCCGGCGTTTCGACATTGAGCGGCATCCCTGATTTCCGGGGAGCGCACGGGGTGTATACCGACCCGTGGCATGGCATGGACGTGGAAGATATCGTCTCCATCGGCTTTTTCGAGCGCGAGCCTTCCATTTTCTACCAATGGGCAAAGGCCGTATGGTACAACGTGGAGCACTACCAGCCCACTATCGTCCATACCACGTTGGCGAAGATGGAGCGCCTGGGATACATGCAGAGCCTTTACACCCAGAACATCGACATGCTTCACGAGCGTGCCGGAAGCAAGGCAGTCTATGATGTGCATGGCTCCGTCGCCCATCATCATTGCCCCAATTGCGGCAAGTATTTTCCCTACGAGGCTGTAGCCAAGGTGGTACAGGCGGGAAAGGTGCCCCATTGCGATGTCTGCGGACATGTGATCAAACCCGATATCGTCTTGTACGGCGAGTCGCTGGATTCCTATATCCTCAGCCGAGCCTATGAGGAGTTCAGCTCCTGCGACCTCTGCCTGGTCCTCGGTTCCAGTCTGACGGTACAGCCCGCTGCCTCGTTCCCCGTCTTGGCCTGCAGGCATGGGGCGAAGTTCGTCATCGTCAATGCGCAACCGACCATGCAGGATGACGCGGCTGACCTGCTCTTTTCCGATCTGGAGCAGGTGTTCACTGCCTTGGACAAGTGGCTGGACACGCTTCCGGTACGAAAGAAACGTTGATTGAACGAGTAAGTGCGACAGTGCAACGGCAAGAGCAACAGTGGAGGGTAAACGCGACCCCTGAAGGGATCTTCTCCCTGTACGGAATGGGGGGAATCGGCGATAATCGGGGGCGGAAGGCCGATTGCGGAGGAAAAGGGACGATAGTCCCCCGGAGGTTGCCCGGGACCCGCGTTTTTTGCGAGGTTAGGCGCAACCCCTGGAAAGAAGGGTAGACTTGCTCGGCTGT
>JAQYHB010000027.1 GCA_028722305.1 Spirochaetales bacterium
AGACGAGCGAGGGGCGGATCGACCTGTCGGTGGAGACGGGAGAGCATGTATACGTGATGGAGTTCAAGGCGGACAAGAGTGCCGAGGCAGCATTGAGGCAGATCAAGGACAAACACTACGCCGACAAGTTCCGCCTGGAGAGGGGGAAGACGATCCACCTCTTGGGCATCGCCTTCAGCTCCACGGGCCACACCGTCCAGGACTGGAAGGAAGAGGTGCTTGCCTGAGCCACCCCAGACTCCACCGTCATCGGTTGCTGGCTGTGACCATAAAACTTGTTCTTCCCGACGGCGCACTTTCGTGATAGGATGTGAAGCCTATGGATACCACCCTGCAATTGATCGACCGGGCCATCTATACCCGGCCGAATTTCCCGAAGAAAGGGATTTTGTTCTATGACATTTCCAGTCTGACGGCCAACGCCAAGGCTTTCGCCGCCGCCATCGACTTGCTTGCCGAGTATGCGAAAAGCAGGAACGCCACCGCCATCGGCGGCATTGACGCCAGGGGCTTCATTTTCGGCTCCGCAATCGCCTACAGACTCGGACTTCCTCTGTACCTGTTGCGCAAGCCGGGCAAGCTGGCCCGCGAAAGCTATCAGGAGAACTACACGCTGGAGTACGGCACCGATGGTATCTGCCTGCCCAGGGATGATGCCAAGAAGGGGGACCGGGTCGTGGTAGTCGACGACCTGATTGCCACAGGCGGCACCTTGCAGGCGGCCTGCAGACTGTTTGAGTCCAACGGGGCCCAGGTCGCCGGGCTTGCGGCCGTAATCGGGCTTCCCTATGCAGGGTATGAGCAGAAACTCAAGGGCCATGACATCCATTGTCTGCTCACCTACGAGGCCCCGAACCTCTGAGTTGACAATAGGGCAAAGGACTTGCACCGGGGAAAAATCCTCCCTAGAGTCTAGCTATGGCAACGCTTGAGGTTTCCCATCTTTCCTATGCATTCACCAAGGGACATCCCGTGCTTAGGGATGTCTCTTTCTCTCTGGAAGAAGGAACCATCACCCTGCTTGCCGGCGCCAACGGCACCGGCAAAAGCGTGTTGCTCAAGACGATAAAAGGCCTCTACCAGCCCAAGCAGGGTACCATCACCATCGAAGGAACCGACTGCACGAAGGACCGCAAGAAACGGCTTGCGGCAGTCGGACTCGTCTTCCAGGAAGCGGGAACCCAGATTGTCGGTCACACAGTCGAGCGGGACATCCGCTTCGGCATGGACAACCTTGGCCTGGACAATGCAGTCCAGGCCCAGCGGCTGAAGGACGTCACCACACTCCTCCACCTTGAGGAACGGTTGAAGGATGACCCGAGAACGCTCAGCGGGGGGCAACTCAGACGCCTGACCATCGCTGGAGTATTGGTCATGCGGCCCAAGATCCTGATCATGGACGAGCCGTTTACCGGACTGGACTGGCCGGGCGTCCGGCAGGCGCTCTCCACGCTGAGGGACCTGCGGGACCAGGGAACCACTATCCTGATTGTCAGCCACGAAGCGGAAAAGGTGCTGGCGGAGACCGACCACGTCCTGCTCATGGAGGAAGGGACGATAGTCGCCGACGGAAAACCGCAGATGTTGCTTGCGACCTTGAAGCAGCATGACATCTACATCCCCGATATCCCCTTCGAGGCCATGACATGGCTATGATCTTCCACTACCGAGAGCAGGACACCCTGCTCGGCAGGGCAAATCCCTTGACCAAGCTGTTCCTGTTGCTTTCCATCTGCATCATCTCCAGCGGGGCGACGCTGGCGGCTGCCATCGCCATCCTTGTGCTTCTCGGGGGCGTGGCGGCGCTAATCAGACTTCCCCTCGCATCCTACGGCAGGGACCTTCGGTTTTTTGCCGTCATGGGGCTCCTGATCCTGCTTGTCAACGGACTATCCACCGGAGATTGGGCATTGGCCACGCTCCTGACTCTCCGCTTTCTGGATATCATCCTCGCCGCCATCATCTTCAGCGACACCACCGATTTCTGGGATCTTTCCTGCTCGATTGCCCCGGTCCTTGACCTGATTCCCTTCGTCCATGGCTGGCGGGTGGCAAGCGCAATCCAGCTGACCATCATGCTGGTGCCCATGGTCTTCGAGGTGACAGAGCAGGTGCGGGACGCGCAGCAAGCGCGAGGCGCTTTCCTTGGAAATCCGGTCAGGGCGCTTGCCACCTACGCCTCACAGGTGATGGAGACCTTGCTTGACAAACTGGATGATGCCTCGGACAGTCTCGACGCACGGCTCTTCGACCCGGATGCCAGACGCGCGTCCCTGCCCATGCGGGCAGGAGACCTGCCGCTTCTTGTACTGGGAGCGGGATTGCTGGTAGTGAGGTACCTATGCTGACCAAGAAGAAATTGCGGGTGGAAATGCGATCCAGGCGGGGAAACAAGCAGCTGGAGGACCAGCAGATGGTACGGTTGCTTCTGGCAAGCCCCCTGCTCGCGCATGCCAGACGGGTGTTCGCCTTCGTGCCATTACCCAGCGAGGTCGACATCACCCCGATTCTCGACACCTGTCCCATCGCCCTTCCCCGGTGCGGGAAGGATGGAAGCATGGAATTCTACGCCATGGGAAAAAACTGGCGCGAGCAAGGGGAAAAGAAAGAGCTCGGGGTGTGGGAACCGTCCGAAGGCAAACTGGTCCATCCCGACGAGGGAAGCGTGATGCTGGTACCCGGCATCGCCTTCGACCGCCAAGGCTTCCGGCTCGGCCGGGGTGGCGGGTATTATGACCGCTACCTGGCCCGGTTCCCCCAGCTTGTCACGGTTGGCGTTTGTCACAGCTGGCAATTGGTGGAGCGAGTGCCCCGTGAGATCCACGACATGCCCGTCACGCACTTGCTTGCGGGCTCCTGGATCAGGTAAGCCAGATAAAATCTTTCTCCACCTTCTCGCAGAAAGCTGGAAAATCCACGTTTTGGAAATTGTCTAGCACAACCCGGTAGGACGGGTTCCGGACGATACCGAGCAAGCGGCCGAGTATCTGGAGATAGGAGACCTGCAAGCAGGGACTGGAAGCGATGACAAACAGCAGGTGCACCGGTTTCCCGTCCACCGCCTGATAGTCGATCCCCTCCTTGCTGACCCCCAGGCCCACGTGAACCGCATCCAACCCCAGGATCTTGCCATGGGCGATTGCCACCCCGTGGCCGATACCGGTCGTCTCGATCCGCTCACGGCGCGACACCGCACGCAACAGCCGGGCAGTATCGCGGACACCACCAGCCAAGCTCCCGCATCCGGCGACGACCTGACAGATCGCCTTGCGTTTGTCGTTCCCTTCCAGAAGGATGATCGAGCTCATGGATGCGGCTCCTGGCGCTTGTTGTAGAGGAACATCAAAAGGGCCATGGTGAAGATGACCGCATACCCGACAAGCGACCACCGGTCAGGAATCTGACCGAGGAACAGGAAGCCCAGCAACGCGGAGAAGGCGACATTGCTGTACTCGTAGATCGAGATTTCCCGTCCCGGGGCGAAGGAATAGGCTGCCGTCACCGCGAACTGTCCCACCGTCGCGCACAGTCCCACCATCATCAGGCAAAGGAACTGTCCCAACGAGATAGGGACCGCGTAGACGATGAAGAACGGCAGGATGACTAGCGAGCTGAAGGCCGAGAAGACCAGCACCACTTCCGGGCCCGCCACCCCCCTCTTTCCCAAGGCGCGTACGCTGGTGTACGCGCCACCGCTGGCGATTCCTCCGATTACGCCAATCACGTATGGCGCCACATCGCCCCCGTGTCCGGTAGGTTTGACGATGAAAAGGCAGCCGAGGAAGGCCCCGACCACAAGCAGTAGCTGTTTCCAGGTGATGCTCTCCCGCAGGAAGAGGAAACTGAACAAAATGGTCGCGAAGGGGGCAAGTTCGCCGAGCATCGACGCGTCGCCGAGAACCATGTGGTCCAGGGCATAGAAGGAGGCGAAAAGACCTATGGTACCGCAAGCCGAGCGGAGCAAGAGAATGCCCCACGTCGCTCCGTCCTTCGGCCAGGTGGCCCGGGTACGCAGGACCGTTCCCCCAGCGATGGCCAGGGAAACGGCATTTCGGAACAACACCTTCTCGAAAAACGGCATCGCACCGGCGAACCTCACGAAGAAGTTCATGCAGGCGAAGCTGAAGGCCGACAGCAGGATGCAGAGCACCCCCTTGGAATGCTGGTTATTTCGCTGCAAGGTAGGCATTGATCGCCTTGGCCGCCTTGCGTCCCTGGCCCATTGCCAGGATGACCGTCGCGGCACCCAGGACGATATCGCCACCGGCGAAGACGCCCGGGATGCTGGTTTCCAGCGTTTCCTCGTTGACAATGAAGTTGCCCCGCTTGTTGGTCTCGATCTCCGGCGTGGTGCTCTTGATCAACGGGTTGGAAGAGTTCCCGATGGCGACGATGACCGCGTCATAGGGCACCGTCTCCTCGCTTCCCAGAATCTCCACCGGCGAGCGGCGGCCGGAAGCGTCCGGCTCCCCGAGCTCGCAGCGGATCATCCTGACACCGGTGACCTTCTGGAACTTGTCCTGGGTGTACTCCACCGCCACCGGGTTGTGGAGGAAGCGGAAGGTGATGCCTTCCTCCTTGGCATGGGCGACCTCCTCCTTGCGGGCGGGCATCTCCTCCTCGGTGCGGCGGTAGATGACATCAACCACCTCGGCCCCAAGCCTGCGGGCCATGCGGGCGCTGTCCATGGCGACGTTGCCGCCACCGAAGACGGCCACGCGCTTCGCCGGATACATCGGCGTCGCGGCGTTCTGCACGTCGTAGGCCTTCATCAGGTTGGCGCGGGTCAGGTACTCGTTGGCGCTGAAGACACCAACGGCATTCTCGCCGGGAATGTGCATGAACTTCGGAAGTCCGGCACCGGTGCCGATGAAGATGGCGTCATAGCCATCCTCGTCCATCAGCTGGCGCAGCGTGCGGGTCCTGCCGACAAGGTAGTTCAGCTCGACCTTCACACCCATCTTGACCAGCTTCTCCAGCTCGTGGGCGACAATCTTCTTCGGCAGGCGGAACTCGGGGATGCCGTAGGAAAGCACGCCGCCTGCCTTGTGCAGGGCCTCGAACATGACCACGGTATGGCCAGCCTTGCGCAGGTCGGCGGCGGCGCTGATCGAGGCGGGACCGGTACCGACGACACAGACCTTCTTGCCGGAAGGAGCCGCCACCTCAGGAATGGGCTCGACGTCGAAATCACGGCACCAGTCGGCGACATACCGCTCGATACGGCCGATCGCGACGCTCTTGTCCACGCTCTTGTTGATCTTGCCGACCGTGCAGAACTTCTGGCACTGGTTCTCCTGCGGGCAGACACGACCGCAGATGGCCGGCAGCAACGAGCTCCTGTTGATCACGGAAAGGGCGTCCTCGTAATGCCCCTTGGCCGCCTCGGCGATGAAAGCGGGGATGTCGATGGAAACCGGACAGCCCTCGGTACAGGGCTTGTTCTTGCACTGCAGGCAGCGCATGGCTTCGGCGCGGACCTCGTTCTCGGTGTAGCCGAGAGCTACCTCGTCCATGTTGTGGATGCGCCGGTCAGAACGCTGGCTGGGCATATCCTGGACAGGGATGGTGGCCTTGTCCTTCGGGCTCAGGGTCTTGCCGGCATAGGCGTCGACGATGGCTCTCGCCTCATGATCAAGTGTTGCAGGATTCTTGTACATAAACGATCTCCTCAGTTCAGACCGATGCGGCACCGGTGGTCCTTTTCCTGGGCCTTGAACTCGCCGAGTCTGGCAAGCATGTTGTTCCAGTCAACCTGGTGGCCGTCAAAATCCGGTCCGTCGACACAGACGAACTTGGTCTCGCCACCGACCGTGCAGCGGCAACCGCCGCACATGCCCGTGCCATCCACCATGATGGTGTTCAGGCTGACAAAGGTCTTGATGCCATAAGGCTTGGTGGCAAGCGACGCGAACTTCATCATGACCGGAGGTCCGACGATGATGACGCAGTCGGGCTTCCACTCTTTGCAGATTTCATCAAGGGGGGCGGTGACCAGTCCCTGACGGCCGTAGGAGCCGTCATCGGTGCAGACAATCAGCTCGTCGCTGACAGCCGCAAGCTCCTTTTCCATGATCAGCAAATCCTTGGTGCGAGCGCCGATGATCGTCTTGACCTGGTTGCCATGCCAGTGCATCTCCTGGGCGATCGGATGCAGGGCGGCGATGCCGACACCCCCGCCGACGCAGACCACCTTGCCCCACTTGTGCGTGTCCGAGGGATTGCCGAGGGGGCCGAGCACGTTGGCGATTGAATCCCCGACGTTCAGGGACGCCAGGCGGTGGGTGCTCTCGCCGACTGCCTGGAAAATGATGGTGACGGTCCCCTTCTCGACAGAAGCGTCCGCGATGGTGAGCGGGAAACGCTCGTTGTAGTCACCACCCAGCTGGATGATGATGAACTGCCCCGCCCTGCGCGATTGGGCAATTTCCGGTGCCTCGAAGGTCATCCGGAACACCTCAGCCGAGAGCTGAGTCTTCTCAAGAATCTTATTCATTGCATTCCCACCTTATGCGAGATGGATACCATGATACGAGGATTCCCAATCATTGACCAGACCTGATGGTTGTGCGACCCTTGGAGCCAAGGAGAAAACGATGATCAAGAAACTGTCCCAAATGGAAACAAAGGTCAACGAGCATATGCGTGGTGGAGCCGGAAGCGTCCAGGTACTGGAGCTGATGGGGAAGAACGATGTCAAACATTGCCGCATGTTCAGCAAGCTCACCATCAAGCCTGGCTGCTCGATCGGCAAGCACGAGCATGTCAATGAAACCGAGTACTACTGGATTCTCGAGGGCGAAGGGATCGTCACCGAATCCGATGGAGACAAGCTGGTCAAAGCGGGCGACCTGGTGATTACCGGTGGCGGCGCTTCCCACGCCATCAGGAACGACGGGGACAAGGACCTGGTGTTCCTCGCCCTGATCATCCTCGACTGAAAAAAAGAAAAAACAGGATCCGTGGCATTGGTTTGCCACGGACCCCTGTACGAGACAACTCCGTGTTGTCGTTAGTTTGCTAGATTAGTTGCCAGAGCCGATCGCGATCTGGATCTTCTTCGGCTGGGCGATCTCTTTCTTCGGAAGGATGACAGTCAAGACACCGTTCTTGAAGGAACCGGTAATCTTGGACTCATCGACATCCTCGGGGAGCGAGAATGCACGCTCGAACGAAGACTCGACACGCTCCTTGACAAGGTACTTCTTGTCGCTCTTCTTCTCTTCCTGCTTCTTCGAAGCGATGTGCAGGACGTGCTTGTCGACGTTCACATCCACATCACCCTCGGCGTAGCCAGGAATCTCCGCCTCGACTACATACTGCTTGTCTTCCTCGCGGATGTCCACTGCGGGCACCTTCGCAGAAGCGTTGAAGCCGAAACCTTTCATCATGTCATCGAAGAGTCCTTCGAATCCATCCACCATCGGGTCTCTGTTGTAGTTCATCAAGTATCTCATATTGTGCCTCCAAAATGCTTTGTCATTCCGTAAGCTTTTCTGGCTTACACGAGATATAATACAACTATCGTGCCAAAATTTTTATTTCATTATATTTAAAGTAGTTAATAAAACAATCAGCACCAAACATACCTAAAGGAACGAGCTTTTCCGACCCGGCCTTTCCGCATTCGCCCTCAAGGTGGGTCAGTTGGGACCACAACAAAAAACGGCCCGTCAAAAACGGGTCATTTTGATACAAAGGAACCAATTCTCCTGAGAAACCGGTCAATACAAGGCCTTTTCCATATAGACCATGTCGTACCAGAGGCCGAACTTGTACGTGCAATGGGTAAAGGTGCCACAGAGATGATAGCCCATCTTCTCGTGGAATCTGATAGAAGCATCGGTCAAATGCAAGTCGGGATTCCTGGGGGTCTTGGAGATGCAGGCATAGAGCACCACCATCCCCATCGCTTTCAACTTCGGCTCAATCTGCCCGTACAAGGCTTTGCCGACACCCTGCCCATGCAGACCCAGCTTCACATAGATGCTCATCTCCGCGCTGTACTGATAGGCAATCCGTTCGTGGAACCTATTGGCATAGACGTAGCCCACAATCGTACCAGATGCATCGCAAGCGACAATATACGGATACTTCTTGGAAATGGTACGGATACGACCACGGAATTCCTCAACCGAAGGCACATCGTACTCCATGGTGATGGCAGTATCACGGACATAGGGCTCATAGATGGCAAGCAACGCTTCAGCATCTTCCTCTGTGGCAGGACGGAACGAAAGTTTCATGACCGAGTATTCTATGCACATCCCACCAGCCTAGCAAGAAGAACTGTAGAACACATTTTAAACACTTGTTTATATTAACATCCCTATAAGGAATACTAAGTATATGAATTATATTGAAATCAAAGTTCTCTTAACCAATTCGGCGGACTCTTGTAGGACTTTCGTTTCCTGCACTCTCGGCAAAAGAGTACCAGAAATTCATCCGTAGAAACATTCTGTAGACTGTATTGGCAGTTGGTGGCACAAAAGGGATGCCTCGGACCTACTATTGGAAAGAGTTGGGATCAATTGTCATCTCAACAAGATGGTCGCGATTTCCTAGGAGTTACGCAGACTATGGAGACTATTCCTTACTGAGAGAGGGCCCTCTCAGGAGATGTCGCCTTTACAAGCGAGGTTCGTCCCACTTGTCAGCTGAGGTGAACTTCGCTGATTGCAAAGACCCATCTGGTAATCCCAGGGAAAAAGCACATGTACTTTCCGGCCAATAATCAAGAACTGGCAGACTTGTGGGGGTGTCTAGATTCTCCGTTACAATGTATTCGAAAGTAGCTATGGAATCATAAAGAAAGGACTCCGGAAACCCGAAGCCCTTTCTTTGCCATCTAACAGTCTACCTTGTTTATTTTGTAGCAACCGAGATAGAAGCAGTATAAGAATAAGAACCAGCGCCGATATTAGCATCGCCACTCCATGTGGCCTTAAAATCTGCAAGAGTTTGCACACCACTCAGTTTACCTTTGCTGACGGCAACCGACTCAACCTTAGTCGCATCCCAAGTCACCTTAGGACCGGTAAGACCATTCGATGCCATAAACTTACCAGCCGGATCGGGAGTAAGGGTAACACTATAATGCGCATCAGCGTTCTTGTTCGAAGTAAGGCACTTGGCAATTGCATGGAACTCACCATTGTTTTTAAGATCAACGGTAATCTGTTCGTTATTCGCGAGAGCAGTCTCGCTTCCCGCAGCACCAAGCTTGTAGTAAAGTCCAAAGGTAGGATCTTCCTCTGCAACCGTAGTCTTCAATACGAACTCCTTAGCACCGGCAACCTCGGCAACCTCACCAGCGAAGGCGAAACCAGCGGCGACAGCCAGAACAGCGAGAACACTCAAAACTTTTTTCATTTTTTCTTTCCTTTCCGAACCTTTTGTTCGGGTGCAAGTAACTTTTGATGGTTACAATCTACTCAGTCTTCGTACTTATGTCAATAGAATTTGAAAAAATTTTTCCCATCTTTTTGAGACTTGCCATTATTCGATATTGCGATATCACTTATTTTTCGTTATTTTATACTTATTTATTGCGTCTAGTCTTTTGATTTCGCTTGTTTTTCAGTATGAGGGTGCTGTTTTAGACAAAAAGAAGACTCTTTTTGTTCAATCTTTTTGGGAACAAACTTCGGACATACCTTGTACAATAGGTGCGTCAAAGTTCGGAAGAGTTCCTAGCCGACCATTCACTGGCATGGGGATTAGAGACTGTTTATGTCCGAAGGAGGTTGGACGTTATATCTTATCTGGAAAACAATTGCCAAAACCTTATCAACGAACAACCTCCCCTGGTCATACCCGAGGGAGGTTGTTGTTTGGTCCCAACTCTGTGTCCGCTGGTTATTGGGGGTTTGTAATCTGGACATTGACCGTAGCGTGGTAGCTACCTTCAAAGGCAGTGGAGAACACGTTCGGGTCGATGGAGAAGTCGAACGCATAGACTCCTACCGCGCGCTGGCCCGGGTTCATCTGCCCGAACACCTGGTAGTTGTTCGAGTTCTGAAGCACCACCGGATTACCCGCCAGGGAGTACTGGTTGTTCCCGTTGGCGACAAGTCTGATGGTAGTCTGGTAGGGCATCGTCACCTTTTCGTCCTCCTCCCATACAAGGGCAGGCAACTGGGCTTCCAGGTCCATCGCGTGGGAAGTATTCGAGGTGATGATGAAATAAGCGGTAGACTGCGCGCTATCGGAGGTAAAGTACCAGTCGGTACGGGCATTTTCGCCACTGGCGTCAGCATAGAAGCCAGCACGGTTCTCTTCGTCCACCCTCGCGACCAGCTTCACATCGTTATTGAACACCTCGGCGGCGCTCAAGGAGCCGGCAGTCAACAGCAGTAGGGAAATCAGTGCAAGTGATTTGTTCATAGTTTTTCCTAGTAAGCATACCATACACCATAAGCGCGGACCTTGTGAAGATAATTATGTCATAAGAATTTTGAATATTTTTACTATTTTATGTACAAACTATGGCAGACATCCACTTTCCGCTGGAATTTGCCGGAATCTTCTGTCCACAGTGTCACGCGAACACCCCATACACGGGACACCCACATACGGCGCAGCGGCCATCGACGATGGTCCGGGAAGCCTCTTGCCGCTGGGTTCCCCCATAGCGGTGGTCATGGATGAGGATGGCGTGGCAAGAGGGACAGCGTGTCGCATCGATGTGGCGGCTGTTTCCCCCATAGATATAGGGGATGCCAGATGTGCCGGCCGCTTCCAGCATCTCCTCGAGGAAGGATTCGCTGGTTTCCTTTCTGCCGACCATCTGGTACTGGGGG
This sequence comes from Spirochaetales bacterium, assembly GCA_028722305.1. Classification (GTDB taxonomy): domain Bacteria; phylum Spirochaetota; class Spirochaetia; order Sphaerochaetales; family Sphaerochaetaceae; genus RUG023. Next base: position 10,806 of record JAQYHB010000027.1, read on the forward strand.
AAGAAACGGGAAAGATGCCAGACCTGGACACCCCGGTCAGACAGACGCTTCCCCAGATCTTCGACCATCCGCCAGGTATGGATCCCCTCGATCAGAAGTGTCGTCACCTCAAGATGCTTCTTCCTTCGTACCGCTTCCCCCACTGAATCCAACACAGGCCCAAGACGGCCCTGGCAGACGCTCGCGTAAAACGAGTCATCCCCCTTCACGTCGATGTTCAAAGCGTCGATCACCGGAAAGACGCGGCCCCACGCTTCCCTGGAAAAGGAACCATTGGTGACCATGACATTACGCATCCCGTCCGCCTGCGCCAACGTGGCGACATCGACCATGTAATCCTGCCAGACACTTGGCTCGCTGTAGGTGTAGCTGATGCTGCGGACCTGGTATTTCCTGGCAAGCGCCACCACCTCATCCGGGGGACAGTACCTGCTCGGCACCTCGCGCCCAGGCTGGCTGATCGTATAGTTCTGGCAGAACTGGCACCGATAGTTGCAGCCGGCTTCCGCCACGGAAAGGCTCAGAGTGCCGGGAAGAAAATGATACAGTGGCTTTTTCTCGATCGGGTCCAACGCAAGGGAAACCAGCTGGCCGTAGTGTAGCGAGCGGATTGTCCCGCCCTCGTTCCGGCGGACCTGGCAGAACCCGTTTTTCCCATCAGGGATATCGCAGTGGCGCCAGCAGAAATCACAGTTCATCGGCGCTCCCCGAAAACCTCCGCCTGGAAGGTCTCATAGCGGGCGCCCGGATCAAGGTAGCCGTCAGGCATAAGCCCCGCCTTCCGGCTGAGGTTCTCCATCATCTCTTCCCTGCCCCAGCCCTGCTCGGTCGCCACCTGGGGAAGGAAGACAGCCCTTCTTCCCAAGGCGGTGAGGATGATGCCATCACGCCCGGGAAGGAATTCCTCCAGGCTTTTGATCGGCTTGGGCACGGAAAGGACGGAAATCTCGATGTCGCAATCCTCCAGCTCCTTCTCTTCGAGCGGAGGGAAACGCCAGTCCTCGAAGGCGCTCTCCCTGGCGAGCAGGGAGACGAGGTCGCACAGCGAATTCCCCGCCCCGACCAGATAGCCGATGCAGCCACGGAGCCTGCCATGCTCATGGAGGGTCACAAAGGCTCCCGGACCGACGACCGTCAACGCCTTGCTCCTCCTGGCAACCTTCAGAGGCTCGCCAGTCCCTTTGTGGAAGGCGCCCGCGATCGAGTCGCGCGCGACTTGGAGCAACAACGTCCGTTCTTCCGTGGTCATGGCTTCCTCCAAAGGACCGTGACGTAGGAGACGAAACTCTCCCCACCACCGGAAAGGCCAAACGAGTCATAGCTGTCGGCGATTTCCCCGACAAGGCCAAGGCTCGAGTTGACACAGCTGGCAATCACGTTCGCGGCGATGCCGCAGACCGTGCTGTGGCGCGCATTGCTCAAGCGGAGAGCCTGTCGCCATTCGCCTTGGGCGAGCAGTCCGGCAAGCTCCCTGTCGTCGTCCCTGACCTTGGCGCGGACCCCGTCGGTGATTGCCAACCCGTAGGGAAAATAGCGGAACCCCTCCCCATAGTGGGTGAAGTCGCTGGAGGCGACCAGACTGGTATGGTCGTCCATCTGTCTGAGAACCAGTCCGGCAAGAGCCTCGACCTGGCCCTCGTCCACCTGGCTGACCAGGCCCATGCTGACCGTAACGTCAGGCAGAGTCTCCTTCAGGCCAGGAAGGACCATCTCCACGGCGTGCTCGCGCTGAATCTGCGCCTCCCCTCCCGGGGCGGCACCCTCCAAGGGAACCATGGAGAGCGAGCCGAACGGAGTCTGGGCGCTGTCAAAGGAGCGGGAGCCAAGAATCTCGTTCGGCTTCAGATAATAATAATGGGAGGGAGAAAGGACGATGACCCGCGTAATCCCGCGGTCGACGCGGGCAAGATAATGGGCGATGCCACGATGGGAAAAGAAAAGCCCGGCGTGAGGCAGGATCGCGGACCGGATTGGGTCGCCTGGCTCGGGTTGAAAGGCTATCAGGTCACGCAGCTCGTCCTTGTCGGATGGATACCAGTAGCCAGCAAACACATCTTTTCGTTCCATATCCATAGTATAGCCGCTTTTGAGCGGAAGAGACAAAAAAACAGGACTGCCACCACGTGACAGTCCTGCAAATGGAGTGTATGAAACAGGCTTGTATCTCGGGTCAGTTGACCTTCACGTCGATACGTTTCGGCTGTACAGGAACCACCTTCGGCATCTCGATGGTCAGCAGGCCATTGACGAAATTCGCCTTGATGGCGGACTCATTGACATGCTCGGGGAGGCTGAAGGTCCTCTCGAAGGGGACGTATGCACGCTCCTTGATCAGGTAGTTGTTCTGGTCATGCTTCTGCATTCTCCGCTTGCTGGAAAGATGCAGGGCGTGGTTCTCGACGTGCAATTCGAGATCGCTCTCCTGATACCCAGGCAACTCGGCTTCGAGAATATATTTGTCAGACGTCTCATAAACATCAACCGGCGGGAACTTGGAATCACTGACAGCGTTCCAGTCATCGAACATGTCGTCAAAGAAGGGGTTCATCAAGTATCTCATAATCGCACCTCCGTGTGCTTTACGTTTCGCGTTTCGCGAGCCTTGCGGCTTACGCAAAATATACTGCAACCCTTGTGCCAAAATATATATTTCCTTTTATTAAAACAAATTGATTTTGAATACCTTTGAGATGCATGGAAACTTATGAAGCAAATGGGGACACCAGGCCTTCCCTCCCCGTATCAAAATGACACATTGGCCTTGCAAGGGGTTGTCCGTTGGGTCAAAAAGGAACGGAAAAGCCAACATTTCCCTGATCGAGTTGTGTTTTGTCCCGTCAGGACGTTTTCTGTTTCAGGAAACCTGGGGCGTGTCTATTGTCTTTCCCTGTAGCCACTCGTAGAGTAAAGCTATCAAAACCGCAAGGAGGGATTGATGCATCTACATCGAAAAACTGGCATGTTGCTCTTGTCTCTGCTGGCAAGCGTCTCGTTCCTTTGGGCGCAGCCCACGCTTGAGCAACCGGATCTCAAGAAGAGAGGACCCGTGACGATCACCGTTTTGGGGACCACCGATATCCACGGCAACATCTGGGGCTACAGTTATGAGGACAACAAGGAGACCACGAAGGACGGTCTGGCACGTGTTGCCACTTACGTAGAGCAGGTCCGGGGGGACCAAGGAGCGGACAACGTCGTCCTGGTCGACGACGGCGACTTGTTCCAAGGCACCCTGCTGACCGACGACCTGTACAACAAGGACGACAGCGTTCCCCACCCGCTGATGGAGGCGATGAATGACCTGCATTACGACGCCATGGTGTTCGGAAACCACGAGTTCAACTTCGGGGTTCCCTTCGTCGAGAGACTGAAGAAAGAGGCGAAAGCCCCCTACCTGTGCGCCAACGCCACCTACCATGACACCGATAAGCCGCTGGCCGCCCCCTACACCATCATCATGAAGGACGGGGTGCGCATCGGCATCATCGGCTTGACCAACCCGGACGTTCCTCGGTGGGATGGACCGAAAGTGGAATCCCTCGATTTCGAGGAGGTCGGATCCGCGGCCCGCAGGGCCTGCGACCAGCTCAAGGGGAAAGTCGACCTGATTGTCGCGGTCGCCCATGTCGGGTTCCTGGCGGAGTACGACGAGGACCACGGCACCGATGCTGGCTACCGCATCCTCGACCAGTGCCCGGAAATCAAGGTGCTGATGGTCGGCCACTCCCACGTGACGGTCAACGAGGACTATGCGAACGGAGCGAAGGTGCTTTCCTGCAAGAACAGCGGCAAAGAAGTCGCCCGCTGGGATATCTCCTTCGACGACCAGAACCAGATCACCGGCATCAAGGGAGAAGTCATCTCCATGGACGGAGTCAAGCCCAGCGAGGCTCTGCGTTCTCTGCCCGCGGTCAAGGAAGCCCATGAGAAGACCATCACCTACGTCCAGGGAGGCGCGATGAGTGCCGACGGCACCGTCACCAGCGGAGTCCTTGGCATCGCCACCGCCGACTTCCAGCCAGCCAGCGAAATCCCCGGAATCCCCCAGGCCAAACTCGAGGACACCGCGGTCATGGATCTGATCCTGAACGTCCAGCTGCGCAATTCCGGAGCCGATGTCACTTCCACCGCCCTCTTCCGCGATGACAGCGCCATCTACGCCGGTCCAATCAACTACGGGGTCATCTTCAAGATCTACAAGTTCGACAACACCCTCTACACCGTCGATGTCACCGGTGCCGAGCTGAAGACCTACATGGAATGGGCGGCCGCATGCTACAACCAGTGGAAGCCGGGCGATGTCACCATCAGCTTCAACCCGGACAAGCCGGGCTATCTGCACGACCAGTTCCAGGGAGTCAACTACGAGATCGACCTTTCCCAGCCAGCGGGAAGCCGCATCAAGCACGTGACATTCAAGGGACAGCCCCTGAAGGACGACCAGGTCCTGAAGCTTGCGGTCAACAACTACCGCTATTCTTCCGGCCTGAAGACCTTGAAGATGGTCAAGGCGAAGCGTGACTGGGAGTCACCGAACTCCATCCGCGACATGCTGACCACCTACATCAAGGAGGAAGGCGAGATTTCGCCCCAGTGCGACCACAACTGGAAGATCGTCGGAGTCGACCTCCAGCTGGACAACCCCGAACGGGCCAAGGCGATCGAATTGGTCAAGGAGGGCAAGATTGAGCTCCCCTACCATAAGAGCCTGAACCTCGACGAACTGAAGGCGCAAGGACTGCTCTGATCCGTACATGCGCAAACGACGGGCGCCACCTCATCGCGGGGTGGCGCCTGTCTTTTCCAACACCAGCCTTGTGCGGGATTTCCCTGCTACCTCCTATCCACGTTCCTCCCGATCCATGCAAAAAGAGAGAAATTATTATTCCTTTTCCTGCAACACGTTGTGTCATCGATCAAAACATTTTCCCGTTTCTTTGGCACAAACCTCCAAGGACATCCGTATGTATAGGGTAGGAGGTTGCATATGGATTTTGCAAAAGACGACATCCTCGTCGACGAGGAACTGAAGCACCGGCTGATGAGCAAGGAGATCCTCGCCTACCTCGCCAGCCAGTTCGTCGACGACTTCGCCAAGATGGGCTGGAGGCAGGTCCTGCCCTATCTGGAGGACCCCCAGGGGGTCGGCATCTCCAAGGGGGGACCGGGAGAGTTCGGACAGGGGGCA
>JAQYHB010000028.1 GCA_028722305.1 Spirochaetales bacterium
TCGTCCGTGAAGACGTCCTCCTTCTGCTCGCTGACCAGCCGGCAGGTGTAGTAGAGCATCCTCCGCTTCACTGCCTCGTACGAGCGCACCTCGTTCTGTCCCTCGATGTTGAGCAGGACGCCGATCCGCTTGTCCTTGCCCCTGGGGGAGCGCAGGCGCACGAGGATGTCGTAGCGGATGCTGCCGTGCTCCCTGTCCGAGCGCTCCCTGTCGCCCCGGTTGACGCCGAACGACAGGGGGTCCTCCAGGTAGGGCAGTACCTGTCTCCATCCCATCATGGCGAAATCGTCGACGAACTGGCTGGCGATGTAGGCGAGGATCTCCTTGCTCATCAGCCGGTGCTTCAGTTCCTCGTCGACGAGGATGTCGTCTTTTGCAAAATCCATATGCAACCTCCTACCCTATACATACGGACGTCCTTGGAGGTTTGTGCCAAAGAAACGGGAAAATGTTTTGATCGATGACACAACGTGTTGCAGGAAAAGGAAATAAATTTTCAGATTGTATGCGGGTTTTTGCGGGATGAAGCGATAACGCAAGGAATCATTGGGGTGTGGCCTATACATTCTCCCTTTTTCACGCAAAGCTCTCCGCATGCGTTGCCGAGCCATTTGTATTCAGGGAACAGCAGGGTGACGCATCTCGACGAAATCCTTTTCCTTCTCAAAAGAGGCACCTTCCTCTCGGTGTGCGTCTCGTTCTGACCACGCCTGTGGTATTTGGGCTGTATGGGGACCTGCAGTTCTTTCCTTGTTGTGCACATTGCGGAAACAAAGTAAAGTAAACCAAAAGAAGGATGAATTCGCCATGGATGAGAAACTTCAGAATCAGAACCAATCCGGCTCCAAGCCGACGGTTCTCAATACCATATTGTTCATGATTTTCGGGACCCTGTTGAACCTAGTCCTGATGGTGGCCCTGTTCATCATCTGTTTTGTCTTGATCGCCAGGTTCGTGCCGGCGGACAGTCCCGCCGCACCGATTGCGGCGTTGTTCGGCTTCATCATCTCCATCGCAGGCAGTTTCTTCCTGTACAGCATGATTGTGAAGAAGGTCACCGCCAAATTCCATCTGGAGTCCAAGATGGCTCCGCTTTTCAAGCGTCGGAAACGATAAATGACGATAGGTGAGCTAGCCAGAGCCGCATGGTTTCCCTTCAGCGACGAGCCGGTCCTCAAGAAGCGCTGGTACCTGCCCCGTCTGGAAAGTCCGAGTGTGCTCACACCCGCTTCCTCGCCTGACGGCAAGTGGCACCTGTTTTGCCAGAGTTGGATCGGCATCCAGCATTTCTTTTCTTCCAATGGCATCGTCTGGCATGCGCTAGGCCGGTTGAATGTCATAGGCACGGATCCCTGCGTGGTTTCCGAGATGGGGATGTGGTACCTGTTCGTCGCGAGGGACGGCAAGCGGCTGTGCGTCCATGCGTCCGAGGACCTGCGTTCCTGGGGTCCTTCCAAGGTGGTTTTCGAGGGGGAGAAAGGCCAGGTGGTCTCCCATCCCCAACCCTGCAAGGCGGGAGGGCAGTGGAGACTCTACTACTCGCTTGGAGAGAACGAGCTGGAAAGGGGGAGGACGATTCCGCTTTCGGTCGCTGTAGCCTCGGCCCCTGCGGTCGACGGTCCCTACCGGAATCCCCAGGTGGTGATTGCCGCCGACGCCGACGACCCGGCCATCAACATGGGCGTCGGTCCCTGCTCGGTACTGCCCTGCCAGGACGGGTTCGGGCTTGTCGCCTCGTCAGCCCATTGGAACCGCAGCAAGGTCGCCAGCGAGAGTTCGCTGGTCCTTTTTCTCAGCCAGGATGGCATCCATTTCGGACAGCCCACGCGATTGCTGCCCACTCCGGAGTCAGGGTGGGCTTCCGGCTTTTTCGCCGGAACTGGCTGTGTAGCCAAAAGCGATGAACGCTCCTGGTACTGTTATTACTCCGCATTCGACCAGTCGCCCATCCCCTCTTGCTCGATCGGGCTCCTTTTGGGGAGGGATACCCAGAATCCGCTGTTGATGGATTAGACGGTATACAGACCGTCGCGGGTCAGCTTCTCACGCTTTTCCCACTGGGAATAGCCCTCGAAGACGATGGTCTCGCTTCCGTCCTTCTCGTGCCGCACGATCTTGAAGAAGAGTTCAGGCTGCTGCTGATGGAACGGATTCTCCTGCACGCTACCTGCATGGACGGTGATCTCGTCTTCCAGAAAGGTCTGCTTGATCCAGGAGACATCGATGTCGCGTACCTTGTACTCCATGAGGAAGTCATGGGGCAGCACGTTCATCGACCAGGCGACGTAGGAGAGGTTGTTCACATGGTGGTTCCCGTCGGTATCGGTCAGGTTGATTACAGGGGAACCACTGCAAAGCTCGCGCGGTCCGCTGGTCTCCCACATCGGCGCCCGGTGGGGTAGCTCGAAGGGGTAGACGTGCCTGGTGTCGGTCTCCTGCGGGAGGGGAAATTCGTCAGCTACCTCGCTGGGCCTGATTGGCCGCTTGTTGACCAAATCCATGAATGCCCAGGTGCTGATTCCCTCGAAGAGAGTCTGGCCATCCTCGTCCAAGCCACGGACACAACGCATGAAGTGAAGCCCCTTGGGAGGCTCGACCCACGTCTCCCCCAACACTTCCTCAGCCCAGTTGGTGTAACGGTCCACGTGGAGTTTGGTCCTCAGGACCATCCATGTCTTGCCCATGCGCAGCGCTTCGGGTAGCGAGAGCTTGGCCCAGGCAGAGTGCATGCCTGCCAGCTCCTGCGCAATCGCGAAATAAAAGCCCACGCGGGCCTGAAAATGGGGATCCGTCTCCGTCGCGGTGGTGGTGGAACGGAGACGAAAAATGTGGTCGGGGCCGACCAGATTGCTTTGCACGACTTTCATAGGGACCTCCAGTCTTCACGAGCGGCAAGAAGCAGCATGTCCATACTATACGCGAAATTAGACCTGTGAGGCTAGGAATATCGCACGCCATGACCGGACAGTTTGCTGTGACCTGTCTCGTCTTTGGACACTTCGATATGGATGGGTAGCGCTTCGCGCAGGTACTCGACATGGCTGATGATGCCAATCTGCTTGCCTTCATGGTGGAGATTGCCCAACGCGCGCATGGCGACCTCCAGCGTCTCTTGGTCCAAAGTGCCGAAACCCTCGTCCAAAAAGAGGGACTCGATAGGGGACTTCCCTGGCGAGAAGGCCGCTAGCCCAAGGGCAAGGGCGAGACTGACCAGGAAACTCTCACCTCCGGAGAGGTTCGAGGCTGTCCGCTCGGTACCCTGCGATGCGTCGTAGACATAGACCGTCAGCGGATTGTCGTCCGAGGCGCGAAGCTGGTACCGATTGTCCAAGCGTTCCAGTTGCTGGTTGGCGTAGCCGACCAACACCTTGAAGGAGATGTTCTGGGCGAATCTCTGGAATTTGCTGCCCTCGGAATCCCCGATCAGGTCGTTCAGCAGTTTCCACTCAAGGAAAGAGGCATGGATGTTCCCGTATTCCGCATCCAGCTCTTCCCGGCGTTTGCTGCTGGCCTTGTCGCCACGAAGCTTTTCCTCGATTTCTCCTCGCTTCTTGTCAGTCTCCTGGATCTGGCCCTGGATGTCGGCCTGCTCGTTTGCGAGCGCTTCCCGCGTAGTGGCAGGCTGGGGAAGCAGCGGGTCGGGCAACCGTTTCCGGTATCCTTGCATCTCCTGCCGCTTGGAAGCCAGGAACTTTGCCTGTTCCACGGCCTGTTCGCGTTGCTGTGGATCAAGGGTTCGGGAGTCGAATTCCTCCTCGCTGAAGATGCCCAGCGGTTTCACCTCCGCAAGTAGTTTCTCAAGCAGGGATTGCGCCTCTGTCAACGCCTGTTCCCGCTGGCCCTTCAGCGTGTCGATGGTGTTCGCAAGGCTCTTGGCCTTGCTTTGCGCCTTGTCGTACGCCTCGGTCGCCGTTTGGAGCCGCTTCTGGATCCGCGCCCCCTCATCTTGGATGTGGAAGGCGAAGTCCTCGATGGAGAAAGCCCCCAGCAGGGCGGAGATTTGATGGTTCTTCCCCTCCAGTTTCTTTTGGGCGGTCTCGACTGCCTGCTCCTCTCCGCTTGCCGAAAGGCTCTCTACCTTGAGGTGCTGGTCTCTGGCCTGCTGCTGCAGAAACCTTTTCTTCTGCTCTCCATCATCGTGGATCCTGGCATTGTCCTCCCAGGACTTTTTTCGCTGGAGCAGGGTGTCCCGGGCCTTCGCGTCCCATGCGTGCAAGCCATAGGGAGCGAGCAATTCCTGGTAGCGTGTCTCGAGCTCGTCGAGCTTTTCCTTCCCTTGCCGGTAGCAGGCTTTTGCCTCTGCATGGGTTTGCGCCTGCTTCTCGCGTACGCCGGCAAGCTGGGCGAGCATCTGTGCGGCATCCTGCTGGTCCTTGGCGTTGCCTGCAAGGCCGCTCTCGATTTCCTGCTGTTCCTTTTCGATGCGCTGAAGCTCCGGAATCATCCGTTCCAGCACCTGGATCGCATGGTCGTTGCTGCCTGGCAGCGGTTGCCCTTCCGCGTAGGGATGGTGCTTGGAGCCGCAGAGTGGACAGGGGGAATCGGGGACGAGGTGCCGTCGCTGTTCTTCCATGCTCATGACCAGTTTCGCCAAGGCGTTGGCCTCTTTCAGCTTGTCTCGCTCCGCCCGGAGCTCCTCGCTCTGCTTTCCCCGGTAGAGGTCGGCAACCATGGTCACGAGCTTCGCATGGCGGGATGTCAGTTCGCGTTCCTGGTCTTGGAGCTGGTCGATGGTGGTTTGGGTGGCGGCGATGTGTGTCTCGGTTTCCTCCAGCTGCCGCTTTGCCGTGTCAAGGGCCTTCCTCGTCTGGTCGACAAGGGCGCGCTGGCTCTGCAACGTCTCTTCTCCGTTCTCCAGTTTGGGGAGGCTTTCGGAGATATGGGAGTCTGCCGTGTGGGTCTGGAGATAGTCGTCAGCCTGGTCGAGTTTCCTTTGGAGCTCAGCTTCTGATTGCAGCAGCTTCCGATAGAGTTCCTTTTCTTGGAGGATTCCTTCTTGTTTGCTCTTGAGTTGTTGTTCCGCGTTCTTCAGATTGTCCTGGAGCGGACCAAGCTGGGCTTGGAATTCCTTGGCTTGTTCCAGGGCTGAGCGTTGGTTGTCCAGAGCATAGGTATCTTTCCCGGCCTCCTGCTGGACCTGTTGGAGGTGCTCCTGTGCCTGTGCTTCCTGTTTTTTTGCCTGGTCGAGGTCTTTCTGGAGGGCGGAGAGGTCGTCGCCGAGCTTTTCCGCATGGTCCCGCTCGCTTCGCAGTCTGGTCTTCAAAGGGAGAAAGGGAAGGAGGGCTTCGCTTTTCCTGTAGGCCTCCTGCAAGGCGTTTCCCTCTTGGGCCGACTGCTCCACTTGCTGCTGTGTCTCCTCGATTTTCCGCAGTATTTCCTGCTGGTCGTCATAGGATTTCCAGTCGGAAAGGAGCTTGGCGCATGCGTTGCCATGTTCGGCCAGCTCTTCCCGCCGTTTTTCGAGTTCCTGGAGCGTGCGCTCCAGAAGACCGCGCTCTTCGGACGTCATGACATGGATTTCGCTCTTGCGGGTCTCGATTTCCTTCTGCCGGTCGGATAGCTCTTTGCATTTCAGATAGACGGCCTTGCCGATTTGTTGGTAGATCTCCATCTTGGTCAGCTGGGTCAGCATGGCTCCCTTGTCCTTGGGGTCGGCGGCCAGGAAGGAGTTGAAGCCCCCCTGCGCCAGAAGGACTGCCTGGGTGAACTGGTCAAAGCCCATTCCCAAGATCGAGGTGATTCTGCCATCGACATCCTTCAGTCCGTCTGCCAGCAACTTCCCGTTCTTCTTCAGGGACCGCTTGGGAGCCTCCAGAGTTCCTTCCGCTTCTCCTTTGCGGGATTTGCGGCGTCTCTGGCTCCAAGAGACCTCGTACTGGTCGCCTCCCTCTTCGAAGACGACCGTGCTTTGGCAGTTGTTCTCTCCCTTGGTCATCACTTCGTTGCTGCCGCTGGTGATCGCTCCCTGCCTGCTGGTCTGGCCGAAGAGGGCCAGGGTAATCGCGTCCAGGATCGTGCTCTTCCCGCTGCCGGTCGGACCGGTGATCAGAAACAGTCCGGAGCCGATTGCGTCGAAGTCGATGGAGCAGGGCCCCAAGATGGAGTTCAGATGCTCAAAGGAGACACGCTTGATTCTCATTCCATCGCCTCCGGATTGGCTATGTCGTGGAGAATCTCCGCGAAGAGGGAGCGGAGCATCCGCCCTGTCTTCTCGTCGAAGTTCCCCTCCTCGAGCCTGCGCTCGAAAACCTGTTCGGGAGTCAGTGTCTTCAGGTCTACCACCTCTTCCCTGTGGGAACGGCTGTACCAGGCCTGTTTGTCCAGCACCTGCGCCAGATGGACATTGGTCCCTTTGACCCGGTCGAACAGGTTTCTGCGCAGTTCCGCTACCGGATGGTCGCCCGTATAGGTGGCCGCCACCCAGACAGGTCCGGACGTGGAGGCCATCTCGTCCAACGCTTCCTCCAGCTCGGGAAGGGAACCGCTGATTCTCCGCAGGTTGGCGAAGGTCGGCAGGTCAATCGGCGTGATGGTCCATGGGTCGGTGTCGACCAGCACCACCTGCTTGGTCTGCCCGGACTCGCCGAAATCGATGGCCATCGGGGAGCCGGAGTAGCGAATCGGCATGGCCCCCCGTACCACCTGCGGTTTGTGGATGTGGCCCAAGGCGACGTAGTCCACTTCTGGCGGGAAAACGGAGGAGGGAAGCGGGGGCAGACTGCCAACGTAGTCGATCTCCTCCTTGCCGTTATCCATCGCGCTGCCGACGAGGAACTGGTGCGCCATCACTACCTGCCTGCGTCCTGGATACCGGCGCCTTGCCAGAGAAGAAAGGCCGGCAAGGTACGCTCTTGTCATGTTGATGAAACCAGCTGACCGCTCCTTCTCGCTCGCGCCTGGGGTGGTTTCAAGCGACCCATCGCGAAGGTAGGGGACGGCCAGGACCACCACGTCGTCTCCCACCGGTACCAGGGCGGAGTCGGTTTCCGTATCGCTCACCACATGGATGCCGAGCCTGCTCAGCGCCGCGGCCGGCGCGGCCAGGAACCTGGCCGAATCATGGTTTCCGCTGATGATGACAACCTCGCCGCAGGAGGTGTCCCTCAGGCTGGCGAGGAAATCGTAGTACTGGTTCTGGGCGGAGACCGGAGGATTGGAGACGTCGAACACGTCCCCGGCAATCAAGAGGCAGGTCACCTTCCTCTCCTGTATGACCTTGAGAAGGCCGGCCAGCATGGCTTGGAAATGGTCTGTGCGGGTCTCTCCCACCAAAGGAGCGCCGAGATGCCAATCGCTGGTATGGAGAAGCCTGCTCATGCCTGTTCGTCCTCCTTGTTGCGGAAGAAACGGAGCATGCTGCGTCCATACTTGCGCTCGTCGATGGTGACAAGAGCGCCGACGCGTTCCGGCCAGATGCCTTTTTCTTCCTTCGGGTAGTGGATGATGAATAGGCCGCCGTCGCGGACCAGATGATTGTCGTTGATCAGCTGGGTCAGCTTGACCTTGTCCTCCATCTTGAACGGAGGGTCGGCGTAGACATAGTGGTAACGGCTCTTGCAGGTGGGGATGAAGGACCAGACGTCCGCCATGAAGAGACGGATGTCGCTCTCGACGAAGCTGATGTTCTTCAGGATGGTCTCCTTCTTTCCCCGGTCCATCTCGACGAGGTGCACCGGCTCGGCGCCACGGCTCGCCGCCTCGATTCCGACACACCCGCTGCCGGTGAACAGGTCAAGCCAGGAGCGTTCGGAGAGGTCTCCGAGCATGTCGAACAACGATTCCCTCATCATGTCCATGGCCGGGCGGATCACGCCCGGGGGACACACCACCGTTCTGCCACGGTACAGTCCGCCAGTAATACGCATGTCTGTATCCTAATCCACCGTTGGGGTCGTCGGAAAGGGGTTAGGATGAGCGTATGGAATGGAAGTTGGTACGTCTTTCCACAAAGGTCTGGCTGGTAGAGAAAGCGAAGGCGGAGGGGATGGCCAAGGTGGCTGAAAAGCTAGGTTCTCCCAAGAAGCAGGGGAGGTACACCAACCTGCTTGCCATCGACGCCAATACCTGGTTCCTGGACGCCGAACTTTTGGGCACGCTGGAGGAGATGACGCTCGGCTCGGCGCCCCTTTCGGCGGCGCAAGTGGCGAAGTTCCTTTCCCTGGACAAGCAGGGACAGGACGAACAGGCGAAACGGCTGCTTTCCAAAAGAAACGACCCTTGGCGCTACATCGACGTGGTGTTGACCCTCAGCCTGGTCACGCTTGTCGGATTCCTCTTGTTGCGATAGCTTCAAGCGATGCTGCCCTGGAACATCGGGCTTTCGTTGATGGTCTGGCGGATGACCGCATGCTCCGGCCTGAGCAGCCCTGGGTCTTCCTTCAGGAGCTGGGTGACCGCCTGGCTTGCCTGCTGGAGCAGGTCCAAGTCGTCGGTCAGCGAGGCGAACTGCAGGTTGAGGAAACCGCTTTGCTTCCGGCCGACGATATCGCCGGGACCGCGGATCAGCAGGTCCTGTTCGGCCAGATAAAACCCGTCGTTGGATTCCTTCATGGCCCTGAGCCGTTGCTTGCCCACGTCGGTCAGGTCGTTGCCGAAGACCAGAAAGCAGTAGGATTGCAGAGAGCTGCGTCCGACACGCCCGCGGAGCTGGTGCAGTGCCGCGAGCCCGAAACGCTCGGCGTGCTCGATGACCATGCAGGTGGCGTTGGGAATGTCGATGCCGACCTCGACGACGCTGGTGGAGACCAGATAGGTGATGTTCCCCGCCTTGAAATCCTCGAGGATACGCATCTTCTCCTCTTCTTCCAGCTTGGAGTGCATCAGCGCGCTGGAGACGCCCGGGTATTCCTTTTTCAGATACTCGTACATGCTCGTCACGTCCCTGAGATCGCTTTCTCCCGTGTCGTCGATCCTCGGGTAGACGAAATAGGCCTGGTGGCCGCGCTCGAACTCGGTGGCGATCGCCCGGTACATCCGCTCCCGGCTTGCCTCGCTGACGGTCAGCGTCTTGATCGGCTTGCGTCCCGGGGGCATGGTCTTCAGCGTGGAGATATTCAAGTCCCCGAAGACCGTAAGGGCCAACGTGCGGGGAATCGGGGTTGCCGTCATCAACAGCAGATCGGGTACCTCGGCCTTCGATGTCAGGGCGTAGCGTTGCTCGACACCGAAGCGGTGCTGCTCGTCGATGATCACGTACCCGAGGTTCTTGAAGACGACCTCCTTCCCGAAAAGGGCATGGGTGCCGATGATGATGTCGACGTTGCCCTCCGCGATCTGCTCGAGCAGGAGCGTCCGCTCCTTGCCCTTGACCGCCCCGGTCAGATAGGCGAGCCGTACCCCGAAGGGCGAAAGCAGTTTGGCCGCATTGTCGGCATGCTGGCGGGCAAGCAATTCGGTCGGTGCCATGAAGGCGACCTGCTTGCCTTGACTGACCACGTGCAGGGCGCTGACCCAGGCGACGAGCGTCTTGCCGCTTCCGACGTCGCCTTGCAGCAGCCGGTTCATCGGCCGGCTCGAGTCCAGGTCCCCGCGGATTTCCTTCAGGCTGGCCATCTGGTCGGGGGTCAGGCTGAAGGGGAGCGAGGCAATCAGCCTCAGTTCCAACGGATAGGGAGCCGACTCCCGACGGATCTCAGGTCTGGTCGAACCCTCGTGCCGGCGGGTGAATAGCTGCATGTACAAGAGCTCCCCGAACGCGAGGGTACGCCTTGCGGCATCCTCCGATTCCATGGAAGAAGGCTGGTGCAACTGGCGGATCGCCTCGTCGGTGGATAGGAGATGGTACTTCTGTCGCAGATAGTCGGGAAGCTCCTCCCGGAAAAGCGCCACCGAGGAAAGGACAGTCGCCTCGTCGCGGCGGATGATGCGCTGGCTGAGAGAGCCGCGTAGCGGGTAGATGGGAAGCACTTTGCCGAACTGGGGCGGCATTCCTTCGACAGGCGCCGGATGGAGCTCGAACTTCGAGCACTGCACTTGGCCCTTGTAGCGGGTTATCTGTCCATACAGGTAGTAGAGCCCGCCCACCTCGATGGAGCGCTCAAGGAAGTTGCGCCCGAAGCAGAGCAACTGGAGCCTGGCTCCCGAGCCCTCGCAGTCCTGGACTTGGATTTTCAGGATCCGGTCACGAAAGGAGTGGCCGCCGAAATAGGAATGGCCGGTGACCAGCACCTTGGTGTTGACGAACTGGCCGTCCTGCGCCGCGTCGATGGTCTGGACACGGGAGCGGTCCTCGAAAGCGCGTGGACGCATCTGGAGCAGGTCGCTTTGGGTGACGACACCCAGGTCCCGGTAGCTCTTGGCGGCCGCGGGTCCGACTCCTTTGAGCGAAGTCAGCGGTTCGGACAGGTTGCGGTAGTAGGTTCCTTCCATCACAGTCGGATCAGATAGGAGGCCAGCTGGCTTGTGCCGAAGCGCAGGAGGAAATACAAGACCAGGTAGAAGGCAAAGCTCCACCAGGCCAACCGGCGCAAGCCCACCAGACGATGGCCGAAGAACAGCCGCTGGACGAAATCAATGAAGCTCCGCGACATCCCTTCCATCACCACCACAAACGGGGTGCTCCGCCTGTCGCTACGATACGTGAGGAACAACTGGATGCCGACGACCAGCATGGCAAACCAGCACAGAGGAGCGAGAATGTAGTTCCAGAAGGCTTGGATGACCAAGGATGCCACCATCGGCGGGGTAATCCTCCCGTAGGCGCCGAAGAGGCTGAAGATGCTCTGCAGGATGGAGAGCACCATCAGCGCAACCACTGGGCTGAAGTCGATGTGTCCGCGCCGAGCCCACCGGATATGGCGGAACATGTCCAGATATGGATCGACGATGGAGGAAAGCAGGCGGAGCAGGGGAGAGCTTTGGAAATAGACGCCGGGAATCTGGACCCAGGTGAGCATCACCCGGACCCAGATCAGGAGCGTGTAGATCGAAATCGCTACCGCGACGAAGCGGCTTGCGGCCATGGCGTATTCCATCGGTTCACCTCCTAGTCGAACCAGATGCCGTCGATCGGCACCTGTTCCTTCACTATCCTCGTGAAGTCGTCGGTGTAGGAGACGTTGTAGGCGCGACCGCAGGCGATCGTCGTCTTCTTGTCGTCCTCCAGTACGACCAGCCTGAGGGAGATGGGCCCCCCGTTTTCCAGGCAGAGGTCATGGAGCCTGCTCAGATTGTCCCGGGTGCAGGCATCTTTGCGGATGCTGATGTGGCAGGTGGTCACGTTGATCGGCTGCAGGTCGTCGGGGTTCTGGAACACTTGGTCGACGACGAAGGAGGGCTTGTCGTTGCGTTGCTCGAACTTGCCGACGAAGCCGTAGATCTGGTCAACCGCGAGGATCGCCTTGTACTGCTCGTAGGCCTTGGGGAAGAGGGTCGCGTCGAAGCTTCCGTTCTTGTCGGTCAGCGTCAGGAACGCCATGACCGTCCCCTTTTTCGTGGTGTAGGGGCGCAGCGTGGAAATCGTGGCGACCTCGTTGGTCTCTTTGCCGTAGGGAAGCTGCTCGGGTTTGGCGATATTGACCCGCACGCACTCCTTGATGGTCTTGGCGTACTGGTCCAGCGGGTGCCCGCTCACATAGAATCCCAACAGCTCCTTCTCGCTTTCCAGCTTCTCTGCCGGGGTCCAGTCCTCGTGGGGTTCCATGACGAACTCCTCGGAGGAGGAAGCACTCGGCGAGTTGTCAAACAGGGAAATCTGCCCGTAGGCGCTTTCCTCCTTGCGCTTTTCGACGAACTTGACCGCGGCTTCCATGTTGGCCAGCAGGGTGGCCCTGTTGGTCTTCAGGCTGTCGAAGGCACCCGCCTTGATCAGACTTTCCAGGATCTTCGAGTTGTACCAGCGGCTTCCCATCCGCATCAGGTAGTCGATGAAGCTCGTGAAGGGGCCGTTCTTTTCCCGCTCCGCGACCAAGGCGGTTACCGGTTCCTCTCCGACGTTCTTGATGCCGGCCAGGCCATAGACCACCTTGCCATCGACAACGCTGAAGGAACAACCGCTCTTGTTGATGTCCGGAGCGACCACGTCGATGTGCATCTCCTTGCTGAGCTCCAGGTACTCGTTGAACTTGTCCGGGCTGCCTGCCTCGTTGGTCAGGTTGGCCGCCAGGAACTCGGCGGGGTAGTGGCATTTCAGGTAGGCGGTCTGGTAGGCGACCACCGAGTAGGCCACCGCGTGGCTCTTGTTGAAGCCGTAGCCGGCAAACGGCTTGAGCATCTCGAAGATTTCCTTGGCGTGCTTCTCGTCCCGCCCCTTCTCCTTGCTCATCTTGAGGAACTTGACCTCTTCCTTGGCCAGTTTCTCCACCTGCTTCTTGCCCATGATGCGGCGCAGGATGTCGGCCTGCCCGAGGGTGTAGCCGGCGAAGACCTGGGCCACCTGCATGACCTGCTCCTGGTAGACGATGACGCCGTAGGTGCTCTTCAGAATGTCGACGAAGTCGGGGTCCGGATACTCGATTGTCGACGGGTTGGCCTTCCATCTGATGTAGTTCGGGATGAACTGCATGGGTCCGGGCCGGTAGAGGGCGTTCAGGGCGACCAGGTCCTCGATGTTGTTCGGATGGGCCTGGCGCAGGATGTCCTGCATGCCGCTGGACTCGAACTGGAACACCATCATCGAGTCGCCCGCCTGCAGCATCTTGAAGGTCTCCTCGTCCTGGAGGCTGATTCTGTCCATGTCGAACGAGGGGTCCTTCTTGTGGACCAGGTCGACGCAGTGGCGGATCAGCGTCAGCGTCTTCAGCCCCAGGAAGTCCATCTTCACCAGGCCGCAGTCCTCGATGTAGTGCTTGTCGTACTGGGTGGTCTGCCGCCCGGTCTTCGGATCGACGAACAGCGGGACGTAGTCGACCAGCTTGGTCTGCCCGATCACCAGGCCGCAGGCGTGGGTGCCGGTGTTGCGCACCATCCCCTGGAGCTTCCGGGCGATGGGGAAGAGCATGGCTTCGTAGCCTCCTCTGGCGGTCAGCTCTTCCTCGACCTTCTGCAGCTCCGGGTTCTGCTCGAAGGCCTGCTCGAGGGTCTTCAGCTTCGGGTCGTCGCTGATCAGCTTGGCAATCTGGTTGGAGGTGTCGTAGGGGATGTCCAGGACGCGGGCCACGTCCTTGACCGCCGCCTTCGGCTTCAGGGTGCCGAACGTGGCGATCTGCGCCACGTGGTCCTTGCCGTAGTGTTCGGTGACGTAGTCGATGACGTTCTGCCGGTACTCGAAGTCGAAGTCCACGTCGAAGTCCGGCATGGAGACACGCTCGGGGTTGAGGAACCGCTCGAAGAGCAGCGCGTACTCCATCGGGTCGACGTTGGTGATGTCGATGCAGTAGGCGACGATCGAGCCGGCGCCCGAGCCGCGTCCCGGCCCTACCGGGATGTCATGGGTCTTGGCCCAGTAGATGTAGTCGCGCACGATCAGGAAGTAGCCCTGGAAGTCCATCTTGATGATGACGCCCAGCTCGTGGTTCATGCGGGCCATGTATTCCTTGGCCTTCTCCTCGCCATAGCGGCGGATCAGGCCCTGGTAGGAAAGTAGGATCAGGTAGTCGGCCTGCAGGCGGCTCTGCGGGCTCATCTTCGCGTCCACCTCGGGCGTGACGAACTTGCGGTACTCCTCCGAGTTCTGGACCAGGTCCATGAACTGTTGGTAGCGCGGCTCCTGGCGGAAATCCTTCGGCGGCTGGAAGATCGGAAGCAGCGGCCCGGGGAACCTGATCTCCAGGTTGCAGCGCTCGGCCACCTTGCGGGTGTTCTCGACCGCCTCGGGACACCAGGAGAAGAGTTCCTTCATCTGCTGGGGGGTCTTGAAGTAGAACTCCTGGCAGGGGAAGCGGAAGTGCCCTTCTTCCTTCAGCTTCGATCCGGTGCCGATGCACAGGAGCACCTCCTGCGCCTGGGCGTCCTCCTGCTCGATGTAGTGGATGTCGTTGGTGCACACCAGCGGCACATCGCACTCATGGGCCAGCTTGACCAACAGCGGGTTGGTCCGCTTCTGCTCCTCAAGGCCGTGGTCCTGGAGCTCCAGGTAGTAGCGGTCCCCGAAGACCGACTTGAACCAGAGGACCCTGCGCTTGGCCTCCTCGTAGCGGTTGTCCAGCAGGTTCTGCAGGATCTCGCCGGCCAGGCAGGCCGAGAGGCAGATGACGCCCTCGCTGTGCTCCTGGATCAGCTTGTCGTCGATGCGGGGACGGTAGTACTGGCCTTCCACCCAGGCGATGGAGTTGAGCTCCATCAGGTTGTGGTAGCCCTTGTCGTTCATGGCCAGCAGGATCAGGTGGTACCTGTGGCCCCTGTCGCTCTCCCCCAGCTCCTTGTTCGGCTTGTAGGTGTGGCTTTCCGGGTTGACGTAGAACTCGCAGCCGATGATCGGCTTGATGCCCGCTTCCCTGCAGGCCTGGTAGAACTCGATGGCGCCGAACATGTTGCCGTGGTCGGTGATGGCCAGGGCCCGCATGCCACAGCCCAGCGCTTTCTTGACATACTTGCCGATCTTGGCCGCGCCGTCCAGAAGCGAGTAGTCGGTGTGGTTGTGCAGGTGGACGAAGCCCGGATCGGGAATGCCCCCGAACGGGTCTGGCCCGGCTTTCTCGGCCGCCTGCTTTTTGGCGGCCTCTTCCTTCGCCTTCCGTTCCTCAGCGGCTTTGGCTTCCGCCTCGGCCTCCTCCTCTTCCTGCTCCTGCTCCTGCTCCTCGAGCAACTCCTCGTCGTTCTGGCCGGCGGGAATGTCCTGCATGGTTTCTTTCTTGATTTCTTCGCTCATTAGCTTTGCAAATAAAGGGTATTGATATCATAGAGAATCGACTCGAACATCCTAAGCGCGCGTGCCAGTTGGAGCGGGCCGATATTGGGATAGGCTTTCTGGAGCTCGCTTTTCAGGGTTCCAGTCACCTGTCGTATCTGCGTGGGCATGATGGGCAAGGTGATGCCGGTCAGTTGCCCGATGACCTCCTTGTTGATGAAAAACGCCATGTTGGGGAAGGTGATGGTCATCTGCACCTTGCCAAGGGACGAGGTGTTCCGCTCCGCCTGGAAGGCGATGATCACCGTCTCCGCCGGTTTATGCATCGGCTCTCCGGCAATCAGGAACTTCTGGTAGTTGCTGTATTCCAGTCCAACCCTGATATGGGTCAGGATGAAACGACCCTCCTGGTTGACCAGTTTCCCTTCCTTGTCGTACAGACGGCTGATGGGAACCCACTTCGTGCTGCTGCGCCCGCTCTTCAGGTACAGGCGCATCTCAGCCATCGTATCCAGCACCGACAGCGCGGTCGGGATGGCCAGCCGGTAGTCGGGGATGCACAGGCAACCACCAATGGTGATTTGCCTGCGGAGCACTGTGCTGCCGATGGAAAGTAATGCCTCGAGCAGCAGCGGGGGCAGTATCAGGCGTCCGGTGTCCGCCAGTTGCGCGACATTGATCATCGAGCCGATGTCGACAAACCGGTCGGTACGGGTAATTCTCTGCAATTCGGCCATCTTGGAAAGGTCGATGACGTCGACCATCTCGTCGCTGGGATAGAAGTTTGGCCTGCTCATCAGATAGGTGCCACCGGCCCAGAGGACTGCCTCGGGATTCTTGGTGATGATCGAGCCGAATTCCGCCAGCGTGGTCGGGGTGTGGATCGGATTGGACCTAAGCTCTGCGTACGACATTCTTGCGACTCCTGTAGGAAAGGGCAAGCTCCACAATCTGGAGCAATTCCCCGGTATCCATGCACTGGCAGGTGTTCAGGCTGAGTTCCTTGACGATGGCCTTCTCATCCAGGTCCTTTTCCCCGATGACACCGCCATGGGGTAGCGGTTTCTCATTGTCCGGATGGTGCGCACCGGTCAGACTCTGCAGGATCGACTCGATCAGCAGGGTCCTGCTGGCGTAGCAGTTAGGACAAGGACGGTTTCCGGTAGCCTGGTAGGCCCGTTCGATATCCCGGTACTGGCGGGTCTTGGAGAAGCTCTCGAAGGTCTGGATTACGGCGTCCTTCAGACGGAAGGCCGGGACCATGCAGCTGAGCACGGCATAGCCGTTGACCAGCACCAGACAGTTCCCGCATCCGTTCCCATGGCAGTTCGAGGTGAGCGTAGTGTTGTCCACATCCTCGCTGAGAATCTGAAGCAACGGTTTGCTTGAGTTGACGGAGAGCGAAAGCACCTTGCCGTCAATCGTGCAGTCGAGGGTCATTTCGTCCTCCTTTGCGTCATGGCTTCCATGATGGTGCCACTGGTGATAGGAAGGGTCACGCTTCGGGTTCCCAGCGCCTGCGCCAGGGCCGCGGCGAAGGTGGAGAGCACCAGCGCTTTGACCGCGCTGGTCACCGAACTGGTGATTCCGTCGTCGACCTGCTTGGTCAATACCTCGATGGTCAGCTCCTTGCCGTCGGCCAGTGTCGCGCCGTTCTCCCTCAGCGTGGCGACCACTGTGTGGCGGATTTTCTCCCGGTATGCCTGCTCGTCAAAGAGCCTGCCGACCAGGACTTCCACCCAGACGTTGCGGACTTTGGGGATGAAGGTGACGGTGTCGATGACCACCTCAAGGACCATCGACGCCCAGCCGGTGCTGGAAAAGAGCTCGTGTCCTTCGTGGCTGTCGGTGACATTCTCCACCAGTGGCAACGGGTTGACGAAGCGCTTGTCGCGGATCAGGTCGCAGGCCCGGGAAACCAACAGGGGCATGCGCCCGCTGTTGCTGGAAAGCACCGAAGGACCGGAATCGACCATGTCCTGGCCGTCCGGGGTGCATACGATGGACTTTTCCGGGATGCCGAGCTTCTCAGAGATGATTTGTCTCCACAACATGCCGCTGTTGCCGGTCCCGTAGAAGCTCGTGTTGATGGTCACCTTGTCGCCCGGGTCGAGCTGGAGCTGGACCTGCAGGGGGGAGATCGCCCTGTGCTCGCTGTTGCTGAAGCCCGCGATGCCAACGCCAGAGGCGAGGGCGATGCCGCGCGAGTAGCCGAAGAAGGGGGAATAGCGGTTGGGCAGGATTCCATGCTTGTTCCGGATTCCCATCATCTGGTAGGCGTTGAATTTCCTGCTGAAATTGCTGTGCTCGCACAGCTCCGTCAGCGCCTCCTTCAAGTCAGACGCGTGGCTGGTGTGGATCAGCTCGTCGTGCACGCCACTGGCCGATGCGTACTGGATGCGCCAGGCGTCCGGGTTGAGCCCGCACTGCAACGCGACTTGATTGTACTGCTCCTCGGTAGTGGCCAGCGCCTCGCTGTAGCCGAGGTCGCCAAAGAAATTGGCCGGCGGTTGCTCGCTCTCCTTGAAGGTGACCGAAAGGCGGGCAGCTTTCAGGTCGCAGGCGGGAACGAATCCGGCGAACATCTGGTTCGCCATCTCGTTGCTGAAAAGGGAATAGGCTCCTTGGTCGACAGTAGCGTGGACCTCTTCCGCCAGTGGTTTGCCGTCCGGCAGGAAGAAACTCTTGCGCTCGATATGCATGGCAGGCCTGTAGACCGGGGTGGAGTCCTGGATCTCGACCGGGTATCCGCCCTTGACGCAGGCCAATGCGGCGATGGCGGCGAGGATCGATGGTTGCAGCAACATCTCGTCGTGGGGGGCATAGAAAGGCTGGCGATGGATTACAATCTGCTTCTTGGGAATCTTGGTGATGTCGCTGATTGTCTCGCGCATATGCAGCGGCCACTGGGTCGGGGCGATCACGTGGAGCACCCCCTCGGCCATGCCGACCGAAATGCGGGTGATGTTCCAGTTGGGGCTGGAAAGGCGGGCGAAGTCATAGTTCTGGCTGTAGGCCTTGATGCCGCTCTGGTTGATGACGCTCTCGAAATCCCCGAAATCCCGAGTAATCGGCGTGTGGGTGGTGTCGGCGGAAGCGCTGTCCGCCAGACGGTAGCTGATGTCCGCCTCTTGGGATTTCAGCACCACGCTCTCGATATCGGGTCCGAAAAGGGCGATGATCGGTTGTCCCTTGTAGGAAATCTGGTTGGACGAGAGCAACGGAATCGAGTCTCCCGCGACCCGTACGCGGTTGTCGCCACGGATGTCCCTGGCCTCGACCGTCAGGAAACGCCCCCCCAGCGGGGGCATCTTGATCGTATCGATGATGCCGCTGTCCACGGTGGACCGGACGACCATTCCGCTGAGAACCGTCTGCCGGGAAAAATAGACCTTTGCCATAGTACCCAAAAGATACCTCAAAAGAGAGGGGGAAGCAACAAGCTCGCCATTTTCGACGTGAAGGGCGCCTCTTCCTTCCTCCAGGCAGGAAAGATGGACAGGTGCTGGATTTCCTGAGCCGAACCGGGTTAGACTTTACCCATGGAAATCGAAGTGATTGATGGAGAGTTCAGCGTTTGCAAGGTTGATGGCTCTTACCCGGTGGATGCTCGTCGTCCGTTCACCTTTCTCTCCCTGACCGACCAGGAGTCGAGTCTGGTTTGTCCTACGGAACGGGTGCCTGAGAACACGCTGAAAAGGGAAGACGGATGGTCCCTGCTCCGCGTTGTGGGCCCGCTGGATTTTTCCCTCATCGGCATTCTCGCCCGGATTGCGGCGGTTCTCGCCGAAGCGGGAATCAGCATCTTCGCGATTTCCACCTTCGATACCGATTATCTGATGGTGAAACAGGATACGCTCCAGACCGCGGAGAAAGCGTTGCGAGCCCATGGGTACGCGCTTCGTAGCCGAAAGGGAAAGGAATGACGCCATGGACTGGAAGACCACGCATTTCACCAACCGTGGCGTGAGGGTCAAGGACTACGAGCCCCTGCCCGAGCATCTCGGCATCGCCCGCATCCTGCTGTTGTTCGCGCTTATCGCGCTTCTCTGCGGTTGGGTGGCATATGGTTCCTTGTTCGCTCCCTACTTCTTTGGCGCCGTCTTGGGCGGGGCTCTGTTTTGGTGCCGTTGCGACGATTTCAACAAGAGCGAGATCGCGATGAACAAGCCCTTGCAGGGCAAGGAAGCGGCCATGAGACGACGATCCTGGCGTTTGCTTCGGGAAGGGGTGGTCGTCACAGTGCTGTGGTTGGCGGAAACGTTTCTTGCCTTCCGGTTCCAGCTTTCCCTGGCTCAGTACGTTCTGGCGGGTCTTGCGCTTGGGGCCTTTTTCGCCACCAGGCTGTATCCAGCCTTTCTCGTGTGGGCGGTCGTTCTCGCCGTCTCGGGTGCTGTCGCGTGAGAGGATTCTGGAAACACAGAAGCGTTCTGGAAAGAGAGCAGCTCTTCTTTCAGGCGTGCTTTGTCGCCTGTATCTCCCTGTACGTCTTCTTCCATGACATCCGCCTGATTGAGGCTGCCCTTGGGTTCCTCGTCGTCTTCCAGCGTCTTGATGTCGCTAGGATCCGCATGCCGGGCGTGCTGTGCGTGACGCTCGCAAAGCGGAACGCGCTGGACGACCAGGTGTTGCTTGCCTTCCATGGACCGAGGATCGCCCGTTCCCTTTGCCTCAGGGCTTTCGTCGAGTCGGCCGGAATAGGTGTCAGCTATGCCCTCTGCACCCACTTCCTGCTCTTCGGGACGGTCATCCAGGCCCTTGCCATGGTCACCCTCGCCATGGGCCAGACGTTCTACCTGCTCTGGACCGCGGACGAGGGTACTGACAAGTGGCTGAACGACACAGCCGCGTTGAAGACATCCCTTCTGGTCTTCCTGTTCCTTGGGGTCCGCCTGCTGGCCAATGGAGGGAACATCATTTTTCCCTTGTTTTGACTGCCCTTTTTCCCGTGTTTCGGGTAGTATGGGGACATGGAACTGAAAGAACGGGTGGCGGAACTCTCCGATTTGCTGAGACGCTACCAGAAAGCCTATTACGTGGACTCCCGGCCGCTGGTCAGCGACTTGGAGTACGACAAGCTGTTTGACGAGCTGGTCCGGATTGAGAACGAGCATCCTGAGCTGAGATTTCCTGATTCCCCGACAGTCAGGGTCGGCAGCGACCTGACCAGCGATTTTCCCGAGGTGGAGCACACCATTCCGGTACTCAGCCTGGACAAAGCCTATTCCGCGCAAGAGATTCTTTCGTGGATCGATCGGGCCGAGAAGCGGATGGGGGAGGATCTTTCCTTCGTCATCGAGGAAAAGATCGACGGTTGCTCGATGGTCCTGTACTATGAGGATGGTAGGCTTGCCCGGGGTGTGACCCGTGGCAACGGCGTGGTCGGCAACGACGTGACGGGCAACATCAAAACCATTCCCTCCATCCCCCTGAGGCTGGACGAGACGGAGTCGCTGGCTGTGCGCGGCGAGGTCTACCTGTCCAAAGAGGCTTTCGAGAGGATCAACCAGACGATGGACCCGCCCTATGCCAACCCCCGCAACCTTGCAAGCGGCTCCATCCGCCGTATCCATTCCAGCGAGACGGCGAAAATTCCTCTGGATATGTTCTGCTACGAGGGTTTCTGGGAGTCGGAACGCCCCTTCGACGACCACATCCAGATTCTCGAGGAGCTGAAGCGGCTCGGCTTCCGTACCAACCCGCATATCGGCTACTTCTGCAAGACCAAGGAAGAAGCCCAGCGGCGCTTGGAAAAGGCCGGTCTGGAGGGCGTCGCCGGCAGTTTCAGCGACATCCCGGCCTATATCGGGATGAAGACCAAGGGGCGCAAGGATCTGCCCTACGAGATCGATGGTCTGGTGGTGAAGATCAACGAGATCAGCGTCCGCGAGCTGTTCGGCTATACGGGGCACCACCCTCGTTGGGCGATCGCCTACAAGTTCGAGGCCCCGCAGGCGGAGACCATTGTCGAAGGTATCGACGTGCAGGTCGGGCGGACGGGAAGGATCACCCCTGTGGCGCGCGTGAAAGCCACCGAGGTAGGCGGCTCGACCGTGAGCAACATCACCCTGCATAACCAGGACTACGTGAACCAGCTTGAGCTTGCCATCGGCGATACGGTGGAGATCAGCAAGCGCGGGGACGTCATTCCCGCGGTGGAGCGGGTGATCGAGAAGAACGAAACGGGAAATCCGACTTGGGAGATGCCGAAGGAGTGCCCTTGCTGCCATACCCCGCTCGTCGTTCGCGGCGCCCACCATTTCTGCCCCAATCCCCTTTGCCCTGACCAGATCCGTGGCAGGGTGGAGTTCTTCCTGGGAAAGGACCAGATGGATATCGAGAGCTTCGGCCCGGAGACCGCTGGAGTGCTGATCGGCAAGGGTGTGCTGAAGGATATCCAGGATATCTACACGATCGACTACGCCAAGACGCTGACCGGGACTCCCGGCTTCGGCGAGAAGAAAATCCTCTCCATCGTGAAAGCGGTCGAGGAGAGCAAGAAGCAACCCTTCCATCGGGTGCTTGTCTCGCTCGGAATCCCCGAGATTGGCAAGAAGGCGGTGGATTTGCTGATCAAGGAGGGAATCACCTCCATGGACCAGTTGCTCGGGTTGGCTGCAAAGAACGACGTGGACCGGCTGATCTCCATCAAGCAAATGGGTCCGAAGACGGTCAAATCACTTTTCGATGGGTTGAACGACCCGGCCAACCGGACTCGGATCGAGGCCCTCAGGGCGGCCGGCCTGCAAATGGAGGAGAGAACCGAGCGGAACGACCTTCCCCAGACCATGGCGGGACAGGTATGGTGCGTGACGGGAAGTTTCGTCCATTTCAACCCCCGCTCCAAAGCCATGGAAGAGGTGGAGAAACGGGGTGGACGCAGTGTCGGCTCTGTATCCCGCAAGACCACCCATCTGCTGGTTGGCGCCGGTGGCGGCAGCAAGGAGGCCACCGCTCGCTCCCTCGGGGTGAGGATCGTGCACGAGGATGAGTTCATCGCCATGCTCGGCATGGGCGATGAAAAGGCGGCAGAGGATCAGAAAAAAGCACAAGGTACTCTTTTCTGACACACAAAAAAAGGTGATACTTGCTAAGTCAGGAGCAAAACAATGAACGAGCTTGCAGTACAGTTGAACGAGACGTTGAAGGGGACCGTTGCCGAGGATTTGTTGAGTGACATCGGCCGGCGCATGTACTTCCCCAAGGGGATCGTGGCCCAGAGCGCCGAGGCGAAAACCCTGGCGACGAAGTACAACGCCACCATCGGTATGGCCGTCAAGGATGGGCAGCCCATGTATCTTTCCGACATCTACTCCCAGTTCGTGCCGGGTGCTTTCAAGCCTGCCGATATCTTCAGCTACGCCCCGGGTGGCGGAGTCAAGGAGCTGCGTGAGCTGTGGAAGAAGGAGATGGTGGAGAAGAATCCCTCGCTGAAGAGCAAACTGGTCAGTAACCCGATCGTCACCAGCGGCCTGACCCATTCGATTTCCACCATCTGCCAGCTCTTCGCAGGCCCGGGAGACACCTTGGTGATTCCCGACCTGGCCTGGGACAACTACGAGTTGATGTTCAGCGCTCTGAACGACTGCAAGGTCAAGACTTTCAAGATGTACGACGAGGCGATGGGATACAATGTCGCCGGCCTCGTCGAGGCTGTGCGCGGCATTCCCGACAAGAAGGCCCGCCTGATCCTGAACTTCCCCAACAACCCGACCGGCTACACTCCGAGCGAGGCCGAGATGGGCTTGCTCGCCGATGCCTTGAAGGGGCTTGCCGACGACGGCTACAAGCTCCTGGTCATCAGCGACGACGCCTACTTCGGGCTTTTCTACGAGAAGGACACTGCCAAGGAGAGCCTGTTCTCCAAGCTCTGCGACCTTTCGCCGAACATTCTCGCCGTCAAGGGCGACGCCGCCACCAAGGAGGCGATGGTGTGGGGCTTCCGTATCGCCTTCGTCACCTTCGGTTGCAAGGGTTTCTCCCAGGCACAGTACGACGCCTTGGAGAAGAAGATGATGGGTATCATCCGCGCCACTGTCAGCAACTGCGACCATCCGGGACAGAGCCTTCTGGTCCATGCCATGAAGAGCGCCAGCTACCGAAGCGACAAGCGCAAGGTGCTGGAGGAGATGCAGGGGCGCTACGAGGTATTCCATGAGGCGCTGAAGGAGTTCGAGGACAAGTATGACCTGCTACGCCCCTATCCGTTCAACAGCGGCTACTTCATGGCCTTCGCCACGAAAGGGGACGCCGAGGAGCTTCGCAGGCGGTTGCTTGACGTCTACCATATCGGCTGCATCAATATCGCCGGCAGCGTGCTCAGGGTGGCCTACTGCTCGGTCGAGAAGAAGGACATTCCCGATTTGATCGGCCTGATCTACAAGGCGGCGGGTGAGGTATGGAGTTAAAGGCGAAGCTCTATCTCGTCGACGAAGAGGGCGAGAAATACATGGGTATCGGGGTGCTTTGGCTGCTCGATGCGGTCGCGAAGGAGGGGAGCTTGCGCGCCGGGGCGCAGAGCCTGGGCATCAGCTACTCCAAGGCGTTCGGCATGGTCAAGCACCTGGAGGACGAGCTCGACCATCCCGTGTTGGAACGGAAGCGGGGTGGCAGCGACCGGCAGGGCGCCACCCTGACACCGTTTGGCAAATCGTTCATGGCGTGCTACGATAGCTTCCAGCGTGAGGCGAAGGCGGCCATGCAGGAACCATATGCACGCTTTCAGAAGCAGGTAAACGAGCTGCTTCGTGCAACTGAAGGAGCACAAAGTGGGAACTAAGAAAGTTGATTTCACCATTCAGAATCTGGGCGAAGCGAAGATCCCCAGCCCGATTGCCATGAGTTTGAACCGGGGTGATGGAAGAGCCGATTATGTCGACGATAACGATCGGATCCTCTATACGCTCGACCGTCGGATTGTGAGAGGGAAAGTCGAGGGCGAGGAAGAGGATTTGCTCGAGGTCGCCGGACCGAGGCAAAAGATCTACTTCAACCCGAGCCATGTCCATGCCGCTATTTGTACCTGTGGTGGTATCTGCCCGGGTCTGAACAACGTCATCCGGGCGGTTGTCCGTTGTTTCTGGTACCGCTACGGCGTGCGCCGTATCAGCGGCATCCAATACGGTTACCAGGGACTCCTCGAGAACGCCCCTTGGCCGCTGGTCGACCTGACTCCGCACGTGGTGGACAAGATCCAGGAAAAGGGCGGCTCGATTCTGGGCAACGCCCGTGGCGGTGGCAAGCAGATCGACGAGATTGTCGATTCCCTGGAGCGGCTGAACATCAACATCCTGATCACCATCGGCGGTGATGGCACGCTCAGGGGCGCCAGCGACATCGCTGACGAGATCAGTCGTCGTGGCCTGAAGATTGCCGTGGTCGGTGTGCCCAAAACCATCGACAACGACCTGCTGTACGTGCAGTCCTCTTTTGGCGTGGACACCGCGGTCGCCCAGGCGGTGCCTGCCATCCGATGCGCCCATGCCGAGGCGGAGGGCTCGATCAATGGTATCGGTATCGTCAAGGTCATGGGCCGCGAGAGCGGCTTCATCGCAGCCCAGGCTTCCCTGGCCCAGAGCGACGTTAACTTCTGCCTGATTCCCGAGAACCCGTTCGACATGGACGGGCCCAATGGTTTGCTGAACCACCTGAAGGCCCGCATCCTTGCCCGCCACCATGCGGTGATCCTGGTCGCCGAGGGCGCGGGGCAGGAGCTGCTGCCTCCTTCCACCGAGCATGACGCTTCCGGAAACGTGAAGTTCCATGATATCGGCCTGTATCTCAAGGACCAGATCAAGACCTACTTCCAGAAAGAGGGCATCGTCTGCAACATCAAGTACATCGACCCGTCCTACATCATCCGCAGTGTCGCGGCCGACAGCTACGATTCGATCTACTGCGCCAGACTGGGAGCCCACGCCGTCCACGCCGCCATGGCAGGCAAGACGAAGATGCTGATCAGCGAGTGCAACAACCGCTTCGTCCACATCCCCATCGCCGCCTGTGTCGCCAGCCGGAACCATGTCGACCTCGAGGGTCCGCTATGGAGAGACGTCCTGGAGAACACCCGGCAGCCTGTCAGCATGAAGAACACGCTGTAAGGTATAAGGTAAGGCGGTAGTTTCGTATGGAGGACTGTCGAGAGGCGGCCCTCCATCATTTTAAGGGAGGAAGAGTCGAATACGGATACGTTCCCTTTCCACTAAGTAGAGGTTCAACGCATCCATTGCTTGCTTCCGGAGAGAGGTGCAGTTGTTCGACAAGGCTCTGAGTGTTTTCTAGCAGGTTCGCTTCCCTGCCTTTTGGGATTCCTTGTTGAATCCTTTCCTTCAGTCCCTGCGCGCGCCCACCCTGTTCCTAGTTGATTTCCCAATGGCCATGAGAACCACGTCCGATAAAATGCACATGTTTCATGTCTTTGATTCTGCGTTTGATTGTTTTTGAACTTACACCGAGTTTCATAGCCATTTTTTCGGTACTGATTTTCCTGTCCTTTCGAATTAGCTCAACAATGAATGCATTCAGATCTGTCTGATGAAATTCTTGGGGACACTGTAGGGGACATTGTCCCTCGCGTGATTTTAGAATCTCCAGTGGCGGGCCCGCTTCTTCGGCTGTTTCCTCAGTTCAAGGAAGAGACCAGAATCAACGTCCTGCTCAACACATTGGTACTTTGTCAAATCGTACTGGTTCCCGAACGTTGCAACTACTATGATTTGATTCGAGCTTGGAAGCGTCCGTCCAATTTTTGGTGTGGGTTTACAGTGATGAGATTTCTCAGCTCTATCACGATCAGCAGAGTAGCACATCCATAGGGCTATAGGCTGTAAGGGAGTGGATGATGCCCCGGTATCTGCAGCATGAGCGCGCCACCGTGACCCTACCGACCAGGACTGTGTCCTGTACGGGAGCCTGCTGAAGCTTTCGCAGACCGGCATCAGGATCGAGACGGGAACCAGACGGTTTGCATTCGCCGATGATGCCGCAAGGCAGAAACCCTTGGAGGACATTCTTGGTAGCGCGGTTCGGGTTGCGGTAACAAGAAAGGTTCCTCCAGAGGAAGTTCTCTCGATGGCAGTCCAAAAAGAAGTCTCTGAAATACAATAAACAAATATCATTATATATTGTAATAAAATAGCTGTTGCTCTTCCCAAGGCTGTCAATAAAATTGGTACGTAATTTCAATTTTTTCGTTAATTTTCTCAAATTCATGTTGACACTGCTTGCCAAATCTTATTATATTCCGTGTCAAGAAAAGATAACGACATGCGATAGTTCTTTTGGACTAAAGCAAACAACGGAATTTTTTCTAACCTCCTTTTGTGACCGACCTTGGGTTTAACCTCCTTTTCCCGGGTCGGTTTTTTATTTCTATATAGTGCAACTGGATAAAGGCTTGCTCAATTGGGCGAAATCCAAAAATCCTCGTACAGGAAGGCAGGAATTCATTTGCAAGTACATGTGAATCGAGTCACATGTATCTGAATATCTGTAGCAATATCCGCAAAACGAGGATTTTGCGCATGGCATGGGCCAGCTCCGTTGCACACAGATATGCAACCTTCTTCATCATTCTTCACGGTCCTGCCCTTTGCTTCTTCGGGGATTTCAGGGTATGGTAGAGATACATCGGGGGAAGATTCCAGCCCGTTCTTCCACTCTCCATCCCGATGTCCTAGGGCGAACGCAACGACATGAAGAGGCACTTTCTCGGAACGTAATCGGGAAAGTGCCTTTTCCATGGATGCGCGGGATGTCTTCTCAGTTGTTTTTCCGGTCGATTCCTTTTTCTCGTTTCCTCCGTTCGATATAGGAATCAACCCGGCTGAAGTCGGCGTTGAGGATCAATTCGGGCGGGAACTGCTCGTCCTCAAGGATGTCCAGGGCAGCCTTGACATTGCCGACAGCCCACATGTTGTGTGCGTCGCTGTCCACGCAGACCGGCACATCATATTGCCTGCACAACCGCATCAGGTCCCTGCAGTTGGGCTCTGATCCCGGTCTGATCGCGAATGAGTTGGCGTTGATTTC
>JAQYHB010000029.1 GCA_028722305.1 Spirochaetales bacterium
ATTGGCCGAATCCAAAAGCTGCCTTGGCAGCAGGCTGGTGAAGTGGTGCGAGAGGCGGAACGTTCGTGGGCGCAAGCCTGGCCGGTACCATGCCCTTATAGGGCTGGAGCAAACCACCGGCTTGCCGGTGGTTGTGATTTGTCTCGTGGGATGGCCGGTTTTGTGAAGGCCTGTGGGAGTTCCCGTTCATCCAAGAGGTACCGGATATTTCCGAGGTTGCCACCTGCCATCTAAAGGTTTCATTCCCTTTACCCCATACCCCCAAAAATCCTTGTGTTTCCGCCTCATCCCCCAAACAGTTGCGTGGAGCCGGTCTGTATGGCTGTTCGCGGTCGGACTTGCTGCTTGCAGGGGAAACCTTGCAAGAGATTTTGCTTGACCTGGGCCTGTTTCGGTTCAACCATTTGGGTGGAGGTGGTTCATGATTCATAGTAGATTGGTGCTCGCCCATGGCGCGCTGTCTTTGGTTCCTTCCGAATTCGCGAAGGAATTTCCCGGCAAGAAGCCCTTGCTTTTCGCAGATGCCAATACTTGGCGTGTGGCAGGAGAGCAGGTATGGAAGGAACTGGGAAAATGCGAGAAGCATGTGTATGACGACAAAGTGTATGCCGACGATGCCTATGTGGACGAGACCACTACGGTCCTCAACGCTCGCCCCGACTGCATTGCCGTCGCCGTCGGTTCGGGCACCATCAACGACCTATGCAAGCGTGCGTCCTTCCTTGCCGGACGCCAATACCTCTGTGTGGCGACCGCGCCGAGCGTGGACGGGTTCACCAGCAACGGCGCCGCAATCACCGACCATGGGCTGAAGGTCACCCAACCATGTCCTGCACCCTGCCTTGTGGTCGCCGATCCCGACATCCTTTCCGCCTCTCCGATGGACATGATTGCCAGCGGATACGGTGATCTTGCCGCCAAGGTTCCCGCTGGAGCCGATTGGATCATCGCCGAGTCGCTCGGAATTGAGCCGATCGACCAGCATGTCTGGGATTTGGTTCAGCCGAAACTCCGGTGGCAGATTGCCGAACCCAGGAAGCTCCATGAGCGGGACAGCGAGGTGATCGCCCGGGTTTTCGATGGCTTGATCCATACCGGATTCGCCATGCAGGAATACTTCGATTCCCGGCCGGCAAGTGGTGCCGACCACCTGTTCAGCCATGTTTGGGAAATGAACCATATCGGTTTCTGGAAGGGCGCCGCAGCCAGCCATGGTTTCAAAGTTGCCATCGGGACGCTCTCCTCGACCGCTATCATGACCGAGCTGCTCAAGCTTTCCGCAAATGATTTGCGTTCCTTGATTGCAAAGGCTCCCCATCCGCGCTTTTCCGACCGTGAGGGGGAGGTGCGCTCGTATGTCACGATCAGCAAGTCGGTAGCCGACCGACAGGTGGAGATCTGCAGGCAGAAATGGCTTGAGGACGAGCAGCTCGACCAGAGGCGGGCGAAGATCCTGGAGGTCTGGGAACCGATGATGCGGCGGGTACGCCAGCAGATCATTGCGTTCGACGAGCTGAAGGAAAACTTCCGCCTCGCTGGATGCCCGACCGAGCCGGCGGACCTGGCCATCACCCTCCAGCAGTGGCAATACGGCATGCGGGTGGCGCAGATGATGCGTAAGCGCTACACCGTGCTGGACGTCGTCTATGAGCTGGGCTTGATGGACAGCCTGATTGCGAAAATCAGCGATTCCTCCGGACCCTATTTCCACAGCTTCGCTTGACGCTTTTCCCCGTCCTTTTCCTCTCCTCTGCAAGGCGGGGAGGGGAAGGATGTCTCTTAATGCGAGTAAATCACACATATTTTCTCTGCAAACCACTTGAATAATTATGCATGCTTGGTATAGAGTGTGACCAACTTCAACAGGAGGACACGCGAGATGAGACATTCTGGTTTTCTGATGTGCTTGATGCCCTCCATGATGCCCGTTCGGGCATAACATATTCTTTGTTCTTCTTTCGTAACTTTCTTATTGGTTTGTGGATTCTCTCAGGGTTTTTGTACCCATGAGTAGCCATGTCGAGGCCTATTGTGTCTATTACAGGAGATATATCATGAAAAGAACTTTGACTTTTGCTCTCGCGCTGGCGCTTGCCGCATCGGCGGCCTGGGCCAACGGCGCCAAGGAAGCGGTTCCGAAAGCAAACGGTGCCGCAGTGGCGGGAACCCCGCAGAAGAAGGTGCTTGCCTTCGGACAGGCAACCTATGGCGAGACGCTGGATATGCAGATTTCTACCGGAAGTCTCGCCGCCGCAATCGCCGACGAGGTGACGGAAAGCCTGCTTCGCTTCGATGACGACAACAATGAGGAAGTGGTGCTTTTGACCGACTTCCCGACCTTGAGCGAGGATGGCAAGACCTATTCCTTCGAGCTGAAGCAGGGTGTCTATTTCACTGATGGCACGGAGTTGCATTCCTCTGATGTCAAGTTCACCTTCGAGAGGATGTTCACCCCCTCGACAGGCGCGAAGAGCTACAGCTATTTCAACATGATTGTCGGCGCCAAGGACATGCTCGCTGGCAAAGCGACCGAGCTGGCCGGCTTCCAGATCCAGGACGACTACCACTTCACCATCACCTTGGAGTATCCGTATGCACCCTTCCTGGAGAACATCGGAACCAGCTACGCCGACATTTTCCCGGAAAAGGCCTGCAAGGCTGCCGGCAAAAGCTGGGGCGTCGACACCAACCTGATTGGTACCGGCCCCTACAAGCTCCAGAGCAACGACGGCAACACCGTCTGCGTCCTGGTGAAGAACGAGAACTATCATGGCGGTCAGGTCAACCTGGACGAAATCGACATCAAGTTCTACTCGGACAACACCACCAAACTGCTTGCCTATGAGAACGGAGATATCGACGTCACCGATCTCTCCGCCTCTCTGCTCGGGCAGTACAAGGACGCGTATGGCGACCAGATCACCTCGTATCACCCGCTCGGAACCACCTTCCTGAGCCTGAACCTGGACAACGATGTGTTCTCCAACCTGAAGGTCCGCCAGGCCCTTTCCTATGCGATTGACCGCAAGGAGCTGGTACAGTATGTGCTTGATGGAGCTGGAAAACCCGCCAACACCTACCTGAACCCGGCCATTCCCGGACACGATGACTCGCTTCCTGTCTACGAGTTCAACATCGAGAAGGCCAAGAGCCTGCTTGCCGAGGCAGGCTATCCCAATGGCGTGACCATCGATGGCGGCAAGGTCCGTCAGAGCGAGTCCGCCCTCGCCGAGGCCGTGCAGGGCTATGCGGCCCGCGCCGGCATCAACCTGGTCTACGATGTGGTAGACAACGCCACCTGGAACCAGGCTCGCGCCTCCCAGACCCTGCCGTTCACCTTCATCACCTGGAACGCACTGTACGCTGACGCCGATTTCCAAGTCTACAACTACTTCTACAGCACCTACAGCCGTGGCAAGAGCGTCAACTACAACAACCCCCAGTTCGATGCCTTGATGGACCAGGCCCGTGTTGTCAGCGATCCCGCCCAGCGCGCCGAGCTGTACAGGAAGGCAGACCAGCTGTTGTCCCATACCGACCTGGCCTGCGTGCCGCTCTACTATCCGCAGAGCCAGTTCCTCGCCAGACCCTACGTCAAGAACATGAAAGTCGGCAACCTGATCTACCACCTGTGGAACGTGGATGTCGATACCGAGGCCAAAGCGAAGTTCTGAGTTCGCATCAAGAGGGCGAGGGGGATTTCCCCCTTGTTCTTTTTGTGTGCTTCTTGTATGCATAGGGAAGGAAGGTGAGGCATTGAGGCGTTATCTGGTAAAACGGATCCTGCTTGCGCTTGGCATTCTTTTTGCCATCAGCATCATAACGTTTTTCGTTCTGAATATCATTCCTGGTGACCCGGTCGCCCTCATGCTGGGGGACAACGTCGACCCGGAGACTATCGAGACGGTCCGGCACAACCTCGGCATGGACAAGAGCCTGGGCATTCAGTATGTCGAGTGGATTGCCGGATTCTTGACCGGAAACATGGGCGAGAGCTATTTCCAGCACAAGCCTGTGCTGGGAATGATTGTCGATGCCTTCGGATATACGGCGCGGCTGGCGGTGGTCGCCTACGCGGTCGCCCTGGTCATCGGCCTTACCTTCGGCATTCTCGCCGCCCTGCATCGGGGCAAAGCGCTTGAGCGGATATTGATGGCCTTCGCTGTCGCCGGCATCAGCGCTCCCTCCTTCTGGGTGGCGATTGTCTTGCAGATCTTTATCGGCCTGCGTTTCCGCGCCATTCCGATCAGCGGCCTGGACAGGCCTGCAGCTTATTTGCTTCCCTGCCTTTCCCTTGGTACCAGGTACGCGGCATCAATAGCCCGTATCACCAGGACCAGCATGCTGGAAATCATGAACCAGGATTTCATCCGCACCGCCCGCGCCAAGGGGCTTGCCCGCGCGCGGATTGTCATGGTGCACATGTTCCGCAACGCTCTGATTCCCATCATCACGGTCGTCGGCTCCGATCTGACGACCCTGTTTGCCGGCAGCATGCTGACCGAGTCGGTGTTCAACATTCCCGGCATGGGAAAGCTCCTGGTGGACAACATCACCAAGCGCGACATCCCTGTCGTGCAGGGGGGCGTCATGATGGTGGCGCTCCTGTGCGTCGTCATCTATCTGGTCGTCGACCTGCTCTACGCGGTGGTCGACCCGAACATCCGGCTGGAGGAGTGAGCCATGGAAGAGAAACGCAAGAATCCCGCTTCCCGCGGCTACTACCAGGAAAGCTGGAAAATCCTGAGGAAGAATCCGGTGGCGATGGTCTGCCTTGCCTTCGTCCTGTTTCTGGTCTTCATCGCGCTTTTCGCGCCGCTTATCGCCCCGTTCGATCCTGACGCCATCGACATGCCGAGCAAGCTGAAGGCGCCGGACAACGTCCACCTGTTCGGCTGCGACGAGTTCGGAAGGGACATCCTTTCCCGATGCATCTACGGGTGCCGTGTCAGCCTTTCGGTCGGGATCGTCAGCCAGCTGATCGCCGTGGTGATCGGGTATTTCATGGGTGTCTGCGCCGGTTACTTCGGAAAGAGGGTCGATGCGGTCATCTCTTTCCTGATCCAGGTGTTCGCCAGCCTTCCCGACCTGCTGTTGGCCATGGCGCTGATGTTCGCCCTGGGCCGGGGACTAGGGAACCTGTACATCGCGCTCGGCGTCCTTTCCTGGGCGAAGACGGCACGGCTAGTCCGTGGCACCGTGCTGCAGCTGAAGGAGAAGGAGTACGTCAAGGCATGCAGGATTGACGGCGGAAGCAGCTTCCGCATCATCATGAAGCACCTGCTTCCCAACTGCATCCCCACCCTAATCATCACCGTCACCATGGGCATCCCGTCGGCAATCCTTTCCGAGGCGAGCCTTTCCTTCCTTGGCCTGGGAGTCCGCGCCCCCATGTCGAGCTGGGGCATGATGATTTCCTCGTCCAAGACCTTTATCCGCACCAGCCCCTTCTATTCCCTGTTCCCGGGCTTCTGCATCATCATCACGGTCATAGCCTTCAACATGCTGGGAGACGGCCTCAGGGACGCCCTCGACCCGAAACTCAGAAAATAGGGGAGCGCACATGAGCGATATAGTTCTCTCTGTCGAGCACCTTTCCATCACCTTTTACAAGGACAAGGCTGTCCTCCCCACCATTGATGACGTCAGCTTCACTTTGAAGCGGGGAGAGACCCTTGGCATTGTCGGCGAGTCCGGATGCGGCAAAAGCATGACCGTCAACGGGATCCTTCAGATGGTTCCTGAACCGGGAAAGATTACCGGCGGCAGCGTCAAGCTGAACGGCGAGGAGCTGGTCGGGCTCTCCGAGCGGAAGCTTGCCGAGCGCAGAGGCAAGGAAATCGCCTTGATTTTCCAGGAACCGATGACCAGCCTGAACCCGCTGATGAGATGCGGCGCCCAGATTGCCGAGACCATTCTCGCCCACGACCGCTCTGTCGGTCGTAAAGAGGCGGACGCCCGCGCGCTTGAGCTGATCAAGCAGGTCGGCATCCCGATGCCGGAGAAGATCTTCGACTCGATTCCCGGCGAGCTTTCCGGAGGCATGCGCCAGCGTATCGTCATCGCCATGGCCCTGTGCAACCACCCGTCCGTCCTGATTTGCGACGAACCGACGACTGCCTTGGACGTGACCATCCAGGCGCAGATTCTGCGGCTGATCAACGAGATGAAGCGAAGCTATAATACGGGTGTCATCTTCATCACCCACGACATGGGCGTCATCCGGGAGATGGCAGACCAGGTGATGGTCATGTATGCCGGGCAGGCGGTGGAATACGTCGATGCCGACGAGCTTTTCAGACACCCATTGCACCCCTATACCCAAGGTCTGATCAGGTGCATCCCTTCGTTCGGGAAGGACGAGGATGAGCTATACGTGATCCAAGGTTCGGTTCCGATGCTGGACAATTTGCCAAAGGGGTGCCTGTTCGCCCCGCGTTGCCCCTACGCCACCGACCGGTGCCGCGTCGAGCGTCCGCGGTTCTTGGGCGAGAAACGGCACAGGGTACGCTGTTTCCTGTATGGGAAGGAGGATGGCGATGCGTGATGTGGTCCTGAAGGTCGAGCATCTGAAGAAGTACTATCCGTTGCGCCATGCGGGAAAGGGAGAAGACGCAGTGGTCAAGGCCTGCGACGACGTCAGCTTCGAGCTGCGTTCCGGGGAGGTTCTTGGCATTGTCGGCGAATCCGGTTGCGGCAAGACGACGACCATGCAGTCGGTCATCCGCCTGGTCGAGCCCACCAGCGGGAAGATCACCCTCTGCGGACAGGACTTCCTTTCCTTGAAGGGGAAGGAGCTGAAGGAGGCGAGAAAG
This sequence comes from Spirochaetales bacterium, assembly GCA_028722305.1. Lineage (GTDB taxonomy): Bacteria > Spirochaetota > Spirochaetia > Sphaerochaetales > Sphaerochaetaceae > RUG023. The sequence continues at coordinate 6,816 of JAQYHB010000029.1, forward strand.
CGCATCAAGCTGATTTTCCAGGATCCCTATTCCAGCCTGAACCCCCGCATGACGGTCCGGGAGATCATCGCCGAGCCGCTGGACATCGCCCATGTCTGTTCCTCCCGCAAAGAGCGGGAAGATCTGGTGTTGCGAACGATGCGTCAGGTGGGACTGGATCCTTCCTTCGCCAACCGCTATCCCCACGAGTTCTCCGGCGGGCAACGGCAACGCATCGGCATCGCCCGAGCCATCATCCTTCGTCCGGCGGTCGTCATCTGCGACGAGCCAGTCAGCGCCTTGGATGTCTCCATCCAGGCCAAGATCATCAATCTGCTCAAGCAATTGCAGCGGGAGCTGGGAACCGCCTACATCTTCATCAGCCATGACCTGGGAGTTGTTCGCCACATCGCCGATACGGTGTTGGTCATGTACCTAGGGAGGGTAGTGGAGCAGGGTTCCTGCGAAGAGGTCTTCAAACATCCCCTGCATCCGTATACGAAGGCGCTGCTTGCCTCGATTCCCCGAATCGACAGCGAGGGGGGAGTGCCCGAGGCTGTGCTTGCCGGCGACGTTCCTTCTCCGGCGAATCCGCCTTCAGGGTGCTTGTTCCACACCCGCTGCCCCTATTGCCAAAGCAAGTGCGGGACGGAAAGCCCTGTCCTGAAGGGAAATCCCGACCATCAGTGCGCCTGCCATTTCGCGGAAATATTGGAACAATAAAGGAAAACGAGGGTATCCATATGGAATTCAATCGAGGTGTTTTGGAAGCGGAGTTTCGCGAGATGATCGGAACGTTGTGTTCCGCCTGCGCCCCCTCGGGCTTCGAGGGCGAGGCGGCGGATGTCGTCCGTTCGTTCCTTCCTCAAAAAGGCTACGAGCTTTCGACCGACAGGCTACGCAACCTGATCGTCCATAAGCCGGGCAAAGGTCCAAAGGTGGCTGTCGTGGCGCACCTGGACGAGATTGGACTGATTATCCGGACGGTGGACAGCCGTGGTTTCTGCTGGATCGAGACATTGGCAGGCCTGCAGCCCCAGCAGCTCTTTGGCAAGCATGTGATTGTCCTGACGGAAAAGGGACATGTCGACGGGGTGGTCAACAACGTCAAGCCCGGTCGCCCGGCCCCTTGCACGCAGATGCCGACCACTTTGGAGGACTTCTTCATCGACGTTGGCGCCTTCAGCAGGGAAGATGCCCTGGCCATGGGCGTGGAACCCGGTTGCGCGGTGGTGATGGACTATCCAACCGTATTCCTGGGCAAGGACAAGCTGACGGTCGCAGGCAAGGCTTTGGACGACAGGGCATGTGACTGGCAGCTGATCGAGTTGACCAAGCTTCTCGCAGACGAGCGTCTGGACGCTGACTTCTACGCCATCTTCTCCACCCAGGAGGAGGTAGGCGGGCGTGGCGCCATCGTCGCAGCCCAGAACATCAGGCCTGATTACGTGATTGCTCTGGACATGTCCCTTTCCACCGATTTGCCGTGTATGGCCGAGAAGCAGATGATCAACGCCATGCGCTCTGGAACCTCCATCAAGGTGATGGACCGCAGCCGTGGCGCGGCCTGTGGCCTGATTGCCGATCCGGATGTGGTGGGGAGCATGAAGGCAATCTGCAGGGAGCATGGGATTGCGTATCAGATCGAGGCATACGCCGCGGGGGCTACGGACGCCAGTGTCATGCAGACGCGTGGCGGCGGCAGCGTCGCTGGCGGTATCCAGATTCCGATGCGCTACGTCCATAGCTACGAGACGGCCTATATCCCCGACATCCTGGATGGCTTGGAATTGCTCTGGAGATGGGTGCGGAGTGTCCGGTAAGCTCGCACCTCATACAAGATGGTGTTGAAAAGGGGAAAATTAACGTCATCTGGTCGGAATAAGACAAATAGTCGACTGGAAAAGTTGCAAAAACCGTGAAACGGTCTCTTGTTGCGTCACCTTTGTTTTTGTATATTACCATACGGACCAAGGGTCCGGGAACACATATGGAAACGAAGAGTGACGAGACGGAGAAAAAGCGGGCGATTGACCTTTTGATCAAGAGCACCGACATGTTCTCCGACAAAGACTACGACAGGCTGGCGCAGCAGGTGAGCGGGCACAGGTATTTCTTGGGCCAGAAACTTGGCCGTGACGTCTCGTGGGACGAGGCGGCATATTCCTGGCTGGACCATGTCTATCTGCCCATCAGCGACGCCATGGAGACGATTACCACCAGCGCGGCCTTCCATGGCAAGGAACGCGACGACGTTTTCTTCCATTTGTGCGACCATTGGTTCTTCAAGTCCAAGGAAGCTGGAAAGCAGACGGATGTCTACGACACCACTTTGGACTATGATGCGAACTACGGTACTGCATTTGGCAAGTTGCTTGCCAGACTGCAGAGCGCAAGCCGCATCGCCTGAAATCGCCTCCATTTTTGCAAAACGTTTGAAGCCAGACCGAGAGGTCTGGTTTCTGCGTTTATTGCCATACTCCGCTGCGGTTTCTCTTCCGCTCGCCAATCAGGCGCTTCGCTTTCAGCCTTCGCTCGTTTGCGGATTGGGTCGGCTTTGTCCTGTGCCTTTTGGGTTGTACCTTGAGTGCCTCACGGATGCGTTCTTCCATCCGGGCGATGGCAAGAGTGCGGTTCAATTCCTGGGAGCGGTTCGCGTCCACATCCAGGTGGAGTTCCCCATCCTTGTTGATCATGTTCCGGAGCTTTTTCTGGATCCGTTCCATTTCCAGTTCGGAAATTCCCTGAAGAGCGGAAAGCTGCAGGGAGAGATGGACCTTGGTATTGACCTTATTGACATTTTGGCCACCATTTCCCCCGCTTCGGGAGAAGGTGAGCCGCGCTCCCTTCTGGATGGAATTAGCAATTGCATCATTGTCCATGTCCTGATTGTCTTCTCTTTCCCACGGAAAAGCAATCGTGGAGCCAAGGTACGAAGGTCATGCGGCCAAAAACCTGACCCAGTTGTCCTTGTCTGCCCAAGGGAGGAGCGTCACGTCGTTTTTTCGGCTCTGTACAGATTTTTGTGGGATGAAGCGGGAACGCAAGGGATGGGGGGTATGAAAAAAGGGAATGAAGTCTCAAACTTGTAAGCAACTACACTAGCAAGGAGAGACCACATTCCCTATGAGTGACATTATCATGGCAAGCCTTGGGCTGGCAAGCTTCGACGTGACCGTCC
>JAQYHB010000030.1 GCA_028722305.1 Spirochaetales bacterium
GGCCAAAGATACTATCCAAACGTCCGAAACAGCATTGACTCCATATCCTTGGAACCGAATTGGAGAACCACAAATTTTCATTGACGGTGAATCCTCAAGTTTTCATTGACGGATTCCGGACCCAAATAATCATTGACGGCTCACACCCATCTTTTCCTCGCTTGCCTGTTTCCTTTTGTTGCGGTATAGTAAACAAGAACGAAAGAAGAAACGAGCTCCGAGCGATCCTAGAGAGGGTTGCCCGGTTTGTTTATTCACTCAGATACACTCGATTTTACTTTTGCTTGGAATATCTTTTTGGAGGGTTCACATGAAACTCAATCAAATCCGGGACGTCCTGTCTGCCAGTTGGGACCGCACAAAGGCGGAAACGTTCTCCCTTGCCTCGTTCCAAGAGGTTGATCAGGCTTTGGTCGGTCTGGATGAGGACGGACAGTCGGAAATCCTACAGGAGTGCAATACCTATCTTGCCACGAATTCGAAAAGCATTGTCGCCATGTATGCTGCCGGTTCAATCCAGCTTGCCCGCCATGGGCAGGAGGACAACCTGAACCTTCTCAACCTCGCCGAGACCTTCCTCGCCCTTGGCAAGCATGAAGAGGTGCAGTTCCTGTGCGAAAAGATTCTCGCGGTCAGCGAGAACCGCCATGCCCTGCGCATCCTTGCCCAAGATTACGAGAACCTCGGCAAAGAGGATGAGAAGTTCAAGCTGTACGAGCGGCTTGTCCGTGCCGACCATGACGAGGTTGGCATCGTCCGTGAGATCGCCGACCGCGCCAACGCTGCGGGCGACAAGGAAAAGGCGATCACCTACTACAAGGTGGCTTTCGACCGCGTCCTGATCCGGCAGGAAGTCAATCTGGTCAAACCGTTGTTCGACAACCTGTTCAAGCTCTGCCCTGACCAGTTCGACTACTTCCTCGGCATCGCCGGGAAGGTCGGTGTGCTTTCCACCGCCACCGCCATCGCCCTGCTCAGGGACATGGATAGCTACAGCAAGGACGACGTCGACCGCAAGATCACCTGCGAGAAGAAGATCCTTGGCCTGGACCATGAGGACGCGCTGGCCCGCAACAGTCTGATCGCCAGCTTCAAGAAGAAATACGCCGGACACACCCGCCTGGACACCTGCCTGAAGGAAAGCGGCCTTACCAGAGCGGGCAACCATGACATCATTCATGCCATCGAGGACTTCGAGAAGAACATCTCCTTCGACAAGGGGACCTTCGTCTACCAGGGTTCCCGCGGCCGCATCGGCCGTATCCGCTCGATCAACGCGAACGAGGTCGTCATCGATTTCGCCGGCCAGAAAGACGGCGGCACCAAAATGACTCCCGCGATGGCGTTCAAGAGCCTGAAGGCCTTGAAGAAGAGCCACATTCTGGTTCTGAAAGGATGTGTCAGCCATGAGAAGCTGGCTCAGAAGACCATGGAGCAACCTCAGTGGATGCTCGACATCCTGCTGTCCAGTTTTGATGGCAAGTGCTCCCTGAAGCAGATGAAGAAGGAGCTTGTCCCCGAGGTGCTCAGCGAAAGCCAGTGGTCCGTATGGTCCAAGCAAGCCAAGGACCTGTTGATGAACGACGTCCATTACGGCGTTTCTCCTGATGACGATTCCTACATCCTTCGCGAGACACCGATCAGCTATGAGGAGAAGCAGCTTTCGATCTTCAACGCCCATGACAAGTTCTACGACAAGGTCAAGGACCTGAAGAAGTTCATCGTCGACAAGGGCAACACCGACAGCGAGTTCTTCTATGAAATGGTGAAGTACTTCGTCAATATCCTTGAGAACCGGAAGGACGAGGTGGAACTGGATGACGAGATGCTCGGCTCCTACCTGCTTCTGGACGACCTTCTGAACCATCGGAAGATGACCTTCATCAAGATCCCGCCAGAGGTCACGTTCCAGAAGCTGATCGGCAAGATTTCCAATCCGGACAAGATTCCCGCCCTGTTCGGGAAGATTGAGGACGCTGACTTGAAGAAATGCTTCATCGACTGGACTGTGGAGACTCAGCCCAAGGAGTGGAGCGCATTGCTGTTGAAACTCTTCCCCTACTACCTGAACACCTACATTCCCTCGATCTACACCCGAAAGAAGAAGGGACAGCTTTTCATGACCATCTACCAGACGGCCGTGGACAACTACCGTGACTATGCCAACACCTTGATCTACCTGATCAAGGCAGCCTCCCCCGCCGATTGGGCGAAGGCCGGCATCACCATGGAGAAGTTGCTCTACACCAAGCTGACACTCCTCTCCTTCCTCAACCAGAAGGTCGAGGCCCGTGTCGATGGACAGGAAGCCGGGGCCAACGCGAAGATCCTGAACGAGATGCTCTTTGGCACCAAGGGCAAGAACGCCACTGAAGGTGAGGTCTACGCCACCATCAAATCCGGGGACGCCAATATCGCACGGAACATCAACAGCCTGGTGCAGAGCTGCACGGGGCTGGATGAGGGTGAGAAGATCAATGTCAAGTTCCAGATCCAGACGCAGTACCCTGAGCTGGACCTGGACAGCAAGAAGATCGAGCTGAAGAGCGATTCCTTCGTACCGACCGGCTGGTTCTGCACCAGCGAGTCCCTTGCCCAGAAGAAAGCCGAGCTGGACCACATCCAGCACGTCGAGCTTCCCGATGTGGCAAAAGAAATCAGCGATGCCAGGGCAAAGGGCGACCTGCGGGAGAACAGCGAGTACCAGTACGGCAAGGACAAGCGCCACCTGCTGCAGAAGAAGGAAGCCGAGCTGAAGGCTGAGATCGACAAGGCAATCGTCGTCGACCTGGCGAAGGTGGATCCCTCCAGGAGTGGCTTCGGCACCATTGTCGACGTGACCAATCTGAAGAGCGGAGAGAAGACCACCTACACCATCATGGGGCCGTGGGAAAGCGACCCGGAGAAGTATGTGATCAACATTCTCGCGCCACTTGGAAACGCCTTGTGCAACCACAGCGTCGGGGATACCTTCGACTTCCAGATGGGAGACCAGACGGTCACCTACCGTATGGATGCCATCAGGCCCGTCAAGGCCTGATGGGTTTCAGAAGCTTGCTCGTGATGCAGGGAGTCGGGCTTATGCCCGGCTCTCTCTTTTCTCAAACGGTTGCCAAAAGCGCCATCAGATACAGGTCTGTCAGGATACCAAGCAGGCTGGTCATGAAACCGGCATAGGCGTTGTCGTCCACCTTCCAGTACTTCCACGCAAGGATCAGGCCGTAGCAGCCAATCAGGATTCCGCTGACGACCGGCATGAAGAAATGGGGGATCAGGATGCTGAAGATCCCCATCAGCAAGGAAAGACGCCCATTGCGTTTCGACTTCATCTCCGTATTCATGCCGCGCCTCCCCTGCTTGCGAGCAGCATCAGAACCATCGTCCATAGACCGATGACCATGCCAAGGATATCCAGGACGAAGGCGGTCCTCGCCTTGCGGTGCCTTTTGTAGATTCCATGGGTCAGCCAGATGCCATAGGCACCCACCAGGATGCCAAAGATTCCCATGGAGGGCTCGAAACTGGGCAGCAACACGGCGATGAAACCGAGGATCAGCAAAAAGTTCATGCGCCGCTCGCTGGTGGCGGGATTGTGGATCTTGTGCTGCTCCTTCTCGTAGAGCAGATGGCTCTTCCCATCCGCGTCCAGGATAGTGATGTATTCCATGGCAAGAAGACGGTCCTTGCAGGCGCCCATCTGCAGGTACTCGGCGACCTTGCGCCCGACCGCGACCGCCTCCATCTGGGCGGTATTCTTCTCGTCCAGCTCAAGCGGGTACTGTCCGCTGAGCAGGACAGGTTCCCCTTCTCCCTGCTTTTGTTCCTTGGCGACCTGCGTGTAGCCGTCCGCATCGACAAGCCACCCTTCCCCTTCCCGGGTGATCCGAAGGGTAAGCAGTTTCACCGCTTGGGGTATCCCGTCATTGACCAGCTGGTTCAACCAGGTGGTGACTGTTGGTTTGCTCATATGCCTCCATGATACTCAAGATTCCTTTTTCCGGAAACTTGCCATGAACGGAATCCGGAAGAGACTGTAGCTGGCAAGCACCACCGCCACACCGATCATTCCATACAGGCAGGTAGTCAGAAAACTCCTCAGGGAAGAGCCGGCCTGCCAGTAGGTCAGGCGCAGGCCTCGGAAGAAAAGGCAGTACATCAAGACAGGGATGTTGGCCGCGACCACCTTCGCCAACGCCTTCCAGAGCCGGAGGTCATGATGGATCTGGTAGATGTCCCGCATCACCCAAAGCACGGCGACAAGCGAGCAAAGGAAGGAAAGGTCATTCGCCAAGGGCAGGGAAAGGATGCCAAGCCCGAAATGGATCCCGCAGACCGAGATGGCGACATCAAGCACGGTCTGGAGCACGGAAAGCGCCAAAGCGGCGCGGTAGCGGCCAGCGCTGTAGCAGAAGCGCTGGAGGAACCCATACCAAGCGACCGCCACCATTCCCAGCGAGAAGACCCTGACGACAAAGGCTGTCACTAGCGATGCCTGGAGGGTGAATGCTCCGCTCTGCAGTACCGAGCTTACGGCGCTGTCGCTGAAGCAATACAGAAGGATGGTCGAGGGAACGAGCAACGTGGCGAGGTATTCCAGGCCTGTCCCCACCTGCCTGGCCAGAAGCTGGTTGTCATGGCGGGCGTAGGATTGGCTCATCAGTGGGAAATAGACCGTACTGATTGCGGTGAAGAAAATGCCATAGGGGGTCTGCCAGAAGATGGTGGCGTTGCTGAACGCGGTCACGCTTCCCTGTTCAAGATGGCTGGCAAGCGTATAGGAGACCTGTTGTCCGACCACCTGCAGCAATGACGAGCAAAGCACCGCGAGCCAGTGGCGGATTACCGTGGGAAATGCGTCGCCGTGGAAACGGAGCCTCAGCCGGAGACGGTAACCGATATGCCTCAGCCATAGGTACCAGAAGCCCAGTTGGAAGATGCCACCCAACATGACGCTGTAGGCCATGCTCATGGGGCCGAGCTTTCCGTGGAACAAAGAAATGCCGACAATCGCGGTGACTGAAAAAATCAGCGGGGCGAAACTGGAGGCGAAGAACTGTCCATGGACCTGCAGCATCCCGCTGAAAATGGTCCCGAGGCTGATTGCTGTCAGGAACACCATGAAAAAGGGCAGCAGGCGCGCGCCAAGGGCCACCTGCTCGCAGGAGAAATCGGAGAAGAACGCGATGAGCAGGTTGCCGTATCGGATGGAAAGCAGGTCGAGAATCACGAACAGGACCAATTGCCAGGTGAAGAGCAAATCCATCAGCGTGGAAGCGTCATCCCGCTTGCCCTCCCCGATTTCCTTGGAAAACTCGGGGATGAATGCGGAACTCATCGCCCCTTCGGCGAAGAGCTTGCGGAAGTTGTTGGGGATATTGTAGGTGAAGTTGACCACATCCCCCACCGCCCCGGAGCCAAAGGCTGTCGCGATTACCCGTGCCCTGACGATTCCCAGCAACCTGCTCGCCATCGTGCAGAGCATCACCACCAGGCTATGTTTCTCGGTTTTTCCCGCCATCGCGAATCCTGTCCCGGCTCAACGCTTCCCGCCGTTCGCGTAGAAGCGCTCCAGATACGCTTTCTTGAATTGGGCGAATCGGTCTTCCTTGATTGCTTGCCTGACCCGCCGCATCAACCGCTTGAAATATGCGAGGTTGTGCTCCGTGGCAAGCATGCCGCCAAGCATCTCGTTGCACTTGAACAGGTGGTGCATGTAGCCGAGGGTATACTCCCTGCAGCAGGTGCAGCCGCAATCAGGATCGACCGGTTCCTGGACATCAGCCCACTTGGCCTTCTTCAGGGTGATGACGCCATCATCGGTGAAGACCGCGCCATTACGGGCCATACGGGTCTGCAGGACACAGTCGAACATGTCGATGCCGTTCTCCACCGCATCGAGGATAAAATCCGGCGATCCGATTCCCATGACGTACCTGGGCTTTTCCGCAGTGACGAACTGGGTGGTATATGCCAGCATCTCGCTGAAGGTTTTCGGGCTCTCTCCGACGGAAAGACCGCCGATGGCGATGCCGGGAAAGTCCATGCCACTGATTACCTCGGCGCTCTCCTTGCGCAGGTCCTTGTAGAAGTTGCCCTGGCAGATGCCGAAGAGGTTGCCGGGAAACTGCTCCCCAAGCGCTTGCTTCCGTGCCAGGCTCCTGGCGGCCCAAGCGTGGGTCACCTTCATCGCGTGAACCGCATCCTTGTAGGGGATGTCGGGTTTGGTGCAGATGTCCAGGCACATGGCGATGTCGCTGCCGATGACGCTCTGGATGTCCACCACCTTCTCGGGAGTGAACTCATGCCAGGAACCGTCGATATGGCTTTGAAACCTGACCCCGTTCTCGCCGATCTTCCTCAGACCGCTGAGGGAGAATACCTGGAACCCGCCCGAATCGGTCAGGATGTTTCTGTCCCAGCCACAGAACTTGTGGAGCCCACCGTACTTCTTAAGGATTTCGGTTCCGGGTCTCAGATACAGGTGATAGGTGTTGCCGAGAATCAGGTTGAAGCCGATCTCGCGAAGGGTATCGTGATAGATTCCCTTGACGGTGCCGTTCGTGCCGACGGGCATGAAGACCGGAGTCTCCACATCGCCATGGGGAAGATGCAGGACGCCAAGGCGAGCGGCACATGAGCTGTCCTGATGGAGTTTCGTGTAAATGCCTTGCATGTGTGCTTTCCTTACGGGGCAAACGGCCCCAAGATAGGATTCAACAGTACCATAAAGCCGGCCGTTCGAACAGCTTCTTTCTCAGAGGAACCGCCGTAGCAGCGACTGGGAGAACAGGACAAAGAGCGGGGTGATTCCCATCGGGAGCAACATACCCGCCACGGGACCCACCACCCCTTGCCTGGCGAGAATCAGCGACATCATCTGCACCACGTAGTAGACTACCGCGAGGCAGAGGGAGAGGATGATGGAAAACAACAGCACGTTCTTCTTGTACCGGTAGTTCATCGTGCAGGCGATGAAGAGCATGACCAGCGGGGTCAGGCACCCCAACATCCGCTGGCTGAAATCCACCGCGCAGTTCTGCCACTCGTCGTGGTCGAGTTTCCGCATGCGCTCGAGGAACTTCCGGGCAACCGGGATGGACATGGTCTTGATATCAGTGCTGTTGTCCTTCAACAGCTGCGGCTCCAGAGTGAGCCGGTCGAGGGTATAGGCGTCATGATGCTCTTTCTCCACCGTCATGGTCCGCATGTCGACCCAGAGGCAATCAACGTCCCGCAGCAGCCAGCTCCCGTCATCCTGATAGGTGGCGCTACGGGCATCGACCCTTCCCTGCAGCTGATGGTTCGCATCCAAAAGCACCACGGCAATCCGGTCCGCCCTTCTGCTCTCGTCGAAATAGCGGGCTGCGTGGAAGACGTAGCCCTGCTCCCAATCTCCCAAAGTGATTTCCCTCTTGTCCTGGGTGCTGCCTACGCCGATGAGTTCCGTCTGCACCTGGCTGAGAACATGCTGGGATGGAATATCCCACCATTCCTGGATGGCAAACTGCAGGAAACAGCAGAGGACGCCAACCAAGAGGACTGGAAAGACCAGCCGGCGCTGGCTGAAAGTAGCATTGTACAGACAGATCAGCTCGTTGTTCGCTGAAAGCTGGCTGAAGGTATAGGCGGCGGCGAAGAGCAACGCGGGCGCGAGGACGAAGACCACAGAGGAAGGAACGTAGAGCACCGCCAGCCGGAGCAAGTCCTTCAGGGGTGTCTGGTTGCGCAGGAACGCGTCCAGGTGCTGGAACATCTGTACCGAAACCAGCATCAACGTGCACAGCGCAGTGGTGCCTGCCGCCGTCTTCCCAAGCGTGCCGAGGATATACTGGTCCACCTTTCTCATTTCGGCATCCTCCACAGGACAACCAGTCCCGCAAGACTCATGACCACATCGGGCATCCACATCAAAAACAGCGGGTTGATCGGGGTGCGGTAGATGTTGATCTGGGCGAAGAAGAGCAGGTACCAGTAGGCCACCGCGCTGAGCATGGCCACGCCGAATCCGATCAGGCGACCGTGCTTGACATGCAGGTATGCCAAGGGGAAAGTCAGGAAGACCAGCAGGAAACAAGCCAGGCTGAGGGCAAGCTTTTTCTGCTTCTCGGCCCGGTAGTACTGCAGGTAGAAGACAATCGGGGGGTGGGACCGGAGCTCGTCGATCTGGTCGAGCGCCTGGTTGTAGGAAGCGGGACTGTCTGCCAGGCGGGCGGTGTCGAACAGCCGATGCGCCATCTGGTCGTTCTTTTCCCACTCCCGCTCGAGGGAAATTCGCCGCTGGCTGATCCGACTGTCCAGCTCCCTGATGGGGAGCTGGCTCGGGGTCGTTGTCGCCACATCTGGCACCTGCTGGGAAAAATCCAGATAGAAGGTGGCCCTGTCCGCTTTCGCAAGGTTCAGCGAGTCATCCTCCGAGGTGCCGGCAAGCAATGAGGCATCCTTCAGGTCGAGGGCGTAGATGAAGCGTAGCGGATCGACCATGGAGATCGAGGCGTCGGGCGCGCTGACCACCTGTTTTTGCCCAGCCGAGTCGAAGAGCACCAGGTCCTCGACCGAATTGCCGCTGGCGGAGCCGTTGGCCAGCACCTGGTTGCCAATCGAGTTGGAGCCATAGCTGGTAATTTCCAGCGTCGGCAATTCCCGCATCAGCTCCATGTAGAGGTGACGGTACCGGAGATGGCTCTCAGGCAGGACGACGTCGGCGGTCAGGAAGGTAACCAGGGAGACCAGTAGCGAACAGGCAAGGATCGGGCGGAAGACATGCCTGAGGCTGATGCCGCTGGAGCGGAGCGCCAGGATTTCGTTGTTGGCGGAGAAATCCCCGATGACCATGGCGCTTGCCGTAAGGCTGCTGAAGGGAAAGGTATAGAGCAGGAACTGGGGAATTGCCAGGGTGACCAGTTTGAGGACGCTTCCAAGCGAGACGTTCTTCACCAGGATGCGCTGGGCGATCAGCAGGATCTGGTTCACGAAGAAAATAAAGAAAAAGAAGATGAAGGCGACGGCAAGATTCGCCAGATAGGAACGTCCCACATAGGACGATACCAACGAGTAGCGGCTTCTTGCCATGACTGCCTACACTCCCGTCGATCCGAATCCTCCCCCACCACGCTCGGTCTCGTCCAGACTCTCACAAAGCTGGAAGGTGGGTTGTTCATACCGGCAAAAGACCATCTGCGCGATCCGATCGCCAGGTTTGACGACGAACTCATCGCTGCCCAGGTTGACCAGGATGACCTGGACCTCGCCACGATAGTCGCTGTCGATGGTTCCTGGAGCGTTCAGGACGGTGACGCCCTTCTTGATGGCAAGCCCGCTGCGAGGCCGGACCTGCGCCTCAACCCCCTGCGGGAGGGCCATGGCAAGGCCGGTGGGTACCAGAACCCGCTGCATCGGCTTCAGGACCAAATCACGGTCGACGCAGGCTGTAAGGTCACAGCCCGCGCTGCCAGCTGTCGCGTAGACAGGGAGTTTCGCTCCCTGCCTCACGACTTGGAAACGTACCGTCATTTCTTCTGGGCATCGAGCGCGTCGATGTAGGAGAGGTTCAGACGGTTCTGGCGGTCGATCTCGATCAGCTTCACGGGAACCTGGTCGCCGACATGCAGGACGTCCTCCACATGCTCCACTCTCTTGTGGGAAAGCTTGGAGATGTGGCAAAGACCTTCCTTGCCAGGAAGAATCTCGATGAAGGCACCGAAATCCATGATGCGCTTGACCGTGCCCTGGTAGATCTTGCCGACCTCGGGCTCCTCGACGATCGAGTTGACCAGCTCCTTCGCCTTCTGGGCGGAAGCGCCGTTGGGCCCGTAGATCGTCACGGTCCCGTCATCATCGATGTTGACCTCGGCTCCGCTCTGCTGGGCGATCGCCTTGATGGTCTTACCACCGGTACCGATGACGGCTCCTATCTTCTCCTCGTCGACCTTCATGGTCAGGATCTTCGGAGCGTAGGGGCTCACGTCCTTTCTCGGCTCGGCGATGCACTGCTTCATAATGCCAAGAATGTGGAGACGACCGACACGGGCCTGCTCCAAGGCCTGATGCATCAATTCCGGAGTGACACCGGCGATCTTGATATCCATCTGGAAGGCTGTGATGCCTTTCTCGGTACCGGCCACCTTGAAGTCCATGTCTCCCATGTGGTCTTCCTCGCCGCAGATGTCGCTGAGGATCTTGTAGCGTTCATAGTGCTCGCCCTCGGTGATCAGGCCCATGGCGATACCGGCTACCGGCGCCTCGATGGGGACGCCAGCGTCCATCAGGCTCAGACAGCCGCCACAGATGGAGGCCTGGGAGGAGGAACCGTTGCTTTCCATGATGTCGCTGACGACACGAGTGGTATACGGGAACTTCTCCTTGCTCGGCATGACCGCGTACAACGCGCGCTGGGCGAGGTGGCCATGGCCGATTTCGCGGCGGCCAGTGGTCAGTCTTCCGGTCTCCCCGACGCAGAACGGCGGGAAGTTGTAGTGCAGCATGAAGTTGCTGTAAGTCTTCTCTCCGTCGATGTCGTCGAACATCTGCTCGTCGCTGGCGGTGCCGAGGGTCGTGGTGGCAAGGCTCTGGGTCTCGCCTCTGGTGAACAGGGCCGAGCCATGGGCTCTCTGCAGCACGCCGACCTCGCAGGTAATCGGGCGGATCTCGTCGAGCTTTCTGCCGTCGATACGGATGTCGTGGTTCAGAATGCCGTCGCGCAGCGTGTCCCTCTCCAGGTCGTCGCACATCAGACCGACAGCCTCGGAGCGCTTCGGGTCGTCCCCGATCAGCTCGGCGTATTTCTCCTTCATCTGGACCTTGACAGCCTCGATGGCGGCGAAGCGGGCCATCTTGCCCTTGGTGTAGGTAGCGTCATGGATCAGCGGCTGGGCCTCTTTCCTGATTGGCTCGAGCCAGCTGTTGTCGGTGGTGTCCTCGAAGACCGGCAGCTTGGCCTTTCCGGCAAGTTGCTGCAACTTGGTCTGCAGCTCGCACAGCTCGCGGATGACCGGCTCGGCGGTGTTGATCGCGTCGATCATGGTCTGCTCGCTGACCTGCTTGGCTCCGCCTTCGACCATGGTGATGCCGTCATGGGTTCCAGCGACGACGATGTCCATCTGGCTGTTGGCAATCTGGCTGAACGTCGGGTTGATCACGTATTTTCCATCCACAAGAGCGACACGCACAGCGGCGATCGGTCCGTTGAAGGGGATGTCGCTGATGGTAACCGCGGCGCTGGCCGCGATGATGGCGACGATGTCCGGCGTGTTGTTCTGGTCGGCGGAGACGACGGTCGGGACGACCTGGATCTCGCGGCCGAAGGCCTTGTCGAAGAGCGGACGCATAGGACGGTCGATCAGACGGGAAACGAGAATCTCCTTGTCCTTGGGCTTGCCCTCCCTCTTCATGAAACCGCCAGGAATCTTGCCGGCGGCATAGTAGCGCTCATTGTATTCCACGGAAAGCGGAACGTAATCAAGCGGCTCGGTCGGTGCGGCCCCGCAGCAGACGGTCGCGATGACGGCGCATCCGGCATAGGTGGCGAACACTGCCCCATTGGCTTGCTTGGCGATGCGGCCGGTCTCAAGGACAAGGTCGTTGCCGCCAATCTTCATTGATACTTTCTCTACACTCATTTTGTTTTCCTGTTTCCTATTTCGTTCTTTTTGTTCTTTTTGTTCTTTTCCGGCACTCATATAAAAAGCTCCTGGCTATTGGTTGTGATAGCCGGAGCCTTCTCTTATGATCGCCTCATTCCCATCTGCGGTCGAAGCTTATTTGCGGAGACCAAGCTCCTGCACGAGCTTGCGATACCCTTCCAGATCGGTCTTCTGCATGTAGCCGAGCAGTCTCTTCCTCTGTCCAACCAGAGTAAGCAGACCTCTCTTGCCGTTGGTGTCCTTCGGGTTTCTCTTGAAGTGTTCGGTCAGGTCGTTGATGCGCGCGGTCAGCAACGCAACCTGGACGGCGGACGAACCGGTATTCTTCTCATTACCGCCGAACTTGACGATAAGCTCTTGTTTCTGTTCCTTCGTAATCATGTGCCATACCTCTGTATTACATAGAGTTGTTCGATATCCACAGGGAAAACGTCCGACCGTTCCGCTTTCAGGACGAGTTCCTTGGTGGTCAACCGCGCCACGACAGGAATCCTCGAACCATCGGCAGTCAGGGCCTGAGCAACATAGGTGCCACACGGTGGCAGAAGCTGTTCAAGTTTCTCGAGAGGATACCACAGGTTTCCATCCCGGTACTCGGGGGCCGATCCCCTGAGGTCCAAGCTGTAATACCTGCCGAGCATCTTCTCCACTAAGGGAAGATCGCCCGTTTTGAGTGTCTTACGGACCAAAGAGCTGCTCACCCGTTCTCCACTGCCCAACCGGACGTAGGGAGGAATCAGAAGCTTGTTCCCGGGACCGCGTCGGTTCAGGTATTCCTGCAGCTGTTCGGGACCGGCACACGAAGCCGGAGTACCGCAGCGGAAATCGACACCGACAACTATCCCCTTCACCGTACAAAGCGTACCGAGAAGGTTCAAGAACTCAACACCAGTGAGTTTACTGAAATCGGAAGAAAAGTCAATGACAACTAGGTAATCAACCCCTAATTCAGCAAGAAATTGTCGTTTCTGCGCCTGGCTCATCAACAAGGGGGCTTTCACCCCTGCCGGAACCTTGGGATTCCGGTTGAAGGTGACCACCATGCTCTTCCATCCATTTCTGTGGGCGTAGGAAACGCAGGTGGTGATGATTTCCTGATGTCCCTTGTGCACTCCATCGAAGACTCCGATGGAACAGACCATGGGTATCGCGCTCAATGCTCGGCTTTCTACCAGATGCTGGAAATCATCCGTTTGCATGTAGTTCCTCCGGGACATGACAAATGATGCGGTGATTCGGGAGGTCGACGACCCAGCGCAGATATCCCCCCACGTAGACGGCGCCATAGGTGACGGAGCGCTTTCCATCGACGGGGACCAGCCGTTCGCTACACCTTCCATGCTCCATCATCCGTATGTCCTCACGCGCGACTTCCATTTTGCCCACGTGGGGCAGGCGAAGCAAGTACTCGCCGGTGCGGTTGAAGGTGGCTTCAAGACCTTCCCTGTCGTCGCAACCGACTGCCTCATCCACCGAATAGGGTCCAAGACGGGTCCGGCGCAGCGACGTGACCATGCCGCAGGAGCCCATCGCCATCGCCAAATCCCTAGCAATCGAGCGGATATAGGTCCCCTTGCTGACGGAAATGCGGGCTTTCAGGGTATGCGCGTCCGCCTCGGTCACCTGGAAGTCATGGATGGTTACCTTGCGGTGCGGCATCTCCACGCTCTTCCCCCGCCGCATCAGCTTGCTGGCCCGCTCTCCTCCGACATGCACCGCCGAGTAGAGCGGGGGTGTCTGGTCAATCTCACCGACAAACCGGCTTTGGATTACCTCTTCCAGCCGCAAGGGGTCGATTCCCTCTCCCCTCTGGACGATTGTCCCATCCGGGTCGAGGGTGTCGGTCTCCACACCAAAGCGGAAGGTGGCCTCGTAGCTCTTGTCCAGATTGGAGAACACCTGGTTCAAATGGGTCATGCTGCCCGTCAAAACGACAAGCAGGCCAGAGGCGAACTTGTCGAGAGTCCCGATGTGGCCTGCTTTCGGATCAATGCACCGTTTCGTTTCCCGCAGCGCGGCGAAACTGGTGATTCCTGGTTTCTTGTCGATCAACAGGATCGATGCGTTAGTTCCCATGCTTGGAGAGCGAATCGAGGAGACGATCCATCTTCTCCCCCTCCTGGAACCCGACATCGCGCTTGAAGGTCAATACCGGCGTGTTCTTCGTCCGCATGAAGGCCCCGAGGCGCTTTTGGATGAATCCATGGGCGCTCTGCAGGGCCTGGGCGCATTTCTCCACCTTCTCCTCGTCAAAAGGCGCGGAGACATACACGGTGGCGTAGGCGTTATCGGTCGAAAGGACTACCCGGGTGACACTCGTCAACGTGGAGAGATCATGGTGTTTGATATCCCCGTTGACAATCATCATGCTGATGCCTTCCTGAATTTTCGCCTCAAGGCGCTGCTGGCTGTACTGGCTCACTGTCTTGCCTCCAGCTGCTTCGCTTCCTCGGCCGCCTGCGGGGTCATCGTATCCTCAAGCTTGCGGGCGACTTCCTGCGTGCCGACAATCTCAAGCACATCTCCGACCTGCAGGTCCTGGAAGTTCTCCAGGCCAATACCGCACTCGAACCCTTCGGCGACCTCTTTGGCGTCGTCCTTGAAGCGCTTCAAGCTGCTGATCTTGACGTTTTCCTTGTTGATCTGGATGCTGTCGCGGATGACGCGCACCATGGCGTCCCTCGTGACCTTTCCGCTGGTAACCATACAACCGGCGATGACACCGACCTTGGGCACCCGGAAGGTATTGCGCACCTCGGCGGTACCAAGGTCGATCTCCTTGGTGACCGGGCTGAGCATGCCCTCCATCGCGGCCTTCACGTCGTCAACCACATCGTAGATGATGTTGTACTTCCGGATCTCGACCTTCTCCTCTGCAGCCAGTGCCAGCGCCCTAGGCGTCGGTCTGACGTTGAAGCCGATAATCAAGGCGTTCGAGGCGCTCGCAAGCGTCACATCGCTCTCAATGATGGCGCCCGCCGCGGCACGGATGACCGAAAGACGGATCTCCGGCGTGGAGAGCTTCTCCAAAGACTGCTGGAGAGCCTCGACGGAACCCTGCAGGTCTCCCTTGATGACCAGGTTGAGAGTCTTGATGTCCCCTTCCTTGATCTTCTCGCTCAGGTTGGAGAGCGTCACCTTGTTGGAGTTCTCGGTAGCGCCGAGTCTTTCCAGTTCCTGTCGCTTGGCGCTGACCATGCGGGCCTGTTTCTCGTCCTCGGTGACCTGGAACGGGTCTCCGGCCTTCGGGATGGAGGAAAGACCGATGATTTCGACTGGAGTGGAAGGTCCAGCTTCCTGGATCTTTTGCCCTTTGTCGTCGAAGATGGCGCGCGCGCGGCCAGCATAGATGCCGGCGCAGTAGTAGTCTCCAACGTGGAGCGTGCCTTTCTGGATCAACACGGTCGCAACGGTACCGCGGCCCTGCTCGATGCGGGCCTCGAGGACTTTGCCCTCGGCCCTGCAGTTCGGATTAGCCTTCAGCTCCATCATCTCCGCCTGCAGAAGGATGGTATCAAGCAGATCGTCGATACCCAGCTTCTTCAACGCGGAAATCTTGCAATACAGGGTCTGTCCGCCCCACTCTTCCGGCATCAGACCGATATCGGAGAGCTGCTGCATGATCCTCTCCGGCTTGGCGTCGGGCAGATCGCACTTGTTGATGGCGACGATGATGGGTACGTTCGCAGCCTTGGCGTGGTCGATAGCTTCGCGGGTCTGCGGCATGACTCCGTCATCGGCAGCGACAACCAGGACGACGATGTCGGTCACCTGGGCTCCACGAGCACGCATCATGCTGAACGCGGCATGTCCCGGAGTATCGATGAAGACGATGTCCCCCTTGCCCGGAATATTGACCTTGTAGGCGCCGATGTGCTGGGTGATTCCGCCATATTCGCCTTCCGCGACGTGGGTGGAGCGGATGGCATCCAGCAATTTGGTTTTACCATGGTCGACATGGCCCATGACGGTGACAATCGGAGCGCGAGGAACCATCTCGTCGGGATTGTCGTCATCATCGTTCTCGATAATCGTCTCGTCATACAACGAGACCTTGTGGACCTCGCAGCCGTACTCGTCGGCGATAATCGAGGCGGTATCGAAATCAATCTGCTGGTTGATGGTCACCATCATACCCATCTTGAAGAGCTTGCTGATGATCTCATTGGCCTTCAGGTTCATCTTTTTGGCCAAATCAGCGACGCTGATCGATTCCATGATATCGATCTTCTTGGGCACGGCGGCGAGACGGGCCGCTTCCTGCTCTTTCTTCCTCTGAAGCTGGAATTCGATCTCCTCGTCTTCCGAGCGCTTCTCAAAGCCCTTCTTGCGGCGGTTGGTACCCTTGCCGCTACGGACATCCCTCTGGCCGAAGGCATCCTGCGGGCGGCCGGTTCCCTGTCCGCCACCCATCGGGCGTCCCCCTGCGCCAGGCCTGCCACCGAATCCAGGCCGGTTGCCGAAACCAGGACGCGGACCGTATCCAGGACGGTTGCCAAATCCCGGGCGGGCGGCAGCGCCGTTCTGACCATAGGGAGCGCGGTTGCCATAGCCCTGACGGTCTCCCGCCTGTCCGGGGCGCTGGCCATAGCCAGGTCTCACCTGACCGCGGGTATAGGCGCCGTAGTTGTTGCCATATTGGTTGCGACCGGCTCCAAAGGAGCGGTTGTAGCCGTTTCCATTCTGGCTGGGCCGATACGCCGGCCTGCCGCCGACGATACCCACCTGTCTCGGGCCGACGGAGGGAACAGCCGAACGTTGCTGGTTGTACCCATTGTTCTGGTTCTGCCAATCGTTGTGGTCTTTGATGGACTGACCTTGTCCGGGTACCGGAGGAAGATTGGTGGGACGGATGATGGTCGGACCCGTATGCAACGGGTTGCTGATCGTCGGATTGACCGTCGCGGGTTTCACGACCGGCTTGACCGTCGGTTGCGCCACAGGCGTCTTGACCACAGGTGTCGGAGCCTGCTGGGGCTGTCTGACGACAGGCTTCGCCGGTGCAGGCGTGGCGGCAGGAGCCGGTTTCGCCACGACAGGAGCTGGGGTGGTAGCCACCGGCGCCGGCTTTGCCGGTGCGGCAGGGGCTGCCGGATGCGCCTGCAAAGCAGGATTCGGCTGGCGCACCACGACCACCTTCTTCTTCTTGATGACGACCTTGCGTTTTTCCACCGGAGTCTTCTCCTCCGGCTTGGCCTCGGGTTCTGGAGTTGCCTGTGTAGCGCTCGTCTTGACCACATGCTTGATCAAGATAACCTGGCTTTGTTTCTCTTCCGTCTTGTTCTCTTCCATTCTTTCCTCAACTCTCTCCGTCAAACTTCCTCAAATGAAAGACCGGTACCGCAATGCGGGCATACCTTCATGTCCGGGGTTACGGGCTGTCCGCAGTTCGGGCAGACATACTCAGTCTCTTCGTTCTCATCTTCCACGATATCGATATTCTCGCTGATCACCTTCTTGACCTCCGCGATGTCCTCGGCGGACAGGTCGGTCAAGGCTGCCAGATCTTCCGGCGTCAGGCTGATGAAATCCTCAACGCTGTAGATGTCATGGAACTGCAGTTTTTTCAGCAGCTTCCCGTCAAGCGGCAGGTCGGCGAGAGGGACCTCGTCCTCAGGGACACCGCTGTTGTCCTCGGCAGCCGGCTTCGCGGGTGCCTCGGCCGCGGCAACCTGCTCAGGCTGCCGTTCGCTCGCATCACCCTGCCCTTCCCCTCCGAAGATGCTCTCGGCCTTCTCGCGGGCGGCCTGCGAGATGTCCATCTCGTCGAACTCTTCCTGGGTCTTGACCTCAATCATCCAGTCGCACAGCTTGCTGGCGAGACGGACGTTGACACCCTGCTTGCCGATGGCAAGGGCCTGCTGGCTCTTGTCGACGATGGCGACAGCCTGGAAGACATTCTTGTCGATCACGACGACATCCTTCACCTCGGCCGGAGCCAGGGCGTTGCGGATGTAGTTGACCGGGTTGGAATCGTAACGGACGATATCGATGCGCTCACCCTCGATCTCGTCCATGATGGTCTTGATGCGGTTGCCCTGCAGACCGATACAGGCACCGATAGGATCGATATTCTCGTTGCGACTGACGACGGCAACCTTGGTCCTCATTCCGGCCACGCGGACCACCTTGACAATGTCGATCTGCTGCTGCTGGATTTCGGGAATCTGCAGCTCGAACAGCTTGCGGACAAGCTCGGAGTGGGTTCTGGAGAGAATGACATGCACTCCATGGTCATCCTCCTTGACAGACTCGACGTAGCAGAGGATCGAGTCGTTGACGCCGTAGCCATCGTAGTTCTCTCGCGGGCTCTGATTCCGGTTGGGGAGCAGACCCTCGATCGTGCCGATGTTGACCCAGATGTCGCCGTTGGGCATCTGGCGGAGGAAATAGCCCTTGATCAGCTGTCCCTCTTTGGTCTTGTACTCATTGTACTGCTTGTCGTTGGTGATGCTGCGGAAAGACTTGCGGGCGTCGGTCCGGGCCTGCTGGATGCTCTGGCGCTTCAAATTACGCGGGTCGAACGGAATCAGCAACTCGTCCCCGATATCGCACTGCGGATCGAGACGCCTGGCATCCTCAAGGGAGATCTCGATGGGATCGATTACGCCGTCCTGTTCTCCGTCGACTACGGTCTTCTGGACAAAGACATCGATGTTGTCATGGGCGTCGTTCCAACGGACGACACAGTTCTCGTAGGGCTTGTACTGCTGCTTGTACGCGTCTTTGATGATGCTCTCGACGGTACTGAATACCAAGTCCTCAGAGATACCCTTCTCTTCCATCAATGCCTTAATGGCGCTTCCCATCGTTTCCACGGGTTCAACCGGCGCGGTCTTGGCGTTTTTCCTACCTGCCATCTTTCCAATCCTCCTCGAGATACTCCAGCTTCGCTTTCTGGATCTGCGCGATGCCGAGCTCAAGATGCTCCATGGTCTCCTCGCTCTCCCCGACACGGACTTGGTCGAGGGACAGCTTCTCGCCGTCGAATCCGGCAATCCTGCCGAACAACCAGGAGGCCCTACCTGTATCGTACACCTTTACCGACCTTCCTGTGAACAGCTCGAACTCATGCGCATCCTTTATCGCCCGGAGCATGCCCGGGGTTTCTACGGTCAGGAACACATCCCTGAGCGGTCCGGCATCCTCCAACGCGACCGGATAGATCGCGTGGTATGCGGCATCGCAATCCTTGCTGGTCGCGTCCCCGCCAAGGCGGGTGATCGCGACTTCGAGCTCGATATTCTTGCCACGGTCGGTCTGGCGGATCTCGACAATCGCCAGGCCAAGCTCGCGCACAATCGGCTCATACAGCACAAACAGCGGATTTGAAGTGATATTCGTCTTTTCCATAATTTCAACGCGCTATAAAAAAAGGATCAGCTTTTCAGCGATCCTTCAACCATGGGTGATTCTAGGAATCTTGCAACTTCCTTGTCAACCACATCTAATGATCCTGTAAGCTTTTTTTCGACGTCACGCGAGATGTCGCCGCGGACGAGAGCCAAAGACCTGGAGATTATACTATACATCCGTATATATATGAGTATGCCTGGTCAGAGCAGCTTGAAGAAAACGGTCCGGCGGGTGTCGACCAGCTCATCGGGGGTAAGGGTACGGCTTCCGTACCACGCCTCGCCGCTCTGGTTGTCGGTCGGGTCGTTCCTCCATGGACCTGCAATCAGCGCTGGCCCGGGAGCCAGCGTGGTCGTGCAGGGCACCCGCATCACATCCAGGTTCCCGAAATAGAAACCCGACCCAAGCAGGTTTCCCTTTCTCAGCGCCCCTCCGCCAAACGAGCAGTCGGCATAGAAGGTCTCGTCCAAGCCAGGTACCTGGAAGGTAGCCCAATCATGGTTGCCAACCCTGTCTGGGGTAACGTACATGCCGGCCATCCAGTCGCTTTTCAAGCCGGCGATGCGGGCGAGGTTGATGAAAATCGAAGCCTGGATGCCGCAGTCCCCCCGTCCGTTGATCGCCCCGTATTCGGCAAGGTTGGAAATCGTCTGATAGCTTGGCATATAGGCGTAGGAGACGTGGTGGATCACCCATTGGTAGATCAGTCTCGCCTTGCGGATCGGGTTGGTTTCGTCCCCGATGATCTCCTTGCAGAGGGCTCTCAGATAGGGGGTCGCCACCAGATAGGGGGCTTCTTCCCTGCTGTGCTGGACCTTTTCCACGCATTTGGACTCCAACGCGGCAAGGTCCAGGAACTTCTGTCGGTTGATGAAGCTATACTCGATCCAGAACTCCTCGCCCGCCTTGGGAATGCCACGGAAGTGGGCGACCCTGCGCTTGCCACGGACCGGACTCATGCCGACCAGCTGGCCGCTCTGGGCATGGATGTCCAGCTCGTCCATGAAGGGACTGGCAACCGGGATGGGAAGGTCGGCTTCGAGCACCTGTCCTCTCACCCACGCACTCTCCTTGACCTTGAGCCCGACGTGGACGGTAATCCTCGCCTCGGCGTGGCCGAAGCTCGTCATCTTCTTCACCACCAGATCCCGCAGTTGCAGGTCGGCCTGGCGTTCAGGGGTTTCCTTGCCCTTGTCCAAGGTGTCCAAAAAACGCCTGTGAAGATGGACCTTGCCATCCACCAGCGCCCAAGGGACCGTACCCTCATAGCGCAGCCGGGAAAGAGACCCTGCATCCAGCGTGAAGCCTGCCGCCCTGGCAAGCTCCAACGCCTGCTCCTCATCAAACGGATAGTCCCGAAGGAAGACAGGCAGCCGGTGGGACTCCAATAGCAGACGCTCCCGCTGGAGATCGTCGACCTTCCCCTCGGACAGGAGGAAATCAATCAGTTGCTGGGCCTGCGTGACGTAGCCTGCGTCACTCAATACTCGGACATCATCCCTCAGCGGGATCTGATAGGCGGTAAGATCATTGGCTTGCATGGTTACCCACTATATCACCAGATTCCTGCTCATGCCAAGCAAACCGCCAGGCCCGTTACCGGCACCCGATACTGCTGCTCGAGAGCAGAAATGGCGGAGCGCATCGTGCTCCCGGTAGTGATCACGTCATCCACAACCACAAGCCTGCGCAGCGATGGAAGCTTTTGTTCCTTCACCTTGAAGATGACCTTGGCCCGCCCGAATCGGTCCTGCCGTTTCTGGATTCCTTGCGAGGTACGCGTCAAAAGCCTTGCCACCGGCAACCGCATGCTTCGCGCCAGCAGGAGCCCCTGGTCGAACCCCCGCCGCCTGACTCCCTCCCTGGAGGCGGGAACCGGAACCAGGTAGGTTCCCTCTCCCGGGGGAACCAACGGAACCAAAAGCGAAGCGAAGAGCCGGGACAGGTTCCGCTGCCCTCCTGTCTTGTAGCGCGCCATCAGCTCGCGAAGCAGCCCCAGATGGGGACCGTAAGCCTGATAGCGGGCATCACAGAACCGGCATGGATAGGCAAGGCTGAGCATCGGGCTTCCGCACACCGGACACCGTTCCCTCCACAGGGAGCTGAAGGCGTAGCCATCCAGCTCCCTCTGGCAAAAGTGGCAGGGAAATGAGGGGCTCAGACACGTACAGATAGGGCATTCCATACCCTACCATACCATCGTTTCTCAGGATTCCTTCAATGTCTTCTTCAACTCCCCTACCAAGGCAAGTGCCTCGATCGGGGTACTGTGGTTGACGTCGAAGTGCTCGAGCGCGTCCCGCAGCTTGTCGTAGACGACCAGCTCTTCCTTCTCCTCGGGGGCCGCCTCTTGTGGCGCGAAGAGGGAAGGCTGGGCATGGCTGAGCAAGTATTCGTCGTCGTGGCGTTTCTGGAAGTTCTGCGCCTCACGGATCACCCCGTAGGGGATTCCGGCGAGCTTGGCCACATTCAATCCGTACGAGCTCTCCGCGACACCGGGAATCACCTTGCGCAGGAAGATGACCGTCCCCTTCTCCTCGACTACCTTCAGCGTCAGCTTCTGGACCTCTCCTCCGGCGATTTCCGCCAGCTCGTGGTAGTGGGTGGCAAAAAGGGTCTTGCAACCCATGCGGGTCAGTTCCTGCATGACCGCAAAGGCGATTGCCATGCCATCCTGGCTGCTGGTACCCCTTCCCAACTCGTCGATGATGACGAAGGAACGGCGGCTGGCGGTACGGAGAATCAGCGCCGCCTCCTGCATCTCCACCAAGAAGGTAGACTCGCCACGGGCCAGATTGTCGCTGGCACCGACACGGCAGAAAAGCCGGTCCACCGGACTCATCACCACCCGTTCGGCCGGAACGTAGCTGCCAATCTGGGCAAGCAGGACAATGAGCGCATTTTGGCGCAGATAGGTCGATTTTCCCGCCATGTTGGGACCAGTGATCAGGCAGAAACGCCCCTGCCGTTCCTCGATATCCAGGCCATTGGGGACAAAGCCTCCCGCAGGCAATTGGCTCTCGACCACCGGATGCCTGCCCCCGGCGATATGCAGCACATCCCCTTCCACGAACTCAGGTTTCTGGTAGTGGTGCTTCACCGCGCAGACGGCAAGCGAGGACAGGACATCAACCTCGCTGAGGAACTGGGCGATTTCCAGCAACATCGGCCCTTGGGCTGCCGTGTCCTTCAGGATTTGCTCGTAGACTTCCTTCTCCCTCGCCTCGGCGGCGAAACCGCTTTTCAGGATTTGGGTTTCCAGCTGGATCAGCTCGTCGGTGGTGTAGCGTTCGGCGTTGACCAGCGTCTGCTTCCGGTAGAAGGACTGGGGGACCTTGTCCACCTGTCCTTTGGAGACCTCCAGATAGTGTCCGATGATCTTGTTATAGGAAAGCTTCAGTGTGGTAATGCCCGTCTCTTTTCGGATCTTGTCCAGGTACGAGTCAAGCAGCTCCTTGCCTCCTCCCTTGACCTCGCGGAGGCGGTCAAGCTCCGGGTCATACCCGGCGTTGACCACCTCGCCCTCGACGAATGGTCCCTGGGTCTCCTCGTTGATTCCCTTGGAGATTTCCCGCATGACAGAGAGCAGCTGCTCGAGCGAGCTCTGCGTGACATGGGCCGAGAGCAGCTTCTGGTAATGGACCGAATCCTGCTCCATCAGCGAAAAGAAACAACCGACCGTGCGCTGAATGCCCACAAGGTCCTGGGGCAGGGAGCGATGCATGGCAACCCTGCTGGAAAGACGTTGCAGGTCAAGCGCCTTGCGCAGGATTTCGCGGACATGGCCCGTCACATCCTGGTGGTCAACATAGAAGGTGACCCAATCCTGACGGTCAAGGATATCTTCCTTGTTCCTCAACGGGAAGGAGATCCACTGCTTCAACATACGGGTACCACCGCTGGTGACCGTCTGGTCGATCGAGGAAAAAAGGGTGCACCGCTCCCCTCCGTCCTGGCTGTTGGAGATCAGCTCGAGATTCCTCTGGCTTGCCTCGTCCACCAGCAGGAAACGGTCGCTCACCACCTTCTTGTAGGTGACGATCTGTCCAAGCGAGGACCTGGCGGTATCTTCCAGATAGCCCAGCAGCGCGCCACCACTGGCAAGGGCGATGTCGTCACTCTCGAAACCGAATGCCTTCAGGTTGGTCGTCCCCATCTGTGCGGTCAGTTTCTGGAAAGCCTGTTTCTGGCTGAAGGCCCAGGCGGGAAGCTTGGTCACCATGGCGCGAAAGCCGTCGATCCGGTTCTGGAACTCCTCATCGGAAAAATAGTCGTCCTCGTTGACCAGGATCTCCCGCGGCTTGACCTGCTCGAGCAGGGCCAAGAGCGAGGCTAATTGGCGGTCCTGCGCCACGGTGGTCATGCAGAACTCGCCGCTGGTGATATCGGCGTAGCTGATGGAGAAACGTGAGCCGAGAGCGATGACAGAAAGGACGTAGCTGGTCTGTCTTGCGTCAAGGAAATCATCGTCCACCACCGTTGCCGGAGTGACGATCTGGATCACTTCCCTTTTGGCCAGCTGTTTCGGATTCGTGGTCAGTTCCAGCTGCTCGCAGATGGCGATCTTCTTGCCAAGGTCGAGCAAGCGCCGGATATAGGACTTGGCGGCGTGGAACGGAATGCCGCACATCGGTCTGCCGGCCCGATGGGTCAGCGTCAGATTCAAGAGCCGTGACACTTCCACCGCATCGTCGTCAAACATCTCGTAGAAATCACCGAGACGGAAAAACAGCACCTTGTCCCTGTTCTGCTCCTTGATGGCGCGGTACTGCTGCATCATCGGAGTCACTTTCTCTTCTTGCGTTCCCATGCGTTCCTCGTATAAGAAAGAGCCCTGCTTCCGCAAGGCCCTTCGTGCCTGACCGTCAATAGATTGACTGGGTGATGGCTAAGACCAGCTTCAAGCCGGAGTTCCCTCCATTATGGAAGAGGCTCCCCTTGATGAAATGGAAGTCTCCATCGCTCGCCCACTTGGCGTTCTTGACCAGATAGAGGCCGAGAGGGAAACCAGGAATCTTCAGCTTCAGGCCCGCGCCTGCGGAGAAGTACCAGTTCAGCGAGGAGAATCCGTCATCCCGTAGCGTGGAGATGTTGCTCACCACGCCAGTGGCGCTGGCGTAGATTTCCCAGTTCAGGACTCCCACGACAAGCGGAGCAGAGAGGGAAACCTCGTTGTTCCACAAGAAGCTCTGGTCGTAGACGACGTCAAAACCGCGTCCGATGTTCATGCCGTCAATGTAGAGCATCTCGTAGCGGGTGGCGCCACGCTTGGCGTCGTACCAGTCCCATCCGTCACCACCGAGAACGTCATAGGTGTTGTTCCAGAACTGGGGCAGCATCACGCTGACGCTGGTGGTGGCACCCAGGACAATCGAAGCGTCCTTGTCTCCAAGGCTGTATTTGCCCACGGTCAGGTATCCGCTGGCGGAAGCCGTATCCTTCAGGAAGTTGGAAAGTCCGCCAAGGAAACCACCGGCGTAGGTGAAGGTGTTGCTCAGGATGTATCCCCTGGTGGTGTTCTCGATCAGGTCCCTGCCATCCCAGGTGACGGTGAAGGAGAGTTTGTTGGAGAACTGCCAATCCTTGTGGTAGAGGTACATCAGATATTCGAACGGCAGGTAGAGGTCATCGTCATAGACGGCGTGCTTCAGGCCGATCGAGAGACCACCGGAAAGACGCAGGTTGCCGGAATCGAAGCGGAAGGTATAGCCGGAGCTATAGCCCAAGGTGATGTTCCAGTAATCGTAGCTCATCAGATAGGCGCTGGACGGATTCGCCTCCCCGCTCTGTTCGAACTCGATGTAGCTGTCGTATCCAAGCGGATAGGCCTGGTCCTTGTCGTCGTCAGTGTCATGGCCGGTATAGTAGGGACTGCTGAGGTTTCTCTGCAGACCGTTGTTCTTGCTGGTGCGGGAGAAGCTCAGGCTGAGCGAATTGGACCAAGGAATGTAGCCGACCCAATCGTCACTGATGGAAAGCGAGACCTCCTGGCTGTCCGGAGAGAGCGTAGTGGAAATCGAGAGATCCCTGCCGGTCCCGAACAGGTTCTTGTCCTGCCACTGCAGGAAGCCGGAGATTGGGAAGCTGTCGACCGAGCCTCCAAAGGTGGCGCCGAACTGGATGGTCATCTGGTTGCCCTCGGTGATGTTGAAGACCGGGATGACGGTGTTGGGCTCGTCTCCTTCCTGCAGCTCCAGCTTCACATCGGTGACAATCAAGGTGTTGTAGATGTTCTGCGCGCTCTTCTGAAGCTTTTCCTTGCTGAAGACGTCACCTTCATGGGTGGTCAGCTCGCGCAGGAAGACGTAGGGTTTGGTCTTTGTCAGTCCCATCAGGCGGATCTCGCTGATGGTGGCGAGACCTTGCTCGTCGATGTGGATCACGTAGTGGATCGTCGAGTTCTCACTGTCTCTCTGGGCCTCGACCTGCATGTTGTTGTGCACGTAGCCGTTGTTGTAATACTGGTCGCTGATCTTTCCAAGCTGGGACTGCAGCTTTTCCTGGCTGAGGATCTCACCTTCCGGAATCGTAATCAGGCTGGAAAGTTCCTCGTCGCTGTAGACGGTGTTCCCTGCAAAGCTCATGCCGCCGAATTTCCACTGCTGACCCTCGTCGATATGGTAGACCAGTCTCAGTCTGACATATTTGTCGTTGGGATCCTCGCTGGGAACCACCTCGCTGGTCACATCGGTGACCCGCGCATCCATATATCCGTTATTCCGATAGAAGGTCTCGATGTTGGTGCGGTCCTCGGCAACCCTGCTCTCCTCGTAATAGCCGCTGATCAGATAGTTCGCGATCCGGCTGGAAAGCTGGCGGCGCAACGTCTTGTACGGAAATGCCAGGGCGCCGTCGAATTCCACCTCTGCGACCTTCTTCTGGCTGCCCTCGTTGATGGTGTAGGTGACGACCGCGGTATTCGCCGCGTCATCCTCTACCTCGCTTTCCTCTACCGTCACCTCGTTGTAGCCATAGCCGTGATACAGGTTGATGATTGCCTGCTTGTCGTTCAGGACATTCTGCGTGGAGACAAAGTCGCCCACTTTCTGGGTGATGACTCCACGGATGCGGGCCAGCTTCATCGTCTCGTTCCCGACCACCTGGATATCGGTGATTGCGGGAAGCTCGTGAAACTCGAAACTGATGACCAGATTGCCCTCCCCGTCTTTCTCTGCGTTCCCTAAGAAATAGAGGAAGGCGTTGGTGGCGTACAGGTCTGCCTGCAGCTTCTGGAACAGCTCGTCGCTATACTCCTGGTTCAAGTATTTCGACTCGATTCCCTTGACATTGGACTCTCGCAAATTCTGCAACCCGGTATTCACAAAGCCGCTGATCGGCTGACCGTTGTACCATGGTTCTGCATCTGCCGCGCAAAGTCCGAAGGCCGAAACGGCAACCAGGACAAGCGCACATAGAAAACGGTGGAAGCGCACATGAGACATTGGGAACAAACTCCTCCATCTATTCAGAACAAAACGATGCGTTTTGTCACACTCAAGCCTATCGTATCCAAAAAGTCAATCAACGACAACTCGTTGGGTTGGGAGAAAACGGTAAAGGTGCACAGCGGGTTCTCCCACTCGAAGGAAAGCTCGAACTGCAACGACAGGTCATTGACGAGGAATGGCGAGTCATTGGGTTTGGTCGACCTTGGGTTGACCGCACTTAAATGCAACATGGCCTGCAGGAACATGTCGTCGGCCAGGTACTTGCCGATAAAGACCGAGGTGTTGTTCAGATACCGGGCCAGCGGACTGATGGTGACAGAATCGCTTCCCGGAAGGGCGTCAATCAGGAAGTTCTGCATGATCTGGCTGCGGAAGCTGAAGACGTCCAGCCGCAGGCTGTTGCGGATTGTCTCCGACAGGTTGGTCATCGAACTGGACTGGATCCAGCCCAGGCGCTCGGCGACATCGGTCGCCATGGTGGCGACCGAGGCGACACGGTACAGGCTCATGCCTCCCTCCTCCGTCCCGGGCAGGATGCTGCCACCAAGAATCGACATGATCTCCTCGGTCGATTTTGCCGGAATGCTCTCGAAGGTAGGGTTCAGGTTGTCCAGCGTGCTGTCGGCAAGCACCAGATAGATGTCCACAGGGTTCCCGTCCGCGTCGAAATCACGAAGCCGGGCCCGGAGGTTGAGGAATGGCTGCACACCCCCTCTGGGCGAGGTGCGGAGCGCCATCGATCCCTCCGTCACGTAGAAGTCTTTCTGGAAATAGAAGATGTCACCATTACGGAACACCAGCGTGCCGTCCACGTTTGCCGTCTTGGTCGGGTTGTCGAAACGGAATCGGAAACTTTCGTCCTCTTTCAGCGTGAAGCTCAACATCGGGTAATCGGTGTTGGGGTAGATGATCCGGTTATTGGTCCCGTTGGTCATCAGAAAGTTTACGCTGATGTTGGCGGCCTTGTACCAGTCCGGACAGCGACGCATGCCTCCGATACCAATCAACACATCACTTACGGTCGCCTCGCCGCTGGCAAGCGGCTTGGATCCAGCACTCTTGTTCAGGCGGAACCAACCTTTCATGAAACCGGAGACCTCGACGTTCGCCTCCGGGACCGGGCAATAGAACTCGATGGGTTTGTCGGGAAGCCAGACGGTCACGTTGAAGCCGGCAAGGCCGATTCCGTCCAGCTGCACGTTCAACTGCGCCTGCCCTTCCACCGTCTCGCCAGTATCGTGACGGACGGCGAAGCACTTGGTCCTCACGGTGGACAGCTCGGAGCTGTCGACGCTGAACAAGACGTTCTTCACCAGGATGTCGTAGTCAGGCACGTAAAAGTTCCAAAGGTCGAGGGAATCACAGGATAGCTGCCCGAAGAGGTTCGGGTCCGATAGGTTTCCATCGGCATACAGGGTTCCCTTCAGCACTCCTTCCTGAAACATGAAGATGGGGGTCGCGAAGAAGCGGTTGATCAGCCTCAGGTCCAGATAAGCGTCGCTGAACTTCAAGGCCAGCTGGTCGACATCGGCGCTTCCGGCCAGATGGCCTCCAAAGCCGATGACCGGATTGATGGTCAGGTCGACGCTTTTGTCATTGTCATCAAAGTATCCGTTGATGATCGAGCCGGAAGCCGAATAGCGGCCCTTGAGATAGCTGAAATGGAAATCCGCGCCGCCATCAAGACCTTCGAGCGGACTTCCAAGCAAAACCAGGTCCCTGATGCCGAGATCAACCGAAATCTCATTGCCGAGGAAATGGCTTTTCAGCCGGTTCTGGAATTGCTCGCTCTCATCGTTGGAGTCCAGGAAGGCGCGAATCTGCTCGACGGAGAACCGTCCCTCAGGAAGGATGTCCTGCACGGTTTTGGTAAAAGGCGCGAACTGGACCGCGAGATGGAAGAGCGCCGAGGATCCCCGGGGCTCGAGGGAATACATGGACACGTCGCTGAAAAAGGAACCGTCCAAGACGGCCTGTCCGCCATGCAGGTCGAGGGAAAGGGATGCATCGTCGATCCGGTTGGGGCCGGCGTTTGCGCTCAGATGGCTGATGGTCAAGAGGTTCCCGTCGAATCCGACGGTTCCTTGCAACCTGCTGTCGTTTCCGATGATGTCAACGGTACCGGCCAGGCGGAAGGCGTCCTGCTGTCCGGAACTGCCAATCAACCGCAGGTTGCCAGTCCACGCTCCCCCTTCCGGCAGGAAGCGGTCCAGGTCCAG
The DNA here is from genome assembly GCA_028722305.1 of Spirochaetales bacterium. Classification (GTDB taxonomy): domain Bacteria; phylum Spirochaetota; class Spirochaetia; order Sphaerochaetales; family Sphaerochaetaceae; genus RUG023. The sequence continues at coordinate 28,663 of JAQYHB010000030.1, forward strand.
GTTGCGGATGTCGACCATCGTCTCCATCCGGTCATCGTAGTTGCCAACGTAGATGTCGGCTCCCTGTACCCCCCCGTCATTCATGTGGAAGGCAAGCGTGAAGGGATCGCTCAGACCAGAACGGATATTCATCACCAGCGGCGTTCCCTGGTAATGGATCGCTCCAGAAAAGGTGGTGTTTCCATCGGCGGCAGTCAGGTTGGTGAACTCGAAACTGTCCGGGGTGATGGAGCCATCGCCCTGAAAGGTATAGGTGCGGTTCCCCAGCTGGATACCCGACAGGCTGAAGTTGTCCGCCTGGAAGGACCAGTCATCCTGGCTTGTGTAGAGAAAATCGAAGGAGCCACTCATGAAGGAGCGGATAAGCCGTTTCGTGCTAGGGAATTGCAGATTGTTGAACGAAACCTTGAAGGAGAGCGGGTTCTTGATGTCGCTGACGAGAGAGACCATATCCCCGCAACTTCCCTCCAACCGCTGGGTGCTGATGGTGTACTGCCAGGATACAGGATAGCGCATCTCCTTCACCACCAGCGAGGCGGCGCTGGAAAAGAGGTCCTCGTGGCTTTCCAGGCTTCCGGAAAGCTGGAAGTCTGTGAACTGGTCGCTGATGGCCGTGTACCGGTATTGGCGTGGTCCGACATGGAGCATGTCGACCCTGAGCAGCTGGTTGCCGTTCTCGGTGTTGGAAAGCAGGAAGGTGCCGCTAGGTACCCAGTCGCCCACCTCGATGTCGCCCTCGAATTCCAGGCGGTAGTCCTGAACGCCGATGGTGATTGAGCCGACGTCAATCAACGTGTCGTTGAACGAACCACGTCCGGTCGAGCCGGCGCGGAAACGGAACTGTCCGAACTTCAGGTCAGCCAGCGAGATATCGTACTGGACCTGGCCTTCCTCTCCCGACCCGCCATGCAGGTAGAAGTTGCCTTCCGCCGTGGTGTCGCCATCGTAATAGGGAGTCAGAAGCGGCAGATATCTCTGCCAAGTCTGGTCGAACGCGATCAAGGGAAGCCCGTTCAGCGCTGCATTGACCGTAACCAGCGGTTTTCCGGTCTCTATCTGCTCAAGCAGCGCGTCCAGGTGGAACTCGCTGCCGCTGTTCAGTCCGAACTGCATCGTCCCCTGTTTGCGGCCGAAATCCCAATGAAAACCCACCGTGCCCTCGAAAGACCGGCCAAACAGGTTCGTGCCCGCTCCGGAGAGTATGCCTGTCGCGGCATACTCCTTGCCGGAAAGCCCGCCGCGCATGCTGATATGGGTGTCAAGGGTATTGCTTCCCATGGCAAGGTGGAGTTGGCCCTCGATACTCTGCTCGGTCACGGAATACCTGCTTCCATTGGCGTTCGCCTGCACGTTGGAAAGCTCGGCAAAGACATTCTTGCGGGTAAAGGCGGCATGGGGCGCGCCAAGCGCCACCTCGACATCCGTGCTCTGGGTGTTGATGCTTCCATCGGCCTTCAGGCCGGTCACATCCAATGAACCATCCCCCGCTTCGATGCGGATCGTCGCGTCGTCGTTGATGGCAAAGGCGGCGTGGTAGAGCACTCCGTCATGGGTGATGGCGATGGTGCTGGCTGGCAGGCTGGTGGAGGCAACCGAGCTGGAGAATTCCAGCTGGCTCAACGAGAGCTCACCCGACTCGAAATCAGGAATCTCGATTTCCGTCAGCAGATTACTCTCCAATTGCCCGAACAGGAAGGTCCCGGAGAGCAATGGACTCTTCAACTCGTACTGAGGTGTGGTGACAGACAAGTCTCTCAGTGACAATGAGATAGGTAGTTTCCCAGAGGTAATCCGGCTCTCAGCCCGCAGTTCATCAAACGCAAAGGCGATGTCTCCTTTTTTCCCCGACACGGAGGGAAATCGGGTGTAAAGGAAGCCGGAGTTCTCAAAATAGAACTGCACGCTACTTCCGCGCAACGAGAAACCGGGCGAGGACACCGTTGTTTGAGGAAGCTCGAGCCGCACCGAACCGAAGCGGCCTCCCTTGCGGACAAGGAAATCGAGGTTGCCGCCTTCCACATCGACGGAAAAGTCGCCATGCACCAACCGCAAGTCAATCCCTGCGGCGCTGACACGCCAACCGAGGCGCTTGAGCACTGGGGACATGTCCTCTGTGGGTTCCGGGTTTTCCGACGAGGCCGTTTGCCGCGTATTCTCGGGAATACGGACCAACCCATGGGGATGGGTGACGGTGATTGTGGGGGTTCCTACCCCGCTTGCCAGCTTGCCCATCAGGGAGAGCAAACCCTCCTGGAAGGTGATGGAATCGACCTGGATATCCAGAAGCTCGTCGTAGCTGATATCGACATCATCGCTATGGATCTGGAAGAAGAACTTCCGGCTGATATTGCGGAGCTCCACCTTGCCATGGCTTCCCTGGGAAATGCCCGCAAACGTCTTTTCGGAAAGAAGATGGGCAGGATTGATGACATGAAGACGCATGACCGCGCACCAACTGAGCGCGACAAAGAATGCCGTCACGATCGCCGCGCTCACGATTTCCCGACGTGTGGTATGGTACTTCATTGCGAACAAGTATACCGCAAACCCCGGTCTTTGCCACTACGAGGAGCAGTTTACCTATTCTTTTTTTGGTTCTATACTCGCGCTATGCAGGTTCTCGATGGTTTTGTTGTTTTGGAAGGACTGGACGGAGCGGGCACCACGACCCAGCTCCAGAAACTGGATCGGTTGCTTACCGAGCAGGGAAAGGCCCACCTGATGCAGGCGGAGCCTACCGACGGCCCGATCGGGCGTCTGGTCAGGGATATCCTCCAGCACAGGCACACGGTCCAGCCGTGGACGCTGGCGATGCTCTACGCGGCCGATCGCAACGAGCATGTGGCGAGGATCGAGAAGGAGATCGCCAGTGGCAGGATGGTCGTCTGCGACCGTTACCTCTATTCCTCGCTCGCCTACCAAGGGGTCACCTGCCCGTGGAATGACGTCTGGGCGCTCAATCAGAACTACCCCCATCCCTCCACCATCCTGTACGTCGACACGCCGGTCGAGGAATGCATGAAAAGAATCTCCCATCGCGGGGAGCCCGCAGAGCTGTTCGAGCATCAGGAATTCCTGACCAAGGTCAGAGATGGGTACGAGCGTGCCTTCTCCCGGCTCCCTGCCGGTGTCAGGCTGGTCAGGCTCGACGGCGCCTCTGATCCCGAGACGATATTCCGGATAATCTGCCAAGCCTTGTGTATCTAAGCAATATTTTGCAATAACACAAATCAACCAACCAGACCATCCAAGCAGGAGTCCATAGGCTGGAGCAGCCAGTTTCCGAACGCGAGGAAGTCTTTCCTCCGCATGCGTTTTCTTGTGGGAATTCCCTCTTTATGGAGATTTGTGCATTTGCGAAAATGAAACCGCCACTTTCGTGGCGGCGCTGACAAATATTCAAAAAATCTTCACTTGATGAACATCGCGTCTCCATAACTGAAGAAATGGTACCTCTCATCGATGGCGTGCTGGTATGCGCGGAAGATGTTCTCTTTCGTGCTGAAGGCGGAAACCAGGGCGAGGAGCGTCGATTCCGGCGTATGGAAGTTGGTCAGCAGCTGGTCGACCACGTGGTAGGTAAAGCCCGGCTTGATGAACAGGTTGGTCCGGTTCCATCCGACGTTGACCCTTCCCGTCTCCGGGTTGTAGGCCGACTCCAGCGTGCGGACGCTGGTCGTACCGGTCGCCACAACCTTTCTTCCCTCGGCCTTCGCCTGGGCGATCAGGTCGCTGGTCCTTTGGCTCACCTCGTACCGCTCCCAATGCATCTTATGGTCCTCGAGGTTCTCGGTACGGACCGGCAGGAAGGTGCCGGGACCGACATGCAATGTCACCTCGGTGATTGTGCAGCCCTTGGCCCTGACACGGGCAAGGATCTCTTCGGTGAAGTGCAGGCCGGCGGTCGGCGCGGCGACAGAGCCTTCCTCCTTCGCATAGACGGTCTGATAGCGTTTCTCGTCTGAGAAGTCGTCATCGCGCTTGATGTAGGGAGGAAGGGGCACGTGTCCCAGTTTCTCGAAAAAGGATTCATCCAGCGGCTCGTCAAAACGCAGGGTTCTGGTGTCGTCAGGGTTCTCCTCGGTGATTTCCGCGTGGTAACAGATCGAGCCCTCGGCGTTTTTGAATTGGTAGCTCTTGCCTTTGTGCTGCCTCTTCAGCTTGGTCGCCATCACCTTCCATGTATGGTCGAGGTTCTCCTCCAGGAAAAGGAATTCCACCGTACCGCCTGTCTCGCTTTCTCCATAGACACGCGCCTTGCGTACCTTGGAATTGTTGACGACAAGCAGGCTTCCCGGCTCGATATAGTCAGGAAAATCCACCATCATGGCGTCCTGGTAGGCGCCCGTCTTCCGGTCCATGACCAGCAATCGGTCCTCACCGCGCTGGCGGGCGGGGGTCTGGGCTATCAGCTCAGAGGGAAGGTCAAAATAAAAGTCCTTGGTCAGCATTTGAAACGGCCCCTCCAACGGGTCGATGCGTATCCTTCATTCCAAAAAGGGCATAGGCCTTCGCCGTGACGATGCGCCCCTGGGGGGTTCTCTGCAGGTAGCCTTTCTGGATCAGATAGGGTTCATAATAGTCGGAAAGAGAGCTCGGCTCCTCACCCAGGGCGACGGCAAGCGTATCCAGACCGACCGGACCGCCTTCGTAATAATTGATGATCGTCTTCAGGATGTTCAGGTCCTGGGCGTTCAGGCCGTTGTGGTCGATACCCATACGTTCCAGCCCCTTGCGGACAATGTCGACAGTCACAACGCCATCCCCCAGGACGGAGGCGAAGTCACGGAGCCTGCGCAGCAGCCTGTTGGCGATTCTCGGCGTTCCCCTGCTGCAGTGGGCGAGCATGGTCAGCGCCTCAGGAACGATCGTCACATCCAGCAGCTTGGCGCTGCGGCGGATGATGTCAGCCAGTTCCTGGTCGTTGTAGTAGTCCAGATGGAGCTGGATGCCGAAGCGGTTGGAGAGCGGGCGGGAAACTCCGCCTGCCTTGGTGGTAGCCCCAATCAAGGTGAACTTCGGAATAGGGATGCGCATCGTTCTCGCCGCGGGTCCTTGCCCGATCATCCAGTCGATCTCGAAATCCTCCATGGCGATGTAAAGCATCTCCTCCAGCGCCGGTTTGAGGCGGTGGATCTCGTCGATGAAGAAAATCGAGTTCTCCGTGATGTTGGTAAGCACGCCGGCAAGGTCCTTCGGCTTGTCCAAGGCAGGGGCGTTGGTCATCTTGATCTCGGCCCCCATCTCGTTGGCGATGATTGAGGCGAGCGTCGTCTTTCCCAGACCCGGCGGACCAATCAGGAACGTGTGGTCCAGCGGTTCTCCACGCATTTTCGCGGCCTTGATGAAGATGGAGAGATTTTCCTTCAACGCGCTCTGCCCCTGAAAATCCTTCAGGTATTTGGGGCGAAGGATGTTTTCCTGCTCCTCTTCCTCGTTCTGGGCGAGTTTTCCGGAAAGAAGTCCCGGTTCGGTCGCGGGCATTTTTCCGAAGGAGTCATCCTGCTTGTCGGACGGACCACCGGAGAGCTCCTGCTCCACCTGGTCGATGTCGTCGAATGGATTATCCATCGTCTGAGAAATGCCGCTCTTCTTGCTGTACCCTCGTTTCCCGTATGCTCTTGTCATGTTCTCCATCACCCAAGATATTTCAACGCGAGACGGAAGACCAGCTGTTCCTGCTCGTTCATCGTCAGGGTCTCCAGCTTCTCCTTCGCCTCATTCTCCACGTGGCTGACAGCCTCGTCGGCGCTCCGCCTGTCATACCCCATGGCGGCAAGGCTTTCCGCTACGGCGACAAATCGCTTGCTCTTCTGGGACCTCGCCACACTCTCCTCTTCCTCGTCGATGACCAGCTTTCCACGCAACTGCAGGATCATCTTCTGCGCGGTCTTGCTGCCGACGCCGGGAACGGTGGAAAGCAACTTGACGTTGCCTTCGTCCAAGGCGCGGGCAAGGTTGTCGACGGTGATGCCGCTGAGGATCTTCAAGGCCTGGCGGGGACCGATGCCATTGACGTTCTGCAACTGGTTGAAGGCCTCTCTCTCCAGCTCGTCGGAAAAGCCGTAGAGCAGCATGCTGTCCTCGTGGTGGCTCAGGACAGTCAGCAGCCTGACGTTCCGCTTCTCCTCACCCCGAAGGGCGGCGACATGGCCTTCGGTCTGCCCGCTGACAATCATCGAGTACTCGACATAGCCGGCGCGAAGGACCACCACGCCATCCTTGACAGATACCACATCCCCGATTACCGCGTTGATCATACATGCATCCTTTGGCCAGCGATATTAAAGGTAGCCAGCGTGAGCCCCACTGCCAAGGCGTCAGCCGCATGGTCTGGTTTCGGAATCTCTTTCAGGCCAAGCAGGAGCCGGACCATCTGCTGTACCTGGTTCTTGTCCGCCCTTCCCGTCCCGGTGACGGTCGATTTGATCGTCATGGGGGAAAAGAGCCTGACGGGTATCTGCTGCATCGCCAGCTGGTGGCTGATGGCGCCAATGACCTTGGCTACCAGTATGGCGGATTGGCTGTTGGTGATATTCTTGTCCACCTTGGAGCGGGTGAAGTAAATATCCTCGATACCACAATACTGGGTATGGTAATGGTCCGCAACCTGCCCGATCGCGGTAGCGACCGTATGGATGCGCATCTGCTCCGTCATGTCTGGACTGGTCGTGATGACACTATAAGAAACAGGCCGGTGACGCAGTCCGTTTGTATCGACTACGCCCCAGCCTGTATTCGCGAGTCCTGGATCGATTCCAAGAATCAGCATCTCTCAGTCTTCAGGATCCTCGTAATCATCCGGCAAATCCAGGTTCGTGTAGACATTCTGGACATCGTCCAGGTCTTCCAGACGATCGACGATCTTCATGACCTTCTGGGCATGCTCCTTGTCCAGGGCGACACGGTTGTCGGAAACCATCTCGATGGAGCCGCTCTCTTGGGTGAAACCGGCCTTCTCCATCGCATCGAGCACCTGCTGGAAGTTGCTCGGGCTGGTAGTGACCTCGATCACACCATCGTTGGTGACGACATCATCGGCACCGGCGTCAAGCGCAGCTTCCATGATCTGGTCCTCTGTGTACTTGGTGGCGTCGTAATCGATGATACCCTTGGTGGTGAACATGTAGGAGACGCTGCCGGTCGCTCCGAGGGAGCCGCCGTTCTTGGTCAAAGTGGAGCGCACATCGCTTGCGGTGCGGTTCTTGTTGTCGGTAAGGCACTGGATGATGATGGCGACCCCGCCAGGAGCATAACCTTCATACTGCAACTCCTCGAAAACGGCATTGCCAAGCTCGCCGGAACCCTTCTTGATGGCTCTTTCGATGTTGTCCTTCGGCATGTTCTCAAGACGAGCCTTCAGAATGGCGGTACGCAGTGCGGCATTGCTCTCGGGATCGCTTCCGTTCTTCGCCGCAACGGAAATCTCTTTAATCAGCTTAGTGAATTTCTGACCGCGCTTCGCGTCAGCAATTCCTTTCTTGTGTTTGATGGTAGACCACTTGCTATGGCCGGACATGTAGAGACCTCTTTCGAAAAAAGAATTTTAACTCCGTTACTGTACTATACGAACAGACAGATGGTCAAGGATGCTTACAAGGCTTGTGCAAGGCAAAGGAGCACGTGGTCTAGCACCATCATCCCCTTCTCCGTCAAGGCGAAATGGCGTGGGTCGTCGACGAAGAGGTTCCTGTCAATTTCCGCAACCTGTTTCGAGAAGACTGAATCAAAGGAGCGCCCGAAACGCGACCGGAAGCGCGCCTTGTCGATCCCCCATACGATCCTTAGGCCGGCAAGCAGGTACTCCTCGCACTCTTCCTCGCGGGTCAGATGCTCGATGGCGTAACCACTTTCCTCGACCCCGGCGGCGTATTGGCGGAGGTCCTGGCTGTTCTCCGTGGCATCCATCCCTCCGTCCCTCCTTGGCTCCCGTCCTGCCGCGTGGCTTCCGAGTCCCACATAGGGGTCAAGGTGCCAGTAGTGCAGGTTGTGGAGGCAGTACGATCCGTCTTTGGCGAAATTGCTCACCTCGTAGTGCTCGTAGCGATGTTCCTTAAGATAGTCCCACAGCGTGTACAGGTAGTCGGCCTGCTCGTCCTCGCCAATCATCCGCAGTTGGCCTTTTTCTACCCTGCGCGCAAGAGCGGTATCCGGCTCAAGGGTCAGGCAGTACAGGGAAAGATGGTCGGGGTCGCTCAGGGAAAGCAACTGTCTGACATCCTCCACCGAGTCGGCGATGGTCTGGCCGGGAACACAGGCAATCAGGTCGAAGTTGATGGCGAAATGGTACGTCTCCTGGAAATGGCTCAGGCGAGAGATTCCTTCAAGTGTCTGGCTCCGGGTACTGGCCCTTCCGAGGGTCCGCAAGGTCCTCTCGTCCAGACTCTGTACACCCATGCTGACCCGGTTTACCAACCCTTCGCCGAACAATGGCTCGTACGCGTCGGTCAGGGACTCGGGGTTCATCTCCACCGTCGTTTCCCGGCTTCCGCCGGCTTCCTCGAGCAACGTGGCAAGCGCCTGAGGGGGAAGGGAGCATGGGTTGCCCCCTCCGAGGAAGATCGTGTCGAAACCGCCGTACTTCTCCCTCGCCTTGCGAATTTCCTTTCGCATCCGCTCCACATAGGCCGGCCATATCCCCTTCCAGTGGGTTATCGGCTCACTGTAGAAGGCGCAATAGGCACAGCTCGCGGTGCAGAAAGGAAAGTGCAGATAAAGGGCTGGAACCATCTTACTTGTTGGCGAGATAGGAAACGCGATGGAGCGGCCAGAAACGGAAGAGCACCCTGCCGTTCACGTTCTTCTGCCAGACCGGGCCGAAATACCGTCCGTCCCTGCTGTCATCGCGGTTGTCGCCAAGGGGCAGCACCTGGTCCCTGCCGACGTAGATGCCGTTGGCATATTTGGCATAGGCGCTACGGGCCTCGCTGTCGGCGGGATTCAGGAGGGCCATGGCCCTGGTCCGGGATTCCTCGAACTGATAGAAGTCGTCCGGGTAGTCCTTTCCCGCCATTGTCGACTGGTAAGCGTTCTTGATGTACTGGGGAGCCAGGTTGATATCCAGGCCGCTGTCACGATATCCGGCCAAAGTCCCCCATGCCTTGATGCCCGGGTAATCGGCGGAGTCGACCGAGCGATGCGGCGCTGCGGAAAGTCCCGCTTCGGAGCGGAAGTCCTCCTCCGCCTCGTAGGTGGTATAGCCGGCCTTGCGGATGCTCACGTTTCCCTCGTCGAACCTGACCACTTCTCCGGGAAAGCCGACGGCACGCTTGACGAGCAGGCGCTCGGCGGGTGATCCATCCTCATTGCGGTCGATGTTCACCAAGGTGAAGGTTCCGCTGTAAATGAACTGGGACAGGACGTTGAATACCACTCCCTTGTTGGGGTACTCAGGGTTGTAGAAGGTGATGATGTTGTCCCGATGGACCTTGCGGTTGTCGGTGAATATTTTCTTTCCCGCCGAGTACAGCTCGGTTCCGTAACTGTTTTTCCCGACGAAGACCCTGTCCCCGATTTCCAACGTGTGGACCATCGAAGGGGATGGAATGACGAACAGCTGGAACAGGTACTGATTGATCAGAATGACGACGACAATGGCGAAAAGCAAGGCGTCGATCCACCCCCAGAGCTCGCCAAGGAACGTCCTGGGTTTCTTGTGGTCGGCCTCCCATTGCTTGACCGCCTTGCGGTGGGTCAGGAAGGCTTCCGTGCGCCTCTCGATGAAGGAAAGGAAATTTTCCATACCGACCAAGCTACCACAACAGGGCGCAGTTGACAAGTTACAACGCAGAAAGTACCTTGAATGGGAATATGAAAAAGCGCCGTGAACTTCCAGAGGTGGAGCCTGTGCGTCTCAAACCGGTATTTGGGATTCGCCCTGGTGTCTATCTTCTTGTTTTGTATACGATAATCATTGTCCTGTGCGTCTTTCTTGTCTGCTTCCTTCCTGGAATCGTCAAGGGTGGGGAATTCGTCAATTTCTCCTTTCCGGTCAGCGATGCGGGGCTGGAGATCGACGGCGTCTACCAAGGCGTCGCCGATTACCAGTACTTCGTTCCCAGCGGGAACCATACCGTCAAAGTCACCAAGGCGGACCAGACGCTTTCCGAACAGTCCATCTCCGTCGGTCATCCCCTTTTCCTGACCTGGCTGATCCATTACCACCAGGACAATCCCCTCCCGCTCGACCAGGTAAGCGAACAAGCCAAGCAGGCGGTCCTCAGGTTCGACTTGCAGGAAATCGCCCGGTACAGCACGGTCACCGACTATGACCCGGTGAGTGTCTACCCTCCCCTGTACTCCAATCTTGCCAGGGATATGCGGGCGCTTGGAATCGACGACAGCGACGCGCTCGACCTGGCGGCACAGTACATCGGCTCGAAGGAGATGCTGGACGAGGCAAGTTCCTTGCAGGTCTCCACGCCTCTTTTCTCGGCGGCGCTTGACGCAGCCAAGGCTAGCGACGGACAGGCGGGTCTCCGCTCCAGCAACATCGACATCACCGGCAAGAGGACCACGTTGGACGCTGGTCTGTTCACCCAGAGCGGCATCTCCTACCCCGAGGCCTCCTTTGTGATGGGCGACCGCTCAGGCGACAAGAGCAGTGCCGGAATCCAGGTGACCACGGAGCCCTTCTCGATCGCAACGACTCCGGTGACCCAGTATCAATGGGCGCTGTTCATGCAGGCGCATCCGGAATGGGAAAAGAGCGCGGTCGGGGATGACGCGTACCTCGCAGGGCAGAACCCCTCGGTCCTTGTTCCCAGCAGCACGGCGGTGACCGGAGTGAGCGCCAAAGCCGCCGACGCCTTCTGCACCTGGCTTTCCGAGATAACCGGCAAACAGGTCTTTCTTCCCAGCGAGACGCAGTGGTCCCTGGCCGCCATGGCAAGCAGGAACCGCGCCAGCCAGAAGGATTTGGAGTATGTGGATGACGGCAGCGACACCGCCACCGGCATGCTGGGGACCATCTGGCAGTTGACCTCCACGCCCTACATTCCCCTTGCAAGACTGACCGATTACGGGAAGGTCATGGCCTTGGAGGAACGATACCAGGTTTCCAACGACAGGATTGTCAAGGGCGGATTGATGGCCGGCACACAGAGCGGCCGCAATACGGTGGGGACCATTCGCGTGGATGACGCGAGCGGACTGGTCGGGTTTCGCATCGCTTGGATGGACAGATAAATGGGCAAGATCGACAAGACAGCTTTCAAGTTGATTCTGAAGAACAAGAAGGCGTTCTTCAACTACGAGATCATCGAGGACCTGGAATGCGGCATCTCCCTTGCCGGCACCGAGGTCAAATCAATCCGCCAGGGGAAGGTCTCCTTTGGCGACAGTTATATCACGGTGGATGACAAGGGGTTGTCGCTAATCGGTCTGACAATCCAGCCCTACACCTTCGGCAACCTGTACAACCATGACCCGAAACGCAACCGCAGGCTTCTGGCGCACAAGATGGAAATCAAGCACCTGAGACGCAAGGTCGAGGAGCGAGGCTTCACCTTGGTCCCGATTGAAATCTACCTGCGTGGCAACCTGGTCAAGGTGAAAGTCGCCCTCTGCCGCGGCAAGAACGTGCATGACAAGAAAGAGACCATCAAGGAGCGGGACCAGAACCGCGCCATGCGCCGTGAGCTGAAGGAACTGCAATACCGCTAGCAGTTGTTTCTTGCTTCCCCATTTGATGCGGATCTGAAAAAACGGGCTGTCCCGATGGAATGAGACGGCCCGTTTTTTCTGTAAATGTGTATCTTTTGGTCAGTCGGCGAAAAGCTGCTTGATCTCGAAGCGCTTCACCTTCGCCGTGGTAGTCAACGGCAACGGCTTGTAGGTGACTGTCACACGGGTGATTTTCTGGTAGGAATGGAGATCCTTGTTCACCTCCTCCACCAGCGTTTCCATCCGCTTTCGAATCAGGTCCTGATACGCATCCGGATGCTCTTCCCGCATCTTCTCTGTGTATTTTGGCTCGGGGTAGATTACCGCCCTTACACCTTCGGTCTTCAGGTTCTTGTCGACCGTGTAGCCGATGATGGCGATGATGCCGATCTCGTCGAAGAGCTGGAACTTGTCCTCGATTTCCTCGGGGAAGACGTTCTTGCCTCCTTCGGTGACGATGATCGAACGCTTGCGCCCGGTAATCGTGAAGAAGTTGTTGGCGTCCAGGTGTCCGACGTCACCCGTGTTCAGCCATCCGTCTTCGGTAAGGACCTCCCTGGTCGCCTCAGGGTTCTTGTAGTAGCCTTGCATGACGTTCGGGCCCTTGATGTACATGACTCCGTTGCCATTCTCATCCGGATCAACAATCTTGATTTCCTCTTGGGGAAAGATGGTGCCGACCGCGTCATATTTGTAATGCCAGGGCGGGTTCAGGTTGGTGATCGGGCTTGCCTCGGTCAGGCCATACCCTTCCACGAAATCGATGCCAAGCTGGTTCCAGAGACGGTAGGTGCTTTCCGGCAGCGGTCCCGCGCCACAGATACAGATGCGGTTGGTGTCCATGGAGACCCGGGAAAGGATGCCCTTGAACAGATGCTTGCCGATGTTGATTCCCGTCAGCTTCTTGAAAGCGCCAGAGAAGGTCATCAGTCCTCGTACGACTCCATAGACGACGATTCCCTTCTTTCGTATGCCCTCCATCAACGCCTTGATCATTTTGTTGTAGAGCATCGGCACGGCAAGCAGCATGGTCACCTTTCCATCCTTCAGTTCCTTCAGCATCTGGGTGACGGCAAGGCGCTTGCCGAAGACAGCCGAGGCGCCGACGGAAATGGTCTCCATAAACACTGCGGTCATGGTGTAGGCATGGTGGATCGGGAGGATAACGTAGAACACGTCATCCTCAAAGAGCGGCATGTAGTAGGTCACCAGAAAGGTATCGCTGATGATGTTGCGGTGGCTGAGCATGACCCCTTTGGGAGTGCCGGTGGTACCGCTGGTGAAAAGGATTGCGGCAGTATCGTATTCATTCGCGTGATAGCGAGGGACATCTTCTTCTTCCACAAGGTCAAAAAGGTAGGGATAGGCAGGATCTCCCTTCTCCAACGAGAACTTGCTTTTCAGCCCGACGGAACCGTTCGCGTCGATATTCCGGATTCTTTCCCTGTCAATGAAGAGATAGGAGACCTCAGCGAACTTGAGCAGACGTTCCATGTCGCTGTCATGGAGTCCGAAATCCAAGGGGACGACAATCGCTCCACTCTCCAGGATCGCAAGATAGGCAATCGCCCACTGCGGGCTGTTCTTTCCGCTGACGGCGACCTTGTCGCCTTTTTGTATCCCGCATCGCTTCACAAGGTAGTTGCCAAGCTTGCGGACTCGTTCGTGCACTTCCGCATAGGTATAGTGTTCCCGTTCCGGGAAAATCGAAGTGAAACAGGCATTGTTCGGAAATCTCCGACAAGAAAGCTCGAACATCTCAACGATTGTGGGCCACTGCCCAGGGAATGCTTTTCCGCGATACTCGTCAAGGGGAGCCAACGGGTTTCCCTTGATAAAAGGATATGCTGGCATTGAATTCATCTTCCTTTTTTACCATCCGCCCAAAACTCGGACATGTGTTACAAAATGGTTTATGACACATTTAGAAGTTTTGTCAATATTTGCAATGTTTTATTTATTTTATTTAATTAAAATGAATTATACAAATAATATGAAAAATATTTACTATTAATATGTATTAATAATAAAAATATTTTATTAGATTATAACTAATCATATTTATTAATTTTATATTTCATAATAAGCATAAAAATACTTTGCATATATTTTCAATAAGTTGGAATTTCAGTTTATACGATAAAGACATACGTAATAATTTATTTCATTTATTACAATAAATTATTACGTAATATTCCATAATAGCAATATTGCAAATAATATGAATATTATTTTTTTAAAAAATGAATATTCTTTATCTTATACAAATTTTATTTATATCAATTTTATACACGTATATTTCTATATACTTACTCATAACAAGTAAGTACTTGTCTGGAAGGATTAAACATGATAATATCTTTATATAAAATAAAATATAAACCAAATTTGATTGATGTAATAAACGAATTAATCCTGTCGATTGAACAGTAAATTGCACAAACAAAGAGAAAGTCTTCTGGAGGGGGTGCTGATGGCCAAAGCATCTTTTACGTTATGCAGAGTTCCGCATGGAGAGCGCATGTATTGGTACGCACTGTTCAGGAATCCCAAGACTGGGAAACGCACCAATAAGAAAAGCGTGGAAGTCTTAAAGAAACAGCTTGGAGACCACTCACCCACGCCGGTCACGAGGAGGAGCGAGGCAGAGGCGATCTGCGCGCAGGCGCTTGAACGGGACATTATCTTTGGGAAGAAAAGCGTTTCGGGTACCACCCAAGAACTTGCTGCTTATCTTTCCCGTTTCTTCGATTGGGATACGAGCACCTATATCCAAAGAAGACTGTTGCTTGATCCGCAAGGAATCTCGAAAGACTACATGCACACCAGGAAGAATCTCGTCGATACGCACGTGGTACCGCTCTTGGAGAAGGATACCCTGCTGAGCGATGTCTCACTGAAACAGCTTGAGGACTTGCAATTCCGGCTGGTGAAAGAGACTACCCTTTCCAAAGGAACGGTCAACATGGCGATGCAGGCTGTGATGATGGCGCTGCGAGAAGCGCAACGGCGTGGGGACATTCCCCCCACCACCATGCTGGAGGTCACGCCAATCAAGGCGCAACCACGGGTACGTGGCATCATGACGGATGAAGAGGTCTCCTCTTACCTCGCGTACGCGAAACAGCAAAGCAATCCCCGCCTCTATCTCTCTGCTGCGCTCGCCTTGTTCACAGGCATGCGCAGTGGAGAACTACGGGCGCTGACCACCGAGCAAGTCAAGCCCGGATTGATTGTGGTCGACCGGGCCTATGCCGACCAGCAAGGCACGAAAAGCCCGAAGGGAAAGAAAACCCGTGTCGTGCCCTGCCCGCAATTCCTCTGTGACCAACTGCTTGCGTTCGCCCACACGAATCCGTATCGATGCAAAGAAACACTTGTCTTCTGGAGCCAGAAGAACGGAGGCCATGCATCATCGCACTATTTCTGCCAGATTTTTCATTCCTGCCTCAAGGAAAGCGGAATCATCCCGCCCGAAGAAATCGAACGCAGGTACATCACCTTCCACTCATTCCGCCACATGGCGAACACCCTGCTACGTGGATCCGTGGACGAATATGTCCTCCGCCTGACCATCGGCCACTCCAGCGAGCAACTCTCCGATATCTATACTCATCTCTCGGAGAAAGCTTTCAACAGCGTCCAAGCGGCACAGCTGGCGAATATCCTTCCCTTGCTTCAAAAGGCAAATCCGGATGGCAAATGAAAAAGGACTTTTGCCTGCTTCCGGATTACTCCTTTGGTTCTTGCCGCAAGGGTTTCCTGCATAGATCCTTCACCACCTCCCCGGCGATAATCAAACCAGCGACAGAGGGGACAAAGGCAACGCTTCCCGGGATATCACGTCGGTCGGTGCACTTGTGGGTGGAACCCGGAGGACATACGCAGTGGTAGCGGCAACTGATCGCCATATCCTCGAAAGGCCTGATGGGCGGTTCGGTGGAATAAAGAACCTTCAAATGTTTGACATTCCGCTTGCGCAGCTCGCGCCGCATCACCCTTGCCAGCGGACAGACGCTGGTCTTGTAGATATCGGCAATCCGGAACTGGGTGGGATCGAGCTTGTTTCCCGCCCCCATGCAACTGATGATCGGAGTTCCACAGCGCTGGGCCTCCATGATGATTTGGAGCTTCGCTGTGACGGTATCGACTGCGTCCACCACGTAGTCGTATTCGCTGAAATCAAACTCGCCGGCATTCTGGGGAAGGTAGAAACATTTGCGGATTTCCACATTGGCATGCGGGTTGATGTCAAGGATCCTCTGTGCCATCACCTCGGCCTTGTACTTGCCCACCGTGGAGACCAAGGCGACCACCTGGCGGTTGATGTTGGTCAGGCAGACCTTGTCGTCATCAACCAGCACAAAAGAACCGACGCCGGTCCGTGCCAACGCGTCGGCGCAGTAGCCGCCAACACCCCCAATGCCGAAGATGGCGACCTTCGACTGATGCAGCTTCTCCATATTCTCGGCGCCAAGCAACAGTTGGCTGCGTGAAAACTGATTCAATGCCATGATTGTTCCTATGGCCCCAATCCTATCAGACTCGGCCTTAAATGGATACCGGCAAGAGGCAAAAAGGTTCTCTTCAGCAAGACCCACGGGGTCACCCTGACCGACGACATCATCCGCGCCTACGACGACCTGCTGACCAGGAAGGACAGCGGGGTGGCGATGGCCGAGAGAGAGGGAGTGCTGGCGCAAAACACGGACAGGGAAAACCTTATCCGCAAAT
>JAQYHB010000031.1 GCA_028722305.1 Spirochaetales bacterium
CCGCGCCCGCCCCAACCGGCGAACAGCTCGTGACTATACGCCTTTCCCGCCTCCTTGTCCAGCACTTTCCCCCCGATTTTTTCCCGGCCACCCCGGCAAAACACTCTATCTGCTTGCACGGATTGCACTTCCGTCGCAAAAGAAATTTTGAAATTATTTTTTGTGGAAGGAAACGTGGCGAATACCGGTATTCCTAGGTATGCGTATCTATGTATATGTCCACAATCGATTCCCTGACGCTGCTCTCGTTTCTTGGCAGGAGTCCCCTGCCACCATCACCTGTACCTCCTACTCGGAACACGAGAACCGGGAACTCAGGAACGTCATGAGGAACCTGCTTGGCCGGCAGGCCTCCGGAAGATGCCTGCTATCGCAACATGTCGGTCCCGAGGACCTTGGGTTCGCGCTCGCGATCGCCATGCGGACGGCGACGCTTGGGCTTTCCTTTTCCGTCCTGGTCGTGGGCAAGGGAAACCTCGAGGGAAAGCTGGCCTTCAGCTCCCCTCCCTACCAATTCGGGCAGGTCGCGAGACGGTATCAGTGCGACCTGATCCTGATGCCGATGGAAACGAAGACGTCGTTTCCCCAGATCCGCAGGTGCTCCACGGTCTTCGACGCGATACGACAGCTGCTCGCGTATAAACCGGGACCATATGGCGGACAATACCCGCTGCGTCATGTCCATGGAATCGAGACGGCAAAGCGAGCCCTCCTGCTCTCCCTCGCCGGGCGCCTGCACCTGTTGCTTGTCGGTCCGCCAGGCTGCGGGAAGACCTTTCTTCTTTCCGAGGCAGCGGATTTCCTCGAGGATACGGTCGATTTCTGGGTACGGAGTTCCATGTCCGCGAAATACCTGTTGGAGCACCGGGTATTCTCCCTTGTCGCGGGCGGAAGGCTGATCCTGGATGAATTGCCGTCCCTCCAGAAAACGGTATTGGGCGCGGTCCGAACGGAAATGGACGACAACCCGGACCTTCTGGTTCAGGCAGCCATGAACCCATGCCCCTGCGCGGCGACAGGACAACAGGGATACACCTGCATCTGTAGCGAGAGGGAAAAACGCCAGTATTGGCATGCCGTCGGCATCCCGTTGCTCGACCGGTTCGACCTGAAAGTCCGACTGCGGCCCAGGGAGGATTGGTCGACCCATATCGATACCCAGATTCCAGACTGGAAGGAACGGATGAACCGGTGCCTGAGCCACCGTCCCGCTTTGCAGATGTGCTCCCAAACAGCGCTCAAGGCTTCGAGGAGCATTGACCTTGGCCAGCTAACCCCTCGGGGCAGGCTTTCGATGGCGAGAATCGCCCTGACCATTGCCGAATGGGATGGGAAAATGACGGTCGATCAATCCTGTCTGGCGGAGGCAATGGCCTATCGGAGTTTCAGGCTGGACGAGGAGAATTAGTGGAGGATGTTCTCTTGCCTCAACGCACTTTCGAGCTGCTTCGCGTCCGTATAGAGATACGCGTGCATGCCGAGGCCTTTCGCCGCCTCGACATTCTGCTCGCTGTCATCTGCGAAGAAGACAGCGTCAGGTTCCACGCCCTCCTTCTCGCAGATGCCAAGATAGAAAGCGGGGGAAGGCTTGTTCTCGTGGAGTTGCGGTGACGAGTAGACCGCGTCGAAGCAATCGTATTGGTGATGGCGCTGATGGTAGGTGAAATGAGATGGTATCACGTTGGTCCCGCAGACAACCCGCATTCCCTGCGAGCGGAGCTTGCCGACCACCTGTAAGGCCGCTTCATCCAGACTCGGATGGAAGAATTGGCAGAACAGCCCATCCGTCGGAGCTTTTGGATCCTTTCCGGTCCAAAGGCCGAACAGGTCCCAAAACTCAGCCTCATCGATCAGTCCCGCGCAAAGGGCCTGCATCGGAAGCCAAAGGGCCTTATGCACATCCTTC
This sequence comes from Spirochaetales bacterium, assembly GCA_028722305.1. Classification (GTDB taxonomy): domain Bacteria; phylum Spirochaetota; class Spirochaetia; order Sphaerochaetales; family Sphaerochaetaceae; genus RUG023. The sequence continues at coordinate 1,907 of JAQYHB010000031.1, forward strand.
AGGGAGGACTGTGGGAAACCCAGGAAATGGGTCAGTTCTGGATCGACCTGCACGTTCCTTGCGATGACCCCACCCATGTCCAATATAACGAGACGAGTACGCAAATTGACAACCCTCCTGCAATCAAAAGTACCGTCACTTTTTTCACAACTCAAGAGCGTGACCCCCCCGGCGTTTCCGCTTTCCTCGAAAAACATCCCGCATGGCGCCAAGGCTGACGCGGGGACAACAAAGAAAATACACAAAGTTTGCGATTCTTGCTGGGTCGCTCCATTGAATCCTTTCCTATTCAAGGGCACAATAAGGTCATGAGGATTTTAGAGAAAGGCGTTACAACAGATTCGGAGATTTTCCTTTATCATAGGACATTACTCGCTCCAAACCCATTTTTCCGGCTGATCAGCGTCGCCCACTACACAGTGCCAGACCAGTATTCGGTGAGTGAGTTCTCTGTTGACGGTTTTGTGTTGCTTCTTGTCGTGCAGGGAGATGGATACATTACACAAAACAACACGACCACCTACATGCATGCCGGGCAGATGATCCTGATGAATGGGTACGACCGGCCTTCGTTCGGCACCAACCGTGGCATCGAGTATTATAGTATTGTCTTCGAGGGGACCCAACAGCAGGATTTTTTCAACGCTCTACGGGTGAAGACCATTTCGGTGGCGAAAGAGGAGGCGCTTCCCTGCTTCCTGGCGCTGCTGACTCCATTTAGGGAGGGCAGACAGCCCGACAACAAGCTGATCAACCAACAGCTGGCCACCCTGGTCGGATACTTCACCACGGAAGTCGGAAGCCAGAAATTCGATGTAGTCTATGACTATGTCTGCGCTCACCTGAACGAGCGGATCGCCGTCGAGGACCTCGCGAAGATGGTAGGGCTGAGTACCTTCTATTTCATCCGTGCCTTCAACGAGGATTGCGGCATGACCCCGCACGAATACCTGATCAAGCTTCGAGTGTATACCGCGAGCTACCTGCTCAAGGCAAGCGCGATGACACTCGGGGAGATCACCCAGTGCTGCGGCTTCTCCAACGAAAGCGCATTCAACAACACCTTCAAGAGAATCATGGGGATTACGCCGATGATCTATCGCAAAAACGCCAAGAAGCAATCACGTGGGTGAAAACCGCCCAACATCGCCGGAGAAGATGACTTTCCCGGTTTTATGTTTATATTTCTTATTTAATAAATAAACATTATCATTTATTTACAAACTGCTGGCGAACAGCTATGATGGTTTCATGATCACGATTGCGGTAATGAACCAGAAAGGTGGTGTGGGAAAGACCACGACGAGTGGCGAATTGGCTGCCGGACTTGTGCGCAAAGGGAAGAAAGTTCTTCTGATTGACGCCGATCCCCAGGGAAACCTGACCTACGAGACAGGGGTGAACCCCGACGATCCCGACATCAAGACACTGAAGGATCTGTTCGACAAGAAATGCACCGTGCAAGAGGCGATCCGCTACACCCGCCATCACGGCGCGTTGGTCGCCAACAACATCATGATGGCAAGCGCCGACCGCACCTATGTGGGGATTGGAACCATGAAAATCCTCCGCACCGCGATCAAGAAAACCCGTGGCTGGGACTACTGCATCATCGACGCACCTCCGACCCTCGGCATCCTTTCGTGGAATGTGCTGATTGCAGCCGATTATCTGATCATCCCTGTCAACGCAGCGGCTTTCTCAATCCAGGGGTTGGCCGCGCTCGCGGAAACCATCGACGAGGTGAAGCAAAGCGAGAACCACGGCCTGAAAATCCTTGGCATTCTGCTCACTCGCTACAATGTCAGGACCAAGCTGGGAAAAGAGGCCAGGGAGACGCTCGGGCAGATTGCCGGCCACATGAAGACCGAGGTGTTCAAGACGACGATCAGGCAGAGCGTGCAGGTTGAGGTCAGCCAAGCGCAACAGACTTCGCTCTTCGATCTGGCGCCAAAGGCGGCGGTCACCCAGGATTACGCGAACTTTGTCGACGAAGTGGAGGAGAAGCTCAAATGAAAAAAAGTCTGATGCAGGCATGGACGCAAAGCGAGACCCCTCTCGAGCAAACGACCGAGCTGCCGGCGGAGACACCGGGTCGTCGCGGACGCGCTTCCACAATCCAGGCGGACCCGGAGCAGGTCAGGACCACCACCATCCGTCTGAGCGAGGAGAACATCATCTACTGCAACCTGATGAGCAAGCAGTCCAAAGGGAGCTCGATGAGCGGCTATATCAACGCGCTGATTGAGAAGGACCGCGCCAGTCATCCGAAAGAGTCCCAGAAAGCCAAGAAAATCTACCAGATCCAGCTCCAGTAGCCAGTCCACATTGATTGCCGGTTGCCGATTACGATAGGATGGGGCATATGGCTACCACACTTTTCGATGCCCTTCGGGGCAATCGCTATCCGGGCCGCGGCATCGTTGCCGGCATGACGGAGCAAGGCCATCGCTTTTTCGCCTATTTCATCATGGGCAGGTCGGAGAACAGCCAGAACCGGATCCTAAGGGCTGAGGGGCGCAAGGTGTTCACCGCACCCTTTGACGCCTCGAAGGTCAAGGACCCCTCGTTGATCATATACCAGTGCGTGGGCGAGCTGGATGGCGGGGTGCTTGTCACCAACGGAGACCAGACCCGGACCATCCTTGATGCCGGTACCTTCCGCGGCGCGCTTTGCCAACGCACCTACGAGCCAGACGCACCCTCCTACACGCCTCGTATCAGCGCGTTGCTGGGAAAAGAGGGTTTTGAGATGAGCATTCTCCGGAGGGATCCGGAGAATGGCGGATGCGAGCGGGATTTCTTCTCCTATGGCTACGCTCCCGGCGAGGCCCGCTACCTCACCACCTATGTCACCGATGGCAACCCCCTTCCCTCCTGGGCGGGAGAACCCCGCCACGTCGCTGTGCCGGGAACTATCAGCGAAATCGGCAGCCAGCTCTGGGTAAGCCTGGATTCCCGTAACAGGATTTCTCTGGTTGTCAGGCGGATCGACCCGTTCTGGCAGCACATGTACAACAAGCATTTGGGAGACTGAGATGCAAGCACTCGAATTGAAATACGGATGCAACCCGAACCAGAAACCCGCGCGTGTCTTCATGCGTGACGGCAGCGACCTTCCCTTCGCCGTGCTGAATGGAAGGCCCGGGTACATCAACCTGCTGGACGCGCTGAACGGGTGGCAGCTTGTCAGCGAGCTCAAGGCGAACCTCCACCTGCCTGCCGCGGCTAGCTTCAAGCATGTCTCGCCGGCCGGCGCCGCGGTATCGGTACCGCTCACCACGACTGAACGGGAGATGTATTTCCTTTCAGCGAAAAGCAAGCCAAGCCCGCTTGCCGTCGCCTATATCCGCGCACGTGGAGCGGACCGGATGTCCTCGTTCGGGGATTTCGTCAGCCTTTCGGATGTGTGCGACCTCTCCACCGCGAAGGTACTCAAGCGCGAGGTCAGCGATGGCGTCATCGCGCCCGGGTTCGAGCCGGAGGCTTTGGAACTCCTGAGGCAGAAAAAGCAGGGGCAATACTGCATCCTGCAGATCGACCCGGACTACCGGCGCCCGGAACTCGACCATCGGGAAATCTATGGGATCACCTTCGAGCAGCACTTCAACGACGCCAAGCTGGATGAATCTGCGCTGGAGCCGGTCGTCACCTGGAAGAAGGAGATTCCCGATGAGGCGAAGCGCGACTTGATTGTCGCCATGGTTGCCTTGAAGTACACCCAGTCCAATTCGGTCTGCTATGCCTATCACGGCCAGACCATCGGTGTCGGAGCCGGACAACAGAGCCGCATCCACTGCACCCGCCTTGCTGGCGACAAGGCCGACCGCTGGTTCCTGCGGCAGAGCGAACGAGCGCTCCACCTCCCCTACCGGGACGACCTTTCCCGCAACGACAAGGACAACGCGGTCGAGCAGTTCCTTGCCGAGCACCCCGAAAGCAATGACTGGAGGAGCTATTTCACCGAGGAGCCGAAGAAGTACAGCTGGGAGGAAAAGCGGCAGATCTTGTCAGCGCATACCGGTGTCTCGCTTGCAAGCGATGCCTTCTTCCCCTTCCGCGACAACATCGACCGCGCCCATATGAGCGGTGTCGGCTACATTGTCCAGCCAGGGGGATCGCTACGCGACGACCTGGTGCTTGAGGCGTGCGACCAGTATGGCATGGTCATGGTCTGCAACAAGATCAGGCTTTTCCACCATTGACCTTTCACGCGGAACAGGATGCTTGCAAGGGGAAGCGTGTGCTTCCCCATTGCTGTATTCGTCAATAGCCAAGCTTCAGCATGGTGTCGGCCACATGCTTGAAGGATGCGGCGTTGGCACCCCGCACATAGTCGACCGTACCATTCGCCCTGCGGCCATAATCGACGCAGGCCTTGTGGATGGACTGCATGATCTCATGAAGCTTTTCATCCACTTCCGCCTCGCTCCAGCGATAGTGCATGGCGTCCTGGCTCATCTCCAGGCCCGAACAGGCGACACCGCCCGCGTTGGCCGCCTTGCCGGGAGCGAAGGACACGCCGTGTGTCTGGAAGTATGCGACTGCCTCAGGCGTATCCCCCATGTTGCTTGACTCGACGACATACTTGCATCCGCCAGCGACCAGCTTCTTGGCATCCTCGATGTCGAGCTCGTTCTGGCTGGCGCAAGGAAACGCCATGTCGCACTTCACTCCCCAGGGCTTCTCGCCAGGGAAGAACTTGGCGCCGAAGCGCTTGGCATACGCTTCCACATTGCCGGTATTCGATGCGCGGAGCGCCTCAAGGAAGTCCCACTTCTCCTGGGTACCGACACCCTTCTCGTCCAGTACGTACCCTTTGCGTCCGCTCAGGGTGACGACCTTCGCCCCCAGCTGGGATGCCTTCTTGGCGACACCCCAAGCGACATTCCCATAGCCGCTGATGGCAAGGCGCTTGCCCTCGAGCTTGTCGCCACGGTCCTTCAGCATCTCCTCGGCGAAGTAGATGGCACCATAGCCGGTAGCCTCCGGCCGCAGGATCGAGCCACCGAAGCTCATGTCCTTTCCCGTGAGCACGCCGGTGTTCTCGGTCTTGATCTGCTTGTACATGCCATACATGTAGCCAATCTCGCGCCCCCCGCAGCCAAGGTCTCCGGCAGGGACATCGGTATCCGGCCCGATATATTTCTGCAGCTCCATCATGTAGGCGCGGCAGAAACGCATGATTTCCCGGTCGCTTTTGCCTGCGGGATCAAAGTCGCAACCACCTTTGCCCCCGCCCATGGGAAGTGTGGTCAGACTGTTCTTGAAGGTTTGCTCGAAAGCCAGGAACTTCAATGTTCCCAAGGTCAGGTCCTTCGCAAACCGAGTGCCACCTTTGTATGGTCCGATCGCGTTGTTGAACTGGACTCTCCATGCGCGGTTGACTTCCAGTTCTCCCTTGTCGTTCTCCCATTCGACACGGAACTGCAAAATCCTGTCGGGTTCCGTCATACGCTCCAGGATACGGTTCTTCTCGTACACCGGGTTGGCGTTGACCAGGTCGATGATGCTGGAAAGCACTCCGCGCACCGCCTGGATGAATTCGGGCTGGTCGGGGTTCTTCCGTTGCAGCTCCTTCATAAACGCATCCAAATCATACATAGGCACTCACCTCTGGAGACGATGCTATTGAAACGATGTTTCAGTGTCAACAAAAGCAAATTCTTTGAATTTATTTATGTATCTCTCAGTTTTATTGGCCTTGATTTGCATGATTAACTCATTTTCATCGAAATTTGCCTGATTCCCGCATTTTTTGGCTCAATAATATACAGCGGTTGCTTTAATTAATTCCCAAGAAACGGTGCGCTTTCCGCTTTGGGTAGTCCTTTCCTGGTGTTTGTCACACCACACTTTGCGTTTTTCCCCAAATCACAACCACCGGCAAGCCGGTGGTTTGCTCCAGCCCTATAAGGGCATGGTACCGGCCAGGCTTGCGCCCACGAACGTTCCGCCTCTCGCACCACTTCACCAGCCTGCTGCCAAGGCAGCTTTTGGATTCGGCCAAT
>JAQYHB010000032.1 GCA_028722305.1 Spirochaetales bacterium
CCGCTCGGTACGGCACCGACGCGAAGATCGCCGTCAGCGTCCCCATGTATCCCTGCGTGTCCCCCTTCCGCAGGGCGACCACCAGGTTCCGGATCACTACCCCGGATTCCCTCGAGCACCACCGGGTCAGAAGGTTCCGGTAGTAGGCCTCCTGCACTTCCTTGTTCGGAAAGCGAAGGTAGTACACCCCAAGCTCTTCGTCGTAGCCGCCCATGGTCAGGTACCCCGTCTGCAACAGGAACGCCTGCACCTTGTCCATATCCCCTTCGGCCTGGCTCAGCTCCGCCACGTCGAACGAGCTGAGCGCGTCGGCGCCCATGCCATCCTTCAGGTCCTCCGTCACGTCAAGGTCCACCGAACCGGCCATGTCCATCACCAGCTTCGAGCTGCCTGTCTCGATCCAGTAGTCGTTGAAATCCTGCCCGCGGCCATTCGAGAAGAACAGGCCCACCGACACCGGGTTGTACACCGTCTCGCATCCCGGGGCGAACCGGTAGCCGTCGTACATCTCCCTCACCTTGGCAAGGTACGCCTCGCGGCCCATCCCCGTGTCCTTGATCCCCTGTTCGATATAGCCGGCAAAGTTCCCTTCCAGTTCCTTCTGGGTATAGCCCAGCATCGTCGCGTACACAGGCGACAGGCTCAGATTCTTCAGGTTGTTCAGGCCGGAGAACTCATTCACCATCGCATATCTCGTCACACCGGTGATGAAGACGAAACGGAGCAACCCCCCTTTCGCCTTCAGCACCTGGTAGAAGCCCCCCAGCACCTGCCGCAGCTTCTCTACCTCGGGGGAGAAGACGTTGTCCGACAGCACCTTGTCGTACTCGTCGACCAGGACAACCACTTTCCCTTGCCTGCCAAGCCTCTGGATCAGGTCGTCCAGAAGCAAATACCCGCGATCCCTTTTCCCTAGTTCCACGTGGTTCTTTTCCGCATTCTCCTGCACGGCGATACGCAGCCACGCCTCCAGGCCTTCCGGACTCTGCTCGTCGCATTTCCCGAAGTCGATGTGGATGATCGGATAGGTCTTCCAGTCGTAGTCCAGAGAATCGATGGCGAGGCCTTTGAACAGCTCACGCTTTCCTTGGAAGACCGCCTCCAAGGTGGACACCGTCAGCGTCTTCCCGAAACGGCGGGGACGGGAAAGAAAGAACATGTTGCCTTCCTGCCGGACAAGGGAATGCAGATAAGATGTCTTGTCCACATACACGTAGCCCCCTCGCCGGAGATTCTCGAACGAGCCGTTCGCCGTCATGATGGGAAGAAGTTGCTTGCTCATGGCTCAAGGATACCACAGCCCTGTGCTTGTGGCAAAGCATGCGCTTTTTGTTGCTTTGTCATACTTGCAAACCGCGCTACCTTTCTCGTTTCTTCCAAATTGATAGGGAACGGTTGTTTGCATGACGGCTTCTCAAAAAGCAGTATCGGAACTTTGCAAACGAGGCCACCCGGAAGGATGGCCTCGCTATGCGTTATACATCGATGGCGACTCTGGTATGGGTTCTTCTTGCCTGGATTTCAGGAACATAATAGAAAATGGCGAAGAGTACGATTGCAGCTAGCGAGGGAATCACATACGGAGTGATTGCCATAGCGGCAATCACCAAGAACACGAGACGCATCCCCCAGTTCAGCTTTTTTTCGATATATCCCTGCAGTCCGATGGCGACAGAATTGGAGACAACCCAGGCACAGAGCAACATCAGCACCGTCTTCAATCCTTGGTTCAGTACCAGATATTCCGGATTAAAGGCAAAGGCGAACGGAAGGATGAAACCGACGATTCCCAGCTTGACAGCGGTCAGGCTGACCCGCATCGGGTTCTCCTCGGCGATACCTGCCGCGGCGTACGAGGCAACGGCGACCGGCGGAGTGATGGCAGAGATGCAGGCGAAGTACAACAAGAACAGATGGGCTGGCAATACGGCAATTCCCAGTCCGGTCAACGCAGGGGCGACCGCGGTCGCGGCGACTATGTAGGCGGCAGTGGTAGGAAGACCCATGCCAAGCACCGCGCAGACAAGCATCGAGAGAATGAGCGACAGCACCAGGTTGTGGGCGCCAATCTGCACGATCATGTTGGAGAACTTCAACCCCAAGCCGGTCATGGAGAAGATACCGACGACAATACCGCTGGTCGCGCAAGCGGTCATGACCGAGCAAAGCGAACGCCCCGCACCCACCGCGCCAGCGATGAAGCGCTTGCCAGTCAGCCGATCCTTTTTGTCCAACACCCCGCAGATGATGATGGCGATGGTCGAATAGACGGCGCTGGTCATCGGGTTCATGTTCAGACCCAGCATCAGCACCAACAGGACCGCGATAGGAATGAAGAGCTTCAGGCTGCGGCCTAGGCTTTCCCGAATTGGGGGAATCGTGGAAAGATCAAGTCCGCGGATTTGGTCCTTCACCGCCTCAAGGTCAACCATCTTGAACAAGCAGATGTAGTACATCAAGGCCGGAACGATAGCCGCGACGCAGACAGTGGCATAGGGAATGCCCGCGACATCAGCCAGCACGAAGGCCGCCGCGCCCATAATCGGGGGCATAATCTGTCCACCGGTGGAGCTGACAGCCTCGACGGCTCCCGCTGTCGCCGAGCTGTAGCCGTTACGTTTCATCAGGGGAATCGTAAAGCTTCCCGTCGAGACGACGTTGGCGACACAACTACCGCTGATGGTACCGAAGAAGGCGCTGGCGACAACCGACATCTTCGCGGGACCGCCACGAAGCTTTCCAGCCAAGGCGATGGCGAGGTTCTGGAAGATGACGTCAGCTCCGGATGCATTCAGATACGCGGCGAACATCAAGAACAGATAGACGTTGTTCGCGCAGGTTCCCGTCGGCATGCCGTAGATGCCACGGTCACTGAAGAGGGCCAGGGCGACACGGTGCAGCGAGTACCCACGGTTCCCGAACAGGCCGGGAATATAGGCGCCAAGCAAGGCGTAGAGCACCGCAAGGATGGCGATGATCGGGAGAACGACTCCAAGCACACGGCGGGCTGCTTCCAGGACAATCAGGGAAAGTATGATGCCGAACCAGAAAATCTGGTCGGTGACGATGCCATTCTGCATGTCCTGCGAGTACGCTTCGAAATTCAGGATGACCCAGGCACTGATGCCCACGACAAGGGCGATGACAATCCAATCAAGGACATGGCAGATCGCATGGTATGTCCCGCTCCCCTCCGGATGCTTCCGGTCCAAGGGATAGTAGAGATAGACCAGCACAAGGCCAATCATGATATGCCATGCGTAGAACTTGATGCTCGGCAGGGTGAAGACGGTGAAGTTGCCGACATGGAGCGCGATGGCCAGAAGCGAGACGAATAGAATCGTATACTGGACGACACGCGCGTAAATCGTTTTGGACTGTTCCATAGAAACTCCAATAAAAGGGGTATGATATGGCAAAGGCAGAAGCAGGCTATACCCGCCTCTGCCTTGCTACGAAAAGGTCATCCAATCAGATTGGCCGGAACTTCGATTCCAATTTCCTTCAGGTACTTGACGACACCCGGATGCAACGGAAGGTTGAAGAACTTCTCGTTGTCGGCGGTGGCGTAGCTCAAGCCCTTATAGATGCCAACCAGGTCGGAATTGTTCTCCAGCAACATCTTGACGATGGCATAGACATCATCCTCGCTCAGCTTGGCAGAGCAGACGAGCATGTTCCATTCGCTGACGGTCGGGACATCCTCGGTCACACCTTTGTAGGAACCCTTCGGCATGACAGCCGGAGAATAGAAAGGATACTTGGTGGTCAGGTAATTGATTTCGTCCTGAGTCAGCGGGATGAAGCGCAGGCTGTGGCTAGCCTCAAGCTCGGCGATGGCCGCGAACGGAGGCAGCGAGAAGAGCAAGGCAGCATCGACCTGTCCCTGTCCGACCGCGGTGGCAGTGGCACTGTGTCCATCATTGAAGACCGTCCCGGGAGCCGCGTCCATGCTGGGGAGCGCCTCGCGGAACACGGAGTCCATAGCAGCACCCTTTGAACCAAGACCGACGATGTGTCCCTTGAAATCCTTCAAGGTCTTGATCGGACTGGAGGCGAGCGTATAGACGGTCATATAGGAAGGATACAGCGGAAGCAGTCCGCGGACATTCTCCATCTTCTTGCCGCCAGACCACTTCGCAGTCCCGTCCAGACCCTGGGAAATAGCACTGGTCATGGCGATGCCCAAATCCATCTCACCCTGCTCGATGCCGGCAAGGTTCGCGGTAGAACCACCGGTCTCCTCGGCAGTCACAATGAACTTGTCTCCAAGCTTGTTGTTGATCAACGTGGAAAGACCACCTCCGACCAAGTAGAAGTTGCCTCCGCTCGAGCTAGTCCCGAAGGTCAAACGTTTCGGCGATGAAGCATTCCCTTCCGTGTTTCCCTGCGCGAAGACACTTGAGACCAACAAAGTCAAGGCCAACAGCACACTAAGAGTTTTTTTCATTTGATTCCTCCCTCAATAGTCGCCATATTTGCACGATAGTCTGGCACAATCCATCAATACTTTCCAGCTGGGAACCCAAAATACTCCGAAGCAATGCCGATGATCATCAGCATGCCGGTCGGGATGGACTTCGGGTCGCTGTAAAAGGTCGACGAATGCGCCGATCCATAAGGACCACCCGGAGTACGGGAACCGAGACGGACGAAAATGCCGGGCTTCTTCTCCTTGATGAAGGCGAAATCCTCTCCACCCATGGCCGCATATGGCATGGTCAGCACGTTCTCCTTCCCCAGCATCTTGGCGCCAGCCCTTCGCGCGCGATCCACCCATTCGTCCTCGCAGACGAACGGGGGGACGCCACGGATGTACTCGATTTCAGCCTCGCAACGGTAGGCCTTCGCGACGTCGGTGGCAATCCGTTTCACGCCCTCTTCCATATGGTCGCGGTCCTCCGGATCCAGCGTCCGGACAGTACCCGTCATGACCACCTCGTCGGGGACGATGTTGTGGGCTTTCCCTCCATGGATGGTACTGATTGTCAGCACCACCGGGTGGGCGGCATTGATTTCCCTGCTCTCCAAGGTCTGCAAAGCCATGACCACCGCGCTGGAGGCGACCACGGGGTCCCTGAGCGTGTGCTGGTGGGCGGCATGCCCGCCTTTCCCCTTGATGGTGATATGCACCTCATCGGCACTTGCCAGAATCGCGCCGTAGCGCATGCCAACCGTTCCCGCGGGGATTTCCGCGGAGCAGTGCAGCGCCGCAACGTCGTCGATCTTGTCGAAATCAATCTCGGGGTCATGCAGGAACAGTTGCGCGCCCTGCAGCGTTTCCTCGGCAGGCTGGATGAAGAAGTACAGGGAACCAGAGAACAGGTCCTTGTGATGGCTCAGAATCGATGCCGCACCCACATTGATGGTGCCGTGCACATCGTGCCCGCAGGCGTGCATGACGCCAGGAACCTTGCTGCAGGGATGCATATGCGGGTCTTCCTGGATGGGAAGCGCGTCGATATCCCCACGGAAGACAAGGGTCTTGCCCTTGCCTGGTTTGGTGCCCTTGATTTCGAAGAAGAGTCCAGTTTCACCTACCCGCTTCAGGCGGTCGTAGGCGACATGCTTTTTCACATAGTCCTCAAGGTATGCGCAGGTGTTGTACTCGTGCATGCTGAGCTCGGGATTTTCATGAATGTGGTTGCGCATCGCCGTAATGGTCGGCGTGATCTCTTCCACTTCCTTATAGAAATCTACCATTTCCGCACCTCAATAACCCATGTAACCGACAGCCTGCAGTCCCATCGTGATGACCATGGCGACGGCAAGCTCAATCAAAATGTACTTCCATGCCCACTTGATGTACTTCGGGAAACCGACACCGGCAATGGCGAGACACCCCATCATTGGTCCGTTCAAGGGGGTAGCAAGGTTGGTCAGGCCATCACCGAACTGGAAGGCCTGCACGGCAACCTGTCTGGTCATGCCGATGACATCGGCCATCGGGGTCATGATCGGCATGACGACCGCAGCCTGGCCGGAACCGGAAGGAATCATCAGGTTGATCAGGCCGTTGACCCAGACCATCAGACCGGCACCAATGACCGCTCCAGTCTTCGCCAACGGGAGGGAAAGCGCGTAGACAATCGTGTCCATCACATGACCATTGGCCAGAATCACGGAAATGCCGCTGGCAAGACCCGTGATGAACGACGCATAGACCATCGGCTTGCAGCCGTTGATCCACTTCCTGGCAATCTCGTTCATCGAGAATCCCGAAAGGATGCCGACAATCACACCGATGCCCAGGAACCAGGCGGAAATCTTGGTCGGATTCCAGCGGTACTTGATTGTGAAGGCGACGCACAGCGCGATGGCGATGACGAAAAAGGTAACGATGACTCCCTGACGGCGAGTCATGACGATTCCCTCGCGCACATCCTTCTTGTCGTCCTCGGTTCCTTTGGTACCGAGGAAGTCGCTTGTCGCCTCCCCTTCCTCATAGTTCAGGCTGTAGGTCGGATCCTTCTTGATTTTGGCGTAATACCGCAGCGTGACAACATACAGGAAAACGATGTTCATCATGCAGGCTATGAACCGTGGTGGAGTGCCGCTGAAGATAGGTACCTCAGCAATCGTCTGGGCGACGCCAAGGATGCCCGGGTTGGCGAAACCGACACCGAAACCGCTCATCAGACCGAAATAGACAATCAGGAAGCCAAGGAAATCGTCGCCACCGATGGCATGCGCCATGACGAGCCCGATCGGCATCAATGCGACGCCAATGTTGCCGAAAGCACCCGTCGCATCGCCAAGAGCCAGACCAAACATGATGATGGCGATGGCAATCATCTCTTTGCCACGCAGCTTGCGGGCGACAATGCCGAAGAACGTCGAAAGACTCTTCGTCTCCTCGACCATGGCCACTCCAGCTCCGCAGAAGAAAATCATGAAAATGACAGAAGCGGAGCGGATGAACCCATTGTAGATGGCCTGCAGCAGATCCCAAGGAGTCTGTGGAGCACGTTCCACGTAATGGAAACTATCCGCTACAACCTTGCTGATCGAACCTTCTTTGACACGGTCAAAGGAGCCGGCAGGGATAATCCATGTGAGCACCATAGCTGCGATACAGACCAAGAACAGCAGGGCGTACACATCCGGAAACTCTCGTTTCTTCTTCAAAGTCGTTTGCATAACACACACTCCTTACTTATTTTGGGGATAGCACAAGTTATTGAGGCAACAAAAACACCCGTACGGAGCGGAAGGCCTTGCCGCTACGCAGGCCTCCCCCAAAGAGATGCCCGCCCATCATCGCCGCAGCGATATGGATATGGACGAACAGCGGACTGTCTTTATCGGGGTAGACCGCTTTCAAGCGCGGATCGCACTGGTCCCATGGCATGATCTCCCCGCTCATGCCGACAATCTCGCAGGCCGCCTGGTAGGGAATCTCGATGGTCTTCAGCGGTGGTTCATGGTCAATCGGTGTCGTGACACTGAGGTCGACCGCGCTTCCGATCGCACCGATGACAATCGCGTTCTCGATGGTATGGGCAAGCACGTAATCCAGAATTGTTTTCCTGATTTCCTGGCCTGCAGGAATGGTGATGGATACGACTTCCATATCAGCCCTCCACCAGTTTCTCGGCTTGGCTCGCCGCAATCAGAATCGGATCGTAGACAGGCGCGAAAGGAGGCGCGTAGACCAAATCTAGCTCAGATACCTCTTTGACGGTCATGCCGGCAGTGATACAGGCGCAGAGGGTATTCACCCTCCCGGCGACGGACATGCTGCCGATGGCCTGGACGCCCAGCAAGCGGCCGCTTCTGGTATCGACCACCAGGTTGATCTGGTTGGGTTTCGCGCCTGGATAGTAAGAGGCTCGGTCATTCTTGGTAATCGCGCACTCTTTCGCGGCATAGCCCTCCGCCAACGCGCCGGCAAGGGACAGCCCGGTCGCAGCGATGGAGAGATCGAACACCTTGGTCACCATGGAGCCAAGGACTCCGGGGAAGGTCTCATGGACTCCCCCGATATTGGTGCCGGCGACCTTGCCCATCTTGTTGGCCGTGGTACCGAGGGGGACATAACAGGGCTTGCCGGTCAGCCGGTTCTTCATCTGTGCGCAGTCCCCACAGGCCCAGATGCTGGGATCGCTCGTCCGCATCGTGTCATCCACGGCAATCGCGCCCTTCACGCCAAGGGCCAAACCGCAGGCCTCCGCGAGCTGGCTGGCAGGTCTGACGCCGATGGAGACCAGCACATCATCGCACGGTAGCTCTCCATCCTCTAGAACGAGCCCCTTGACGACGTTCCCTTCGCTCTTGACCGCCTGCACCTTCGCGCCAAGCCTGAGTTCCACGCCATGGGAACGTAGCTGGTCGGCGACCTGAGCGGCGAACTGCTCCGGCAGAAACGGGAGCAGGCGATCCATGGCCTCGCAGACCGTAACCTTGAGCCCGGCCTCGGAAAGCTGCTCGGCGGTTTCCAGACCGATGAAGCCACCGCCGATGACGGCGATGCGGTTGCCCCTCTTCTCGCTTGTCTTCAGCCTGATGCCGTCCTCGACATTGCGCAGGTAGTACACCCCTTTGCTCTCGATGCCAGGGATGTTGGGCTTGATTGGGGTCGCGCCAGTGGCGATGACGAGTTTGTCATAGGGCCACTGTCTCTCCTCGTTTGTATCGAGGTTCCGCACGGTCACGGTTTTCCCCGTCCTGTCGATCTGAGTGACCTCATGATGGGTATACACGGGGATGCCGCGCGTTTGCTTCATGTCGTCGACGGTCAGGGAGACAAGGTCATCGGCCTTGTCAATCATCCCGCCGACGTAGTACGGCAGGCCGCATGCGCCATAGCTGATGTAGCCGGATTTCTCGAAAACGGTGATTTCCATGTCCCGTTTCAACCGCTTGGCTTTGCTTGCCGCGCTCAAGCCTGCGGCAGTTCCACCGATGACGACCAACTTCTCAGCCATGCGCATGCCTCCCTGTCGTGTCAGTTATTTCCTGACGCTGTATTTGTCGATGACGCCCATCTCGCCCATGACCCGCTCCAGCTCGTCACGATGCGGGCCGACGTAGTCCTGGTACGGAGCGCGCATATGCCCGCCGGGCAGACCGAGGATGTTCAGCGCGGCCTTGATGCAGATCGGGTTCGAAAGCATGTACAGCTGCTGGAGCAACGGGAACCACTTGAAATACTCTTCCCTGCACTCCTGCATGATCTGCACGCTGGTCCACGGGCGGGAATACTTGGCGACCTCTTCAGGAATGATGTTGCCGCCGATGTTGGCAGTACCGGTGCCGCCGACAGCCAGGGTCGGAATGACAATCGAGTACTTCGGGAAGTCACAGCACATGATCTTCACCTTGCCCTTGGTCAGGCGCTGTACCTGAACCAGCTGCTCGACGCTTCCCATCGCCTCTTTGTCGACGACGAAGTTGGGATGCTTCTCGCTCAGCTTGGCGATGTTCTCGGGAGAAACCTGGACCCCGAGGCGGGACGGATTGTTGTAGATGCCGCAGGGAATTCCGATAGAACCCATGCAGGCATCGAAGTGAGCGAACTGTGCAGGACCAGCAATCAGGACATAAGGCGGGACGGTGAAGATGACACCATCAGCGCCCTCTTTCTCGCAGTACTTGGCGAAGTCGATGCTCATCTGCGTGGTCAGGCTGGCGGCGCTGAAGAAGACCGGAATCCGATGGTCAACCATCTTGATGACCTCGTGGACGATTTTCTTCTTTTCTTCCAGCGTGAGCAACGTGACCTCACCGGCAGACCCAAGGACGAAAATCTGGCTGGTACCATACTTGATCTGACGATCAATCAGAATGCCAAAACCGTCATAATCGACCGAGCCATCCTCCTTGAACGGAGTCGGCATCGCGACAAAAGAACCGGAACAATTAATCATTTCTTCCTCCGAAATGCAAAAATACCAAGATGAGGTTAACTCTACGACCTGTCGCGCGCGTTGGAAATACCGGGTGTTACGATGTAATTCACATTACATTTTTCCAACTGGCCCGCAAAAGGACGCATACTGCCAACCCGAAGAAATCTTTGTATATTTGGTGGTATGCGAGAAGAGATGCTTGTCGCCTTTGGCGGATGCAAGGCCCAAAACCCCTGGGTATGCATGTTCGTCGCGGACAAAAAGGAGAAAACCATACGGCGGATCACGATGACCCCTTACGAGGTCAATGAACGGCTGTATTCATACAAGGACAGCAGGTTGGGGCTCTGGATGAGCGGGAACTCACAGCTCCTCACGAAGGATTTCCAAGCTCCCCTTTTCATCGAAACAGGAACGATCCTGAAAGAGAATACCAACGGGAAAATGGTCGATGCGTTGCTACTCGCCTTTCCCGGCGGGATGGACCATTTCAAACTGCTCAGGAGCACCATCGGCCTGAGTAGCGAAGACCGCTTTGGCAAAATCGCCAACGGAAGCTACCACGAAGACCGGCTGACGGCAGGGAATCTGCTCTGGACAAAGGAATACCTGACCGAACTGAATACCCAGCTGAATGCGAAAGCCTTCATCAAGGCCCGCTGGAAAGCCCTGGAACCCACCAGGATTTCCTGGAGGTACGTCGAGGAGGCATGGAACACATACGCGCCGGACTCCAATCTCCGGGAAATCCGTAAGGACCAACGAATTCCGCTTGACAAGGTGAAGGCCTTTCTGGAAAAGCACATGCCGCTCGTGGGCAGGATTGACGGCTATCAATGGAGGCAAGCCGACAGCCGGTGGTCCAGTCCGATCGACCTGCTTTTCTCCTGTGGCAACCAAGTCTATGCGGTCAAGGTACAACCAGGGAAACCCGATGACCTATACGCCAATCTGGCGCCGAGCGAGCTCAGGCGCTTCATCAGCCTCTGCAGGCAGGAACGCTTTGTCGCCACCGTCATGCCGGTCAGTGGGGCAGGAGATCCACTGTACCAGCTGGGCTGGGGTCTGTTTGACGCGGAAGCGTTGTTCCAGACGGGGAAGCTGAACGCGGTCAGCCCGCCGATGTTGCTGACCAACGCGCTTGCCCAAAGAAGCCCCTACGAGCTGAGGGTCATCGCAATCTCCTCCCTCGCGGATAGAATACGCAGGCAGGGTGTGGAAATCCTCGCCATGGACGCAATAGAGGGAACAATGACCATCAGCAATGGAGGGGAAAAGCGAAAGGTTCTTGTCTTCCTCGGCCATAACGGACAGCCCACCCAGACAACGGGGCAAACGGGATTCCGGGTGGACATCGTCCCGCTCTCGATGGAGGACCTGGTCCTCTACCGCGGCCACCCTTACCGGATTACCACAAGGCTGCTCTGGAAGGTCTGATTTACTTCGCGGCTTCCTTGAGCGTGGAGACGATACCGGCCAACGTCGACAGGTCGCTGGGAAGGATCAGCTTGGTGCTCTGACCATCGGCGACCTTCTCCAAAGCCTCGAGGCTCCGAAGCCTGATGACCGCCTCGTCAGCGCCCGCCTCCCTGACCATGCGGATACCAGCTGCCTTTGCGTCCTGGACAGCCTTGATGGCGGCAGCTTCTCCTTCCGCCTTCTTGATTGCCGCTTCCTTCTGGGCTTCCGCAGCGAGGATGACCGACTGTTTCTGCGCTTCAGCAGAAAGGATCGCCGACTGCTTCTGCCCTTCCGCGACCAGGATGGCGCTTTGTTTCTTCCCCTCGGCAATCAGGATTGCCTCACGACGCTCACGCTCGGCGCGCATCTGCTTTTCCATCGCCTCCTTGATCGCGTCAGGAGGGATGATGTTCTTCACCTCGACACGGTTGACCTTGATGCCCCACGGGTCGGTAGCCTCGTCGAGGATTCCACGCATCTTGTTGTTGATGACATCGCGGCTGGTCAGGGTCTCGTCCAACTCCAGTTCCCCGATGATGTTTTGCGAAGGGTCGTGGCGGCCAAGTTCTCCAGCGCGTCCATAGGATTCTCCACTCCGTAGGTATAGAGCTTGGAATCGGTGATCTGGAAATAGACCACCGTGTCGATCATCATGGTCACGTTGTCCTTGGTGATGACCGGCTGGGGATCGAAGTCCAGCACCCGTTCCTTCAAGGAAACCTGGTTCGCGATGCGGTCGATGAAGGGCAGCTTCACGTGTATGCCCACCGCCCAGGTCTTGCTGTACGCCCCGAGGCGCTCGATGACGAAGGATTCGCTCTGCGGGACAATCCGGATATTGAACACCATCAGCAGCGCGACAACCGCACACAAACCAATCAACACGTAGACCATTTAGTTGGCTCCTTTCTCCTTGGGAGTGATGACCAGAGTATTGCCCTTGATGTCCACCACGGTGCAGACCGCTCCATGGGCAATGGGTTGTCCGTTCAGGGAGGTGGCGCTCCAGATCACCCCTCCATGGCTCTTGACTTCGCCCTTCTTGAAGGACTCGATCGCCCTGACCACCTGGACTTCCATCCCGACCAGCGCGCCGGCATTGGTCTTCTCCTTCCCGATGTGCAGTTGCTTCACCGCGAAAGGCCGGGTGCACACCATCAGCACGATGGCGAGGACAAGAAACAGCAGGACCTGGTAGTGGACCGGCATCTCCGTGCGGGAGACAAACACCAGCACGAGCGCGCTGATGGCACCCCAGATTGAGGTCAAGGCCACGGTACAGGCCTCAATGACAATGCAGAGCACCATCACCGCCAGCCATACATACGGCATAGAGACAGAAAAACTTCCCATAGGTTGATTATACGCTACTTCTCTGCGAACCAACAAGCGCAATACTGGCAGCTCGTCCGGTCGGTTTGGACAAAAAAACGGGACACCTGCAAGGTGTCCACGTTCTTTTGTGGCGAAAGGGAATGTTCACTTCCTGAACGGAACCACGTCGGCTACCGCATCCTCCGGCTGTATGCGGGCTTCATTGTTGTCCAAGTCAATCAGCACATAGCGGTTGTTGCCCATGCCCATTTCCTTCATATAGGAAAGCTGGCGCAGGCCATGCCTGGTCTCCATGCGCTCGACAAGGTCATGGTTGTATTTCCTCGGCATGGCGTAGACCAGATCCACGCATGCCTGATCGACAGCCAGGATGTCCAGGGAGGCAAGGATGCCGACGTTCGGCGTGACGACCGGTGCCGCGTCGATTCCGGCGCAGTCACAGTCCACCGACATGTTCCGCATCACGTTGATGTAGGAGATATGACCGGCGAAGTGGTCGATGGTGGCTTTGGTGCTCTCGGTAATCCGCTCCATCAGTTCCTCTTGGGCGATGGACCACTGGTTCGAAGAACCCTCGGCGGTATGAATCATCTTCTTGCCGATGCGGCCATCGGCGCAACCGATGCCGATGTTCTTGTTGGAACCGCCGAACCCACCCATCGTGTGTCCCTTGAAATGGGTCAGGACCAACAGCGAGTCGTAGCTTGGCATGTGGGAGCCGACGGACATCTCCTTAAACCATTTGCCACCCTTCACCGGCAGCATCGTCGTCCCCTCCTCGTCCATGATGTCGACCGGACAGAAGGTCCAGCCATTGGTCCGCAGGGTCTGGCGATGGACCTCGGTCGTATAGCGTCCACCCTCATAGTAGGTGTTGGTCTCGACAATGCTGGCGCCGGGAAGATCCTTCTCCATCAGGTTCTCCACCCAGGCATGAGGAATGATATTCGGCCCATGGGGCTCGCCGGTATGGAGCTTCACGCCGACCTTGCCGGTGATGGTCTCCTTGACCTTCTGATAGATGCGCTCCAAGCCAGCAGCCGAAAGGTCACGAGTGAAATAGACAATCGATTCATTTCCGCTTCTCCGGTCATACGGAATATAGGCATTACCCTTCACGGAATCGTTTGCATCAGTCATTGTATTCCTCCTAACGGGATGTACGCCATAAAGCATAACGGTATTGTTTGAAGAAAGAAGTCTTTTCAGGAAGACCTCTTTCTCCAGGAACATACCAGCAAAAGGGACAAAGCGTCCAATGCTTTTTGCGTATGGCAGTCCAACATTCCATGCATAGTGGACGGGTCGTCAGCCCTCCGCGAGAAGCATGCCTTGGGCTGCGACGGAAAGAGCTGCCACATCCCCCAGCCGTTCCCCCAAGCCAGACGGGACAATCTTGCAGACAGCGCGGGCAGACGGCAGTGCTTCCTCGGCAATCACCCGTTCCATCTCCTCCCGGAACAACGATTCGCAGCGTGAGAATATGCTGCCGATGATGATACGCTGCGGGTTCAGGATATCCATCAGCAGGGAAAGGCCCTTTCCCAGTTCACGCGCGGAAATCCGATAAACGGTCAACGCCAAGGAATCTCCGTGAAAGGCTTCTTGCGCAACTACTTTCGCGGTAAGCACGGAATAGGCGTCAAGGGCTGATGGCGCATGAGGTTTCGAAAGTAAAGCTCGGGCAAGTCGCGCGATGCCGCCACCAGAACAAAAACCTTCAAACGAACCATGCTTGCCGTAACCGAGAGGACCGTCATCCTCCAGTCTGATATGGCCGACCTCACCAGCGAGCCCATTCGTGCCCGAGTAGAGGCGTCCGTCAAGAATCAGACCGGCACCGAGCCCGGTACCGAAGGTAAGGAAAATCAGGTTGTTGCATCCGATTCCTCCACCGAACCTCCATTCTGCCAGCGCACAGGCATTGGCGTCGTTCTCCAGAAAGGCGGGAATGTCCAATGAGGAGGAAACATAGTCGACGATCGGAACATCGTCCCAACCGGGAAGGTTCGGCGGCGAATAGATGATGCCCTTTCCGCCATCCAGCGGCCCACCGCAGCTGATGCCGACGGCACAGGGCGTAAGGTCCTGATGGAAGAAGGCCATGGTCCTGCATGAGGCCGCCAACCGGTCCAGCACCGACTGCCACGAGTCCCCTTCCATGGGAATCTCCACCCGGTCGACCCGGTAATAGGTCCCCCGCTCCCAGTCCAGTTCCCCGAGCACCGCGCTGCTCTTGGTCCCACCGATGTCAAGTCCGAAACAGGTCATGGACCAAGTATACAGCTAATCGAAAATGACCGATACCTCCTGCCGCTCCTCAACCTGGCCGACAATGGGATACGGAAGCAGCTCTGCATCCCTTCGTGGCAAGGCAAGCAAGAGCCCGCCACTTGTTTCCGGGTCGACAAGGATGTCCTTCTGTTCTTGCAGGAGAGCCGGTCCGAAGCGCACATGGCTGGCAACGTAATCCAGGTTGTGGTACAGCCCCTCGGGCAACATGCCAAACCGAGCCATCTCCATGGCCTTTGGCAACACGGGAATCGCATCAGCCTTGAAACGGAATGTCACTCCGCTGGCGTCAGCCATCTGCATGCCATGGCCGCTGATGCTGAAGCCAGTCACGTCGGTCGCCGCATGGACCTGCAAGGCTCTTGCCTTGTCCCGTGCGTATTTGTTCAGGGTGACCATGCTTTCCACCGCCGGGGCGAGCTGGTCGTCGCCAATCATTCCGCCTTTGTACGCGGTGGTGAGGACACCCACTCCCAGCTTCTTGGTGAAGACCAGCACATCGCCGGCACGGGCTCCGCTGTTGGACCAGATGGAATCTTTCTGTGCGAAGGCAGTCACGCACAGCCCGTACTTCGGAGTCGGGTCGCTGATGGTATGGCCACCAGCGATGACGGCACCGGCCTCGAAGACCTTGTCCTGACCTCCACGAAGGATACCATCCAATACGGAAAGTGGCTGACAGTGGGGGAAGCAGACCAGGTTCATGGCTACCGCAGGTTCCGCACCCATGGCGTAGATGTCGCTGAGCGCGTTCGCCGCGGCCACCTGTCCGAAGGTGAACGGGTCGTCAACCATGGGGGGAAAGAAATCGACGGTCTGGATGGCGACGATATCGTCGGTCACCTTCCACACCAATGCATCGTCACTGCCCTCGAACCCCTCCACCAGGCGTTCGCTGGGCATCGGCGGAAGATGGTCGATGACCTGATGGAGCTGGCTCGGATCCAGCTTCGCAGCACAGCCGCTTGTCTTGACCAGACTGGTCAGCCTTACGGGTTTTTCGGCCACAGATTCACCCATTGCGCTCCTTCCTTTTTCCATATTCCCTCGACATCGTCATACAACCCCAAATCCCACTTGGGCCCCATCCACGTCGCACAGGTCCCGCAGGACGACGACAGCGCCCGGGGGACCGGACGCAATCGTACCGCCACCCCCTGCTCCTTCGCCTCCCGTGCGAAGCACATGGCAGCGTAGTGGGAGACGAACGTAGCAGTGAATGTCTCCATACCTCAAACCTTCTTCAGGTACAGATGGGTCTCCATACCATCTTCTTTCACAGTAACGGTATATCCATTCGCACGGGCAAAGCGGCTCACGTTCTCGACCGCCGGGCGGCAGTCCACAATGACCTCTTCACTCTCCGGCTTCCCCTCCAATGCCTTCTTGGCAAGGACTACCGGTTCGGGACAACTCAAGCCTCTTGCGTCAACCATGTCACGCCTCCTGTTTCTTCTGTTTCTTGACCTGCATGTATCCGATAGCAATCAGAACAAGCAGACCGACGATCACCGCGACCTTTCCATGCATGGTCGCGCCACCAGCCTTGTCGGTGGAATCGGCGACACCTGCCAGAGTCCAGTTATGGGCGAAGGCCGCACCTACCAACATGCCAAGGCAGGCCATGGCGCTGTCGCTGTTTCCCTCACCGGCAAGAATCAGCTGGCGCAAGGGACAGCCACCCAGCATGACCGCCGCCAAACCGCACAGCACCATGCCGAGGAAATTCCACAAAATATCGTGATGGGAAATGGGTTGCCCGACGAAACCAAGATGGAAACGGCCAGTGACCAGATTGCCAATCAACGCAAACAGGAAGATGAATAGCGGTCCGGTGATCAAGGTCGTGTCCTTGAACAGGATGATGTCGCGGATACCGCCAGCCATGCACATACGGGTCCTCTGGGCAAGGGCACCGACAATCAGACCGGCAAATAGGCTGGCCAACAGGGGCGCATGCATCGAACCGGGGCCTTTCTCGCTGAACGCCAACAAGAACGGGAAGCAGACCAGCATCACGAGGGCGGCAATCTGGATTGCAGGGAAAGCGAGTCCTTCAAGAGAGGAAGAGGCATAGCTTCTTCCCAAGGAATATCCTTTCTTCAGGAACTGGCAACCAACCAGCACCCCGCAGATGAATCCGAGAAGACCGACGATGCCGTTCAGGTCTCCACCGGCAAGGCGTAGCACCATGCGGAGCGGACACCCCAGGAACACAAGAGCTCCCACCATCATGAAGAACCCAAGCACGAACCGCAGCACCGGGCTGGAGCCGCCACGTGGGCGGAACTCTCCTCTTGCCATCGAAATCATCATGGATCCCACTACCAGTCCGATAATTTCCGGGCGAAGGTACTGCACGACCGGCGCGGTATGCAGTTTCAAGGCGCCTGCAGTATCACGGACAAAGCATGCGATGCAGAAACCCATGTTCTTGGGGTTTCCCAAGGCAACCAACAACACGGCGATGATGCCGACCACGGAACCGGCAATCAGCAGGTTCCTTCTTTCTTTTGTCATTTCCATAGCACTTACGATGATACCATTGTATAATGTAAAATACAAAGAAAATTTGACAAAATATCTCTATTTTGCGGTATAAAAAAAGAAAATCAGCAAATTCTAGCACAAGGATTTATAGAAAAATGCACAACAGAATTTATTTGGATAATGGCAGCACATCGTGGCCGAAAGCGCCAGGTGTCGGCGACACAATCAAGCACTTCCTCGAACAGAACGGCAGCAACATAGGCCGTGGGGGGTATGATGAGGCATATACTACCGAAGCAATGATTGGTGAGGTAAGGAATAAACTGGCAAACATGGCTGGAGACGAACACCACCCGGAATGCGTGACATTCACGCTGAACGTGACCGAGGCGCTGAACTTTCTCATCAAAGGATTGTTCTCCCCTGACGACCATGTCCTCGTCTCTTCGATGGAGCATAACGCAGTCATGCGCCCACTCACACAATCACATACTAAATTTAGTCGTATTCCTGCGGATCAAGAAGGCCGCATGCGCATTGATGCTGTCGAGAGACTCATCACTCCCGCCACCAAAGCCATCGTCACTACCGCTGCAAGCAACGTCTGCGGAACGATCCAACCACTAGCCCGACTGAAAGAAATCGCCAAGGAACACCATCTCCTGCTGATCATCGACGCGGCCCAAGGACTCCCTTACCTGGATATGAAAGGACTGGAAGCAGACGCAATCGCCTTCACAGGACACAAGGGCCTGCTTGGACCACAGGGAGTCGGAGGGATGATCCTCACACCCCAACTGGCACAAGCAATCGACCCTTTGGTCAGCGGTGGCACCGGCTCGATGAGCGACAGCGAACAGATACCACCCTATCTTCCCGACAGACTGGAAGCAGGCACGCAAAACCTGCCGGGAATCCTCGCATTGGGGACAGCCCTCGATTACCTGGCGCAACACGCAGAAGGACTCAAGGCAAACGAACAGGCAAGGACCCAAGAACTGCTCGAGGGACTCAAGAAAATCCCCCAGATCAGCATCATCGGGCCAAAGACCATGGAAGAACGGGTACCCATCATCTCCATTGATGTACCAGGAAAAGACAATGCCGATATCGCCGACCTTCTTGCCCAGCAAGGCATCGAAACCCGTGTAGGACTGCATTGCGCCCCCATAGCGCATAAGACACTCGGCACCTTTCCCCGAGGAACCATCAGGTTCGCGCCAGGACCATTTACCACGAAAGCAGAAACCGAGACAACCCTGCAGGTACTGAAAGATATCTGCAAAGTCTCCAGCCAAAGGAAATGCCTCAGTAACATTTGATGTCTTGAAGTTGCGGACTCAAAGTATATCGTGCCATACAGATAATCAACAGTTCAATCCACGCACCCATGAAGGGTGCGACGCGGGTCGTCCTCTCCTTCCACGAGCCTCGAGAAGTTTCAATCCACGCACCCATGAAGGGTGCGACTCTCCGACCTTGTCGATGGTGGTGTAGTTGAGCGGGTTTCAATCCACGCACCCATGAAGGGTGCGACCGAGCACGACGAGCCAGTCGTGCGCGAATACCTCGTTTCAATCCACGCACCCATGAAGGGTGCGACACCTATGTTCCGATTAGTTTGTTCTGTAAAAGGGTTTCAATCCACGCACCCATGAAGGGTGCGACGCCAAAGGAACATGAGCCAAAAACACAGAAAGAGTTTCAATCCACGCACCCATGAAGGGTGCGACGGGTCCGTCAGGTCCTTGCCCTCGCTGTCCTTCAGGTTTCAATCCACGCACCCATGAAGGGTGCGACCTTGTTCGAGTTACCAACGCAAGGGATTGCCATGTTTCAATCCACGCACCCATGAAGGGTGCGACTCTGTAGGTGACGGTCTTGTCAAGCCCGAACACCTTGTTTCAATCCACGCACCCATGAAGGGTGCGACGCTGCTCCTGTTCGTGTCGTTTGTCCCCGCACTGTTTCAATCCACGCACCCATGAAGGGTGCGACAACGGCAACAAGATCGCGATCCTCGACCAGGGCAAGTTTCAATCCACGCACCCATGAAGGGTGCGACGCAATTCTTAGAAGCCTTTTAGTATATTTCGTATAATTAACGTTTCAATCCACGCACCAGCAAGGGGTACGATACCAAGTTGGAATCAAGATATCAGCTTTACTACCGAGTTTCAATCCAAGGGCTGTCTCCGCACCCATGAAGGGTGCGACTCACAGTACCGCCGATTGTCGTGCCACGCTTGAAGTTTCAATCCACGCACCCATGAAGGGTGCGACGGCAGCGTCAGCGCGATGGCGATTGTCGTGATTGAGTTTCAATCCACGCACCCATGAAGGGTGCGACGGTGGAGCTGGGCCAGGAAGGCCCTCAAGGGCTGGTTTCAATCCACGCACCCATGAAGGGTGCGACCTTGATGCTCAAGTATCTAAACTTGGTGTCGAGGAGTTTCAATCCACGCACCCATGAAGGGTGCGACTACGAGCAGTATTAAGCGCCTTAGTATCCTCTGACTGTTTCAATCCACGCACCCATGAAGGGTGCGACGGATGATGCAATGCGTTCATCCCATCTGGGTTAAGTTTCAATCCACGCACCCATGAAGGGTGCGACAAATGCTCAGAAAAGACTGTCAGTTTATGACAGGTTTCAATCCACGCACCCATGAAGGGTGCGACGATGACAAGGAGCAAAAGAATGCCTGATGGTAAGTTTCAATCCACGCACCCATGAAGGGTGCGACGCACGTGATCCGGATCCCGGAGATGGAGATCCAGTTTCAATCCACGCACCCATGAAGGGTGCGACACGGTGGCTCTTGCCTACCTCGGCAAAGAGCAGGTTTCAATCCACGCACCCATGAAGGGTGCGACGCCAATGGCGCGAGCAACTACGGCAAGGGCACAAAGTTTCAATCCACGCACCCATGAAGGGTGCGACCCGTGACGAGAATTTGCAAAGTCCTGTGGATTTGTTTCAATCCACGCACCCATGAAGGGTGCGACTTGCATCCAATGGAGGCTCGTGTTAAGGATCTTGTTTCAATC
Source organism: Spirochaetales bacterium (assembly GCA_028722305.1). GTDB lineage: Bacteria > Spirochaetota > Spirochaetia > Sphaerochaetales > Sphaerochaetaceae > RUG023. Next base: position 20,481 of record JAQYHB010000032.1, read on the forward strand.
CACGCACCCATGAAGGGTGCGACCCGGATCAGCGCTGCCAGACA
>JAQYHB010000033.1 GCA_028722305.1 Spirochaetales bacterium
ACAGCCGAGCAAGTCTACCCTTCTTTCCAGGGGTTGCGCCTAACCTCGCAAAAAACGCGGGTCCCGGGCAACCTCCGGGGGACTATCGTCCCTTTTCCTCCGCAATCGGCCTTCCGCCCCCGATTATCGCCGATTCCCCCCCATTCCGTACAGGGAGAAAATCCCTTCAGGGGTCGCGTTTACCCTCCACTGTTGCTCTTGCCGTTGCACTGTCGCACTTACTCGTTCAATCAACGCATCTTTTCAGATGAAGGATGTCGATGACACGGAAGTTGAACGTTTTCGAGGACTTGCCGCAAAGAGAGGGAGGATTGCGTCGGAACTTCTGGATGAGCCGAAAGAGGTACTGATGCAGAAGCTCCATCTGGTCAACAGCGGATATCTGACAAATGCGGCAATGCTGCTGTTTGCAAAAGATCCACAGGATTTCCAGCAGGGTGCATACATCAAAATCGGCTATTTTGCATCGGATGCCGATCTTCTGTATCAGGATGAGATTCATGGCTCACTGTTGGAACAGGTAGATAAAGCCATCGAAGTCATCTACCTGAAGTACATGAAAGCGAAAATCTCATACGAAGGGATTCAGAGGGTTGAAAGATATTTTGTTCCGGAAGCGGCGTTACGGGAAGCCTTGCTGAATGCTGTCTGCCACAAGCAGTACGAATCCTGTATTCCTGTGCAAGTCAGCGTATACGAGGATCGGTTGTATGTAGCGAATGTCGGCGTTCTTCCGGAAACATGGACATTACACAATCTGCTCGGTAAGCATGAGTCCAGACCATACAATCCCAATTTGGCGACGGTACTATATTACGCTGGATTTATTGAAAGCTGGGGCCGCGGAATTGAGAAAATCCACACGGCATGCAGAGCGGACGGGTTGCCTGAGCCGGAATTTACCGTGCATCCCGGGGACATCATGATACAGTTCACTGCTCCGAAAGACCGGGTTGTCAGGGTGAATGAAAAGGTGAATGAAAAGGTGAATGATTCCCTTGACGAAAAGGACCAGGGAATATTGGATCTATTATCTGTCGATCCGGGATATACCGTTACTCAGCTCTCGAACGAGCTTGGATTCAGCAGAAAAACAATTGCGGCACATATGAGAAAATTAAAAGCTGAACACATAATTGAGCGGGTTGGTTCTGACCGTAAAGGATACTGGCGTATATCAAAAAAACCAGGGATACATCAGTAGCGAACCGAGGGCGTGGAAAGACAAGAAGGGCATGACCAATGGAACGTGAAGGAGCGGGGAATCTTCGTCCGCCCTGTCCGCAGTCCTTCGTTTCCTTGCGGAATAATGGATATCTCATTTTGCAACAGCAGTTCTTCGGTTTCTTCATATTTGCAACATAAAACACCATTTTGCTGTTGCATTGACAGGATTTTGTGCAATCGGTACGATGAGTGCATTCTTCCAACAGGAGGGTAACATGCGCCGGTCGTGGTATGTCGCATTTCTTCTTGTTCCGGTACTTGCGGTGATGCTTTTCCTCGTCCTGCCGATGGTCGTCTCCATCCTTCCGACCTTTACCAGACCCACTTTTGGACTCGGAAACTACCTTCGCTTCTTCTCCGATGAGTTCAACCGCCGGATTCTCTACCGTTCCCTCCGCCTTTCCCTGATCACCACGCTTGGCTGTGTCGTCCTTGGACTGCCCACCTCCTATTACCTTTCCATGCTGGACGAGAGACGCCGTCAGATTCTGCACTCGGTCATTCTGTTTCCCTTGCTTACCAACGCGGTCGTGCGTGGCTTCGCCTGGATCGCCATCCTTGGAAGGAACGGCCTGCTCAACAGCCTTCTCTCCAGACTCCACCTGATTCAGGCGCCGGTACAGATGCTCTACACCGAGGGGGCCATCGTCGTCGGCTCCATCTACCTCTTCCTGCCGGTGATGGTCAGCACGCTGGTGCCGGTCATGGAGCGGATTGGGAGCGAGACGGTCGAGGCTGCCGAGACCCTTGGGGCTCCGCCGGTGGCGACCTTCTTCAAGGTGGTGGTGCCGATGAGCTTCAGCGGTGTCCTGATTGCCGCCGTCATGGTCTTTGCCGGCACAATCAGCGCCTACACAACGCCGACTTTGCTTGGTGGCAGCAAGAACATGATGCTGGCGACCCTGCTGTACCAGCAGTCCGACACGTTGGCCAACTGGGACGCGGCCAGCCTGCTTTCCTGCGTGATGATCCTCTGCTCCTTGGGGGTCATGAAGCTTTTCGATGTGGTCGCCGCCCGTCTGGACAAGCGAGGTTAAGCAATGTACAGGCATCGCTTGTTGAAATGTATCGCGATTGTGGTGCTGACCTTCGTCTTCATCCCGTTGATGCTGATCGTGCTGACTTCGTTCAACACCGGGAACGTCATCGGGCTTCCGACTGACGGCATCACTTTCCGCTGGTTCGGAAGGGTATTCAAGAGCAGGTCGCTGATGAGCGGCCTCAGGCTGAGCCTGGCCCTCGGGGTGGTGGCCGCCGCCTTGGGCATGGTGGTCGGTCTTTTCGCAGCCATCGCCATGAACAAGCGCCCCGGCAGGCTGAGCGAGTTCTTCCGCAACCTGTTCATGATGCCGAGCTTGATTCCCGGTATCGTGATCGGCTATGTGCTGTTCCAGTCCATCGTCGTGCAGTACGCCATTCCGCTTTCCTGGGCGCTGGTCATCGGACATCTTCTGATCGTGCTTCCCTATACGGTCCGCATTCTGCTGGCAGGCCTGCGCGAGTGCGACCCGAGCATCGAGGAAGCGGCCCGCACGCTTGGCTGTCCTCCGGTGAAAGCCTTCGTGAAGGTGGTGCTTCCCGACCTGCAGCCCGCGATCCTCAGCGCCTTCATGCTCGCGTTCATCAACTCGTTCAACAACATTCCTGTCTCGCTGTATCTGAAGGGGCCCGGCATCAACACCCTGCCGTACGCCATGATGACCTACATTGAGTACAACTATGATCCGACGGTCAGCGCGCTCAGCGTCATGCTGATGGGGCTTACCCTCATCTTCATGGTACTCAGCAGCCTGATCGCCACCAGCGGCGCGAAGAAAGGGGGCGATAAATGAGCTACGGCCTGTTGAAGGGTATCTGCGTCTCGTACGACAAGAAGAACATGGTTCTGAAGGACCTGAATCTGGAAATCCGCAAGGGCGAGTTGCTCAGCCTGCTCGGTCCTTCGGGTAGCGGGAAGACCACGACGCTACGCGTCATCGCCGGCCTGATGCCGACGGTAGGCGGCTCTTTCCTGCTTGACGGCCAGGAGATGACTGACGTGCCGGTCCATGCCCGCTCGTTCGGCATGGTCTTCCAGAGCTACGCTCTTTTCCCGCACCTCACGGTGCGTGACAACATCGCCTTCGGCTTGAAGCTCCGCAAGGTGGACAAAGAGGAGATGCAGAGGCAGGTGGAGGAAATGGCCCGCATCTGCGGCATCGACGCCTTCCTCGACCGGGTTCCCAGGAACCTTTCCGGGGGACAGCGCCAGCGTGTCGCGCTTGCCAGGGCCTTGGTCATCCAGCCCAAGCTGTTGTTGCTTGACGAACCGCTGTCCAACCTGGACGCCCAGCTGAGGATCCAGATGCGCACCGTCATCAAGCGCATCCAGCGCGAGCTGGGCATCACCACGGTCTTCGTCACCCATGACCAGGAGGAATGCTTCTCCATCAGCGATCGTGTGGCGGTCATGGACAAGGGAAAGATTGTCCAGTGTGATACCCCGGAGACCATCTACCACCACCCGGCCGATGAGATGGTTGCCCGTTTCGTCGGTTTCAAGAATTTCTACCCGGCATCGGTCTACCGTGAGCTTGGCGCCGGTCTGCAGGGCGAGGCTCTTTCCTGTACCAGGCCCCAGGACATTTCCATCGCCCAGGGTGGTGCCGGTCTTGAAGGGAAGATTGATGTGCGGACCTACCTGGGCAACAGTTACCAGTACGAGGTCGCCACCCCGCTTGGGACTTTCACCGTAGTCAGCGCCCAGGAGCCGCCGCTCGCGGTGGACACTCCTGTCAGCCTCTCGGTGAAGGAAGGGAAAGTTGTGTGTCTTGGCGCGTAACGCCGAAGGAGATAGCAAGATGAAGAACACATTGGTCACATTGGCGGCGATTGCGGCTCTCGCCACGCCGCTTGTCGCGCAGGGTTCCAAGGAATCGGGTGGAGCAAAGAGTCCCTCCCAGCTCGTCATTTCCACTTGGGGCCTTTCCGAGGACGCGCTCTGGTCCGAGGTCTATGAACCGTTTGAGCAGGCGAACAACGCTAAGGTCACCCTGGATACGGGTAACGGCCAGGAACGCTACACCCGTCTGGTCAATGATCCGAACTCCACCATCGACGTAATCGAGCTGGCCCAGAAGAACACCGCTGACGGCGTGCTTGCCGGAGCCTTCGACCCGATCAAGCCGGAGGAGATTACCGATTTCGACGCCCTGCTTCCAGCGGCTCAGGACATGATCAAGAGCGGTAGCGGCGCTCCGTACACCCTGAACTCCATCGGTCTGGTCTATGACCCGAAGACGGTTGGTTTCGAGATCAAGAGCTGGTCCGACCTGTGGGATCCTCGCCTGGCCGGCAAGGTCTCCATTCCCAACATCACCACCACGTTCGGGCCTGCCTTCCTGGCGATGTGCAGCGATGTGGCTGGCGTCGACTGGACCACGGACGGCGGCGAGACCGCGTTCAAGCAGCTTGAGGCCCTGAAGGCCAATGTCGCCAACGTCTATTCCAAGAGCAGTGATGTCGCCAACCAGCTGGCCAACGGCGAGGTGGGTGTGGCGATCATCGGCGACTTCGGTCTCCCCGTCTGCAGGAAGGCCGACCCGGATGCCGTCTACGTCGTTCCTTCCGATATGACCTACGCCAACTTCAACGTGATCAATATCACCAAGAAGTGCAAGAACCGCGACCTTGCCGTCGCCTACATCAACTACCGCCTCTCCGTCGAGGCCGAGAGCCGTACCTGCAAGACCGACGTCCTGAACGAGGCTCCGGTCAACACCAAGGTCCAGCTTTCCGAGGCTGACGCCAAGGACAAGACGGTGGGCGATGTCGCGGCGAGAGCCAAGATGGTTGACTTCACCTTCGTCAACCAGAACCTGGCTGGCTGGGTCGACCGCTTCAACCGGTTGATGGCGAACTGACAGCGGGAGGGGGACACAGGTGAAGCGCTTGGAACATTGCCTGGTGTATCAGAGTGCGCGCCGAGGGTTCGCCCCCGCCACAATCCTTTTCGATGACCGGGTCCAGTCCGTCTCTCCCGCCGAAAGGAGGGGAGGACGGTACGTGGTGCCCGGTTTCATCGACATCCACATGCACATCGAGTCGTCGATGACGACTCCCACCGAGTTCAGCAGGGTAACGCTTCCCCATGGTACCACCACCATCGTGGCTGACTGTCACGAAGTGGCCAATGTCTTCGGCATCGAAGGCCTTGGCAAGTTCATGGGACTCGAGGTGTTGAACGACACCTTTTATGCCGTTCCTTCCAGCGTGCCCGCGACCAGCAGCCTGCTGGAGACGAGCGGCGGAACGATTGACGGGCCTGAAGTCCGCCAGATCGCGAAGGACCGGAGAATCATCTGTCTGGGCGAGGTGATGAACGCCCACGACCTGCTTGCTGACGGGGACAACCGGACCAGACGGATCATTCAGGCCTTCCGCGAAAGCCGTCCCGAGTGCCCGATCGAGGGCCACTGTCCCCGTCTGACCGGTTCCGACCTTGACCGGTTCATCGCCAGCGGCGTGGACAGCGACCACTGCAAACAGAGTCCCTCCTCGATCCGGGAGCGGGTGGAGAAGGGAATGTTCCTGGAAATCCAGTACAAGAGCCTTTCCCGGGAGAATATCGATGCCTTGAAGGATTTCCCCGGCTTCTTCAGCTTCGTCACCGATGATGTGATGCCGGACACGTTGATGGGCGAGGGGCATCTGGACAGGGTGCTGAGGAAGGCGATCCGTCTAGGCATGCGCCCCGAGGACGTGATTTATGCTGCCACCTGGGCGCCAGCGGTGAGGATGCACTTGGTCGACAGGGGCATGATCGCCCCGGGAAAGCTGGCCGACTTCGTGGTCCTTGATGACTTGGACACCCTTTCCATCACCCAGGTCTACAAGCGTGGCAAGCTGGTGTATGACCGTGACGCGAAGCTCTTTCCCCAGAGCAAGCTTCCCGCGTTCGGAAGCGAGATCCTGCAATCGGTTCACCGGAGTCCGGTAAGCGCTGATGACTTTGTCCTCCGGATTCCGAACGGTAGCCACCAGGTGGTCCACGTCGACCATGAGGCCCCCGGTACCTTGACCCGCAAGACCATCAGGACCGTCACGATCACGGACGGTACCTATCATGCGCCGGATGTATCGATTCTGGCCTCGGTAGAGCGCTATGGGCATCAGGCTCCCATCGTGCCGGTGCCGATGCTGCATGGGCTTTCCAAGCCGGGTGCTATCTGCTCCTCGTGGAGCCATGACAGCCACAACCTGCTGGTGATGGCGTCGGATGCGAAGTTCGCTGCCCGGGCGGTGAACCTGGTCATTGAGAGGCAGGGCGGGATCGCTATCGTCGATCCTGATGGGGAGCAGTTCGTTCCGCTTGCCTATGGAGGCATCGTCAGCTTGGATCCGATGGAGAGGTTGGGAAAGGAGATTCTGCAGGTCAGAGCTTGGCTGCGGGACCATGGCTACCAGGCTGATGACGAGGTGATGAGCTTCGCGGTCCTTGCCCTTCCGGTCAGTCCGGTGGTGAAGGTGAGCGACAAGGGGATTGTCGATGCCGCGGCGGGAGCCCTGATTGACTGGAGGGATGCGAAATGACGGCGCTTGTCCATGCCCATATCGTCACTTTTGACGAGGAATTCCACGAATATCCTGATGGCGCGATCGTTTTCGACGAGGGCGGAATCCGTTTTGTAGGGGCGACGCTTCCCCTGGTGTATACATCCCTGCCGAAACAGGACCTGCATGGGGCGCTGGTCATTCCTGGCTTCTGCAATACCCATACCCATCTCGCCATGGTTCCCTTCCGCTCGCTTGCCGACGACTATCGCGACCGGTTGCACAAGTTCCTGATGCCTCTTGAGAACGCGGCCATGGACCGACGCCTGGTCTTTGTGTCGACCAAGATGGCGATTGCGGAAATGCTGCTGGCCGGCACCACCAGTGCGGTGGACATGTACTATTTCGAGGATGAGGTGGTCAGAGCTGCCAAAGAGATGGGCTTCCGGCTGTGGGCAGGCGAGACAATCCTCGACGCTCCCAGCCCTGACGCGAGGACGTGGAGCGAAGGGCTTGCGCGGACCGAAGAGACGATCACCGCCTGCCAAAAGTCCCCTTTGATGACTCCCGTCGTCGCCCCTCACGCTCCTTACTCCCTCTCCATCGACCATCTGGAAAGAGTGGTCTCCTTTGCCAAGGAACGGGGTTTGCTGTGGACCATGCACCTGTCGGAGATGCCCTTCGAGGTGGAGGGCATGCGCAGGGAACATGGTTGCACTCCTGTGGAGTGGATGGAGCGGCACGGTCTCTTGGATAGGAATCTGCTCGCGGTCCACCTGATCACCCTGAGCGAACATGACAAGGATCTGCTTGCAGAGCGGAACGTGCCGATGAGCCATTGTCCCGGTTCCAACCTCAAGGCGGGCAAGGGCACCTGTCCAGTGCTGGACCTGATGGACCGTGGCGTGATAGCCACCCTTGGCACCGACGGGGCTTCCAGCGGCAATACGCTCGACCACTTCACCCAGCTGAAATTGGCGGCAATCGCCCAGAAGACGATGCGCCATGACCGGGGCTTGATGACCGCGCGGGAATGCGCGCCCATGGGAAACCGCAACGCCGGGCTGGCCCTGCGTTCTCCCATCGGCATGCTGAAGGCCGGCTATCAGGCCGATATCACCGTCCTTTCCCTCCAGAATCCCCGGATGCACCCCATCTACGATGCGTACTCGGCGCTCTGCTACAGCGCTACCGGCGGGGATGTGCAGGATGTCTGGGTCGCGGGAGTCCGGAAGGTAGCCGATGGAAAGCTGGTCGGTATCGACCTTCCCTCCCTATACGAGGAATTCGATGACGCCGCCTCGGCCTTCAAGACCGAGGCTTTGCGTCGCCTTGCCGAGTAAACAAGGCTGCGAATTTCATCACGAGACGCTGGATTTTCCAATCCTCCTCGCTGGAGCCGTCGATGGTCTCTTGCTCGATATATCCGAGTAGGGTGCTGGAGAAAAGGTTGCTTGCCAGGTCCGGTTCGGGGATGTCCAGCTTTCCCGATTCGCTCAGCGATTCCAGGATCGCCTGGCACTGGAAGGTGACCATGCCCTTGAGCCGCTGGAAACGCGCCAAGGCCCGCTTGTCGGTGTATTTCTGCTGGCTGATGATCCGCCATGCCTGGCGCATCGGATCGGTGGTGAAAAAGTCCAGCCAGTGGACTACCGCCCGCTCTAGCACTTCGCCGGCGTTTCCCTCAAGGGCGATATCGACTGTGTCGCCATAGGAATCGAACTGCCGGTAGAGTTCGTCGACCAGCGCTTCCTTGTTCACGAAATGGGAGAAGATCGATGCCTTGGTGATTCCTACCGTGTCCGCGATTTCCCCCAGTGAGAGGGTGTCCAGTCCCTTTTGCGCTCCCAGGATGCGTGCGGCATCGAGGATCTTTTGCTTGGTATGAGTGGTGCGCATGATTGTATTCTACCGAACGATCGGTAGGTTTTCAACGGATATTCCTTGATGATTCCAGAGTTTTCCTCTGAAAGGTGCTTGCGGACATTTAGAAAAACGAGTACAAAGGTTGGTATCTTTTGAAAAGGAACGTAACGACATGTACGCACTTGTAGAGATTCTCGGAAAGCAGTACAAAGCCGTCGAGGGCCAGACCATCCAGGTTGATCATATCAACGACAAGAAGGCCGGGGACGCGCTTGAGTACGCTTCTGTGCTCGCCGTGGTCGACGAGAAGAGCGCCAAGTTCGGTACGCCGTATGTGGAAGGTGCCAAGGTGCAGGCTTCCTACATCGGCGACAAGAAGGGCGAGAAGGTTCGTGTGTTCAAGTATGAGCGCCGTAAGGGATATCGCAGGACCCAGGGTCACCGCGAGCAGTATTCGCTGATCAAGATTGATCACGTTATCGCGTAAGGAGGGAGAGCAATGGCACATAAGAAAGGTGGCGGAAGCTCCCGCAATGGTCGTGACTCGAATGCGCAGCGCCTTGGCGTGAAGCGCTATGGTGGCCAGTTTGTCAAGGCTGGTGAGATTATCGTCCGCCAGCGCGGAACCAAGTTCCATCCTGGCGAGAACGTCGGTCTCGGTACCGATTACACCATTTTCTCCAAGATTGCCGGCACTGTTGTCTTCAGCGAGCGCAGAAACCGCAAGGTCATCAGCATCAAGCCGGTCGAGGAACAGAACTAACCTATCATGTTCGGCTTCTCTGACGAAACCTATATCGATGTTGCCTCCGGAAACGGGGGCAACGGTTGTGTCTCCTTCCGTCGGGAACTTTGTGTCCCGAAGGGGGGGCCTGATGGCGGCGATGGTGGCCGCGGGGGCGATGTCGTCTTCGTGGTGAAGCCGAATCTTCGTACCCTCGACCGCCTGAAGATGCGCCGCTCCTACAAGGCCGAGAATGGCCAGAACGGTGGCGGGGCACGGTGTTTCGGCAGGGATGGCAGGGACGTGATCGTCGAAGTGCCGGCGGGGACGGTGATCAAGAACGCGCAAACGGGAGAGATCATCCAGGACTTGACCGGCATGGACCGCTTTGTCTTCCTGAAGGGCGGCAAGGGCGGGCTTGGCAACTGGCACTTCCGCAGCGCCACGCGACAGACTCCCCGCTTCGCCCAGAAGGGGCAAGAGGGCCAGTCGATGCGCGTGGGCGTCGAGCTGCTGCTGATTGCCGATATCGGCTTCGTCGGCTACCCGAACGCGGGCAAATCCTCGCTTCTCAACGCGTTGACCAACGCCAGGGCCAAAGTGGCCGGTTATCCGTTCACCACGAAGATTCCCCAGCTCGGCATGATGCGTTACGGGGACCAGGATGTGGTGCTGGCCGATATTCCCGGCCTGATTGACGGCGCCTCGCAGGGTGCAGGCATGGGCATCAAGTTCCTGCGCCATATCGCCCGGACCAAGGGGCTGGCCTTTCTGATCGATGTGACAGACGACCGCTATCTGAACGCCTATGACGCGCTCTGTGGCGAGTTGAAGGCCTTCAATCCTGAGATGCTGGACAAGCCCTCGGTCATTGTCGCCACGCATATGGACGGTGAGCACGCCGAAGAGCATCTCGCCCAGCTGAAGGAAAAGTATCCCGACAAGGAAATCGTGCCGATCTGTGTGTTCCTTGACCAGGGAATCGAAGAAGTCAAGCAGGCTTTCATGCGCCTTTCCATGCAGGGAAACAACGGAGTCCCGCAGACGGGAGGGTTCTCCTCCCATCCAGACCTTGACGCTGAATACGTCATGCCGGAGGAGCAGAAGCAGCCGGAGGAGAAATGACACCATGGAGCATGCGGCAGTCATGCGCCTTGCCACCGTCATGGTGGGGGGCAGCTTCGATCCCGTCCATCTCGGGCACCTTCATCTGATCCATTCCGTTTTGACCTCCACTGGCTACCGGAGATGCATTCTTGTCCCGGTGGCCAAAAACAATTTCAAACAGGATGTACAGCTCGCCAGCGGGCTCGACCGCTTCGAGATGCTCCGTCTCGCGGTCAAGGCCTATCCTTCGCTCTACCCCAATGATCCGAAGTGTTCCCTGATTGTCGATCCGATGGAGCTGGAGCGTGGCGGTATTTCCTACACCAGCGATACCGTAGCCGAGATCTATCAGAAATATCCGGTTGAAGGAAAGCTCGGTGTCGTGATGGGGGACGACCTGCTTCCGGGGCTTCCCAAGTGGCACAATTTCGATGAACTGCGCAAGGTCGCCACCTTTATAGTCGTCCGTAGGGAGGCTGCGGAACCTGTCTGGAATGGACCGGATATCGATTTGAAATACATTCACGACAGCCTGTTCAGTGACAGTTCCACGGAAATCCGTGACGCCATTGGCGCGCTGAGACGTCATAGCGCGATACCGGAAGTGGTCCGGGCTCTTATGCCAAAGGAAGTAGCTGACTATGTTGAAACCCATCGATTGTACCGCCATTGAGGCAAGGATCCGGAGTTGCGAGAGCAACCACCGCTTTACCCACAGCGTCAGCGTGGCGCTGACCAACATCCGCCTTTCCCATATGTTCGGGGAGACTCTGAATGACAACGAGCTGTACGCCTGTGGCCTGCTCCATGACATCTGCCGGGAGTGGAGCGACGAGCAGCTGTACGATTTCATCGATACCCATCACGTGGAGCTTGAACCGGAGGAGCTGTCCCAGTCCCAGCTGCTGCATGGGCCTGTCGCTTCGGCGCTGCTGAAAGAAGAGGGATATGACGGAAATCTGGCCACCGCGGTCAGGTGGCATACCCTCGGTTCGGTCGACATGGGGCGCATGGGCCTGGTGCTTTTCGTCAGCGATTATCTGGAGCCGCTGCGCACTCATATCACTGACGCGGAGAGGGGTGAGTTGCTGAACCAGAAAACCCTGGATGCCGTGGCGCTTGCCATCCTCTTGAAGCAGGACCGGTATTTCCAGGAGATGGGACGGGAGAACGCCCATTCCACCATGGCTCTGGAAGCTTGGCTCAAGGAAAGGAAACGGATTCAATGAGGTTCCGTTGGCTTCCTGTGGGGATTGTCATGCCGCTCCTGCTTTTCGGTTGTTCCCGGAAGACCGAGGCGACATACCTGACCTTTGGCGACGATGCGGTGACGATTATCCGAGAAGGTTCGGTGCTGACAGTCATTGACATGCCGAGCCGGGTTGTGGAATCGTACGGAGCGTGGCGCGACATCTCCCCAGAAGAGGCGGTGAGGGCGCTGGCTCCCGTCGAGCAGGGGACGCTCTACGCGGCTCCCGCGGAGAACCTGAAGCGCCTGAAGCTGTTGCTTTCGGCTCTCAGCAGGGAGACGGACGTGGATGACGGATGGGAGGCGCTTTCCGCCAGCCGCAGGCAGGTGAAGAAGAGCGCGCTTCCCCAGACACTGGAGTCGCTTGCCCAGGCTCCTGGCCTTTGGAAGGAGCTGGGCAAGGCAAACCATTGGACGCACCTTGACCTTGGCCAGGTGTTGCCAGAGGCGATTGATTGGAATAAGACGGAACCCTGGTTGGATGTGTGGTTCCAAGGAGCCCTAAGGGCAGGACGGAGGAGAGACTGATATGTTGACAGAGAAGATTCTTGATCAGGCTGAAAGCTTGAAGCGTTTTCTTGAGGATAATCGTTGCGCTGATGTGGAGATCCTTGATGTGAATCCCGAATGCAGCTGGGCCGATTGCTTCGTAATCGCCACGGTGAACAGCACCGGACATCTGCAAGGTGTCGTGCACGAGCTGTGGGGAGAGCTGGAGACGCTCGGGCTGAAGGTGAACAACCGCCACAAGAGTCCGGCCGGTGATGGATGGACGTTGGTGGACTGTGGCCCGATCGTCATCCACCTGATGAGCTCCGAGCTGAGGGAATTCTATTCCTTGGAGAAGCTTTGGGCGAAGAAGGTCGAAGGCTGAGACCTCCAAGAAAACGAAAACAAGTATGCCCCGATGACAGGTGCTGTCTTTCGGGGCATTTTTGTGGTTTCGATATGTCTCGGACGTTGAGAACCAACGCGTGGACAACAATGCTGGGTCACTTGGTGAGCAATCCCTCGTCGTCGTCATACTCCTTGTTGCGTACGGTCCTGAAGAGCTTGACCAGTTTGGAAACAGTCAGTCGTTTCTTCTCCTCGCCATTGATGTCCAGCACGATTTGTCCGTCATCCATCATGACCAGGCGGTTGCCGTAGTTGATGGCGAACTCCATGTTGTGGGTGACCATCAGCGCGGTCAGGTTGTACTGGCTGATGTACTGGGTGGTCAGGTCCATGACGATTTGGGCGTTGCGCGGATCCAGGGCGGCGGTGTGCTCGTCGAGCAGGACCAGCTGCGGCTTGCTCATGACCGTCATCAGCAGCGTCAGCGCCTGCCTTTGCCCGCCGGAGAGCAGTCCGACGTTGTCCTCCAGCCGCGAGGAAAGCCCGATCGGCTCGAGCAGTTTGGCGAATTCCTCCTTTTTCGCCTTGTTCAGGCTCCGCCGGAGCCCCTTCATGCCTTTGGTCGAGGCGGTAATCATGTTGTCCGCGATCGACATGCTTGCCGCCGTGCCTTTGGTCGGGTCCTGGAAGATGCGGCCGATGGTGAAGGCCCTGCGGTACTCGGGCATGTGGGTGATGTTCTTGCCGTTCAGGAGGATCTCCCCGCTGGTCACCGGATAGGTGCCGCTGATCAGGTTGAACAGCGTGCTCTTTCCACTGCCATTGGAGCCGATGACGCAGATGACATCGCCGTCGTTGACCGTCAGGCTCACGTTCTCCAGAGCGGTCTTTTCGTTGACCGTGCCTGGATAGAACACCTTGGTGATGTGCTTGATCTCAAGCATTGTCGGCCTCCTTCTTCGCTTGGCGCTCGAGCGCCTTTTTCTTGGCTCCACTCTGGGAAGCGCGGCTCCGCATTTCGGCCACATAGAGGCTGACGATAACGAGGATTCCGGTCAACAGCTTGAAGTCGTTCGGGGTGATGTGGATCAGGTAGCCGTATTTGCGCCCGAAGAACATCAGCGCCTTATAGATGATTCCCCCCAGCAGGGCGCGCAGTGTGATCAGTCCGATGCGGTTGCTGGAGAAGAGGAACTCGCCAAGCATGATGCCGGCCAGTCCCTGGACGACCATACCCTGGCCGAGATTCGCGTCAGCGAAGCCCTGGTACTGGGCCAGCATGGCGCCGGATAGTCCGATCAGGCCGTTGGACAGGCAGAAGCCGATATCTTTCAGCAAAGCGGGATTCATGCCTTGGCTGATGACCATCTGCTCGTTGCTTCCCATCGCTCCGATGGCGATGCCAAGGTCGGTGCGGAAGAAAAGGTCGAACAGGCCCTTGACCAGCAGCACCAGCAGGATGGTGCCGAGCAACGAGGCGTACTCGCTGGGCAGGAAGCTGAACCATTTGGGCAGGTAGGTGTAGAGCGTGTTGATCCGCAGGAGCGGGAGGTTGGCCTTGTTGCCCAAGACTCGCAGGTTGATCGAGTAGAGCATCGTCATGGTGAGGATGCTCGCGAGCAGGCCGGGAATGTGCAACCGGTTGTGGATTTCCGCGGTTACCAGACCGCAGAGCGCGCCCCCAACGAAGGCGAGCAACATAGCGACGATGATGGGCATGCCCTTGGTGATGCAGACCGCGCAGATGGCGGCTCCCGTGGCGACGCTGCCGTCGCAGGTCAGGTCCGCCATGTCCATGATGCGGAACGAGATGAGGATTCCCAGCACCATGACCCCGAAAATGAGCCCATCGACAAAAATACCTTCTATCATATGTACCTCATGAAAAATGCCGCCGGTATCGCCCGACGGCACAGTGTAGCATGTTTCAGTTATTTCTGGGATACCTGCTTGCCGTCTTGGATGAGGACGGCGGCATCCTTGAGCACATCGTCGCTGAAGGTGTAGCCGAGCTTCTTCGCCTGGTCCAGGTTGAGCCACAGCTCGATGTCGCTGGTGTTGGTCATGTAGACCGCGCCGTTGTCGCCGATGGTGCGGGGATCGGTTCCTTTCAGGCACTGCTCGATCACCTTGCCGGTATTGATGCCGATGGCATAGTAGTCGCAGCCCCAGGCGATCAGGAAGTTCGAATCGGGAGCAACGGACGGATCGCTGGAGAAGAGTCCTTTCTGTGCCTTGTTGCAGACCTCGTCGATGGCGGGGAAGGCGCTGATGACGGCGTTGTCGGTGGCGATATAGATGGCGTCCACACGATCGATGATCGACTGGGCAGCCATCTTGACCTCGCTGGTGTTGTTGACGGCCACCCCGACGAATGCCACGCCAAGCTTCTCGCAGGCGGCCTTTGCCTGCTCCATCTGTACGACGCCGTTAGCCTCGCTGGAGCAGTAGATGTTGCCGATCGTCTTCGCGTTGGTCACCTTGACAAGCAACTGGATCTGGCTCTCGACCGAGTTCATATCGGAGACACCGCAGACCAGGCCGGTGTTGAGCCCGGCTTGGTTGGGATCGGTGACGGCGGAGTAGACGACCGGGATGTCGCTGAAGGTGTTGGCAAGCGACTGGGCGCTCGGGGTGGCGATGCCGACCACCAGGTCGTCCTTGTCGCTCTTGAACTTCTGGGTGATGGAATTGACCGTGGAGATGTCTCCATTGGCGTTCTGCAGGTCAAAGGTGATTTTCAAATCAGTCGTGGCCAGATAATCCTGCAGGCCCTGCTCGACCTTGTCGAGAGCCGGGTGCGGCAGCAACTTGGATACGCCAATCTTGTAGACCTTTTCCCCGGAACTCTGCTGGGCGGTTCCCTCTATCTGGCCGCCAGCGATAAGCGGAAGCGAGGCGAGAAGCGCCATCGCACACGCAAGCAACTGTTTTTTCATGATTCAAATGCCTCCATTGTGTTTGAAAACAACAATATTGAGCGAAGTATAGCACAAAGAAACCGGGCGTGTATACAAAACTATGAATAAAAATCCAGTAGTCATGCATGCACGCCCGGAAAGGAGGAGGAATGGACGCCTGGTCTTGCTCAGCGGTTCTCTATCGTCTTGCCATCCTTGACCACGTAGTTGGCCTGTGCCAGAAGGTCTGCCGGAATCTCGATGCCGAGATAGCTGGCGCTGTCCAGGTTGAAGATCAGGTCCATCAGCTTCATGTCGGTGAAGAAGACGGCTCCGATGTCCTTTGGATTTTCCCCACGCAGCACTCTCTCGACGATTCTGCCCGACTCATACCCGTGGTTGTAGTAGTTGAAGGAGGAGCTCATGAAGAAATCGGTACCCTCGCTGGAAGTGGTGTCGGAGTTGAACAACGGCTTCTTCGCGGCGTAGCAGACCTCGTCGACGCTGGCGATTGCGCTGACCACCGTGTTGTCGATGGCGACGTACATGCCGTCGACACGGTCGATGATCGACTGGGCGGCCATCTTCACCTCGCTGCTGTTCTGTACCGCGGCCCCGACGAAGGTGATGCCGTTGGCCTCGCAGACCTGTTTGGCGACCTCCATCTGGTAGACGCCGTTGGCCTCGCTGGCGGTGTAGACCATGCCCATCGTCTTGATGTTGGTCGCCTTGAAGAACATCTCAAGCTGTTCCTTCTGGGGGCTCTTGTCGCTAGCGCCACAGACATTGGTCTCGGTCTGGTGGTCGTAATCGGCGATCAGGCCGGCGGAGAGCGGATCGGTGACACCGCTGAACACCACCGGGATGTCCTTGAAGGTGGTGGCGAGGGCTTGGGCCGGAGGAGTGGCGATGCCGACGACGGCGTCGCACTTGGAGTCCTTGAATTTCTGTGCGATCGAGATGGCGGTGGAGACATCCCCGTTGCAGTTCTGCCGGTCATAGGTAATGGAAAGGTCGGTCGTCGCAAGGTAATCCATGATGCCCTGCTCGATGGCGTCCAGAGCCGGATGGCTCATCATCTTCGAGATGCCGACGACATACGTTTTCTGGGTGGCACCCGCTTGGGCGGTCTCCTTCGTTCCCTGGGCGAAGACCATGGAAGCGATAGCAAAAAGCGCGATACTCGCGATGAATGTCTTTTTCATAAGTGGACCTCTTGGATGTTACTTTAGGAAGAAACATCATTCCTGTCAAGATACTGTTTACAGAAACAATGCGATTGCAGGGGTATCCATCCCAAAAAGTCGCTAGCGGACATGATCCATTCTGGAAACGAGCGGATATCGCGAAGCAGTGCATATTCATGCAGGTTGTTTTCCATCTTTTGCATAAAATCCCTTCACATTTTAATGCAAAAACTTTAATCTTGGAGTAGTATTGGTTCCACCAAGGGGGTAACCACATGAAAAAACAGTATATGCATATGACATTTGCGCTGTGTGTCGCCGCATTGCTTGCAGGTTGCGGAAAAAAGCAAGCCGAGACTCCGGCGCCACAACCTGTCCAGACTGCGCCGCAGCCGACCATTTCCGCCCTTCCGGCTCCTACCCCGGCTCCCGCACCTGAAGTTCCTGCGAAGAAGGAAGTCCGTGGACCGGCGACCGTCTATCCGATTGCCAGCGCGTTTCAGGGACAGGATGCCGTTGATCAGTGCTACAATGCCCGTGAGTGGAAGAAGGGTTTCAGCTTGAAGGAAATCGTCGAGGACAACTTCTGGTGGCAACCGGGGGCCGAGACGGTCTTTTCCACCGGCACGCTTGGGGACCCGTACCTGGACAGCGCTCCCTACGCAAAAGGGGCCAGCCGCCTGGTTGTCGACAAGTACGTCACCTTCATGAAGGATGACGAGAGCCAGAAGTTCGATGTTTTCACCGGCAAGGGGCAGAGCGCGACCTATGACTGCAACTATAAGGTATATATGGTCGATGGCCCTGAGGCGCTGATTTTCGTCCCCTTTGAGGAAATCGCGCTGGAAAGCCTCTTCGACATGAACGAGAACATGTATCTTTCCGGCGCCAACAGCTATGACATCTACGACGTCGACGGAACCAGGACCACCATCGACGAGAATGCTTTCTGTGAGGGCAAGCTGGTCAAAACCGCACCTGACAAAATCGACGCGGTTTTCGGCCGGATGGTCGTCGAGAATGTCCGGGACATCGCCGTTGGAGGCATGAGTTCCTCGCTCGAGCCGCTGGATGAGGGAATCGCCCATCTGGTGATTGCCCAGAACGCCAAGGGTGTGTACGGGAAGGAAGCCCCCTATCTCGGAAATGTAGCCGGTGCTTACTACGAAGGCTATGTCCTGGGAACGTTGGCCTCCCGCTATGGTCTTGCTCCCACGACCGTCACGGTCACCAGCGAGGCAGGGGATGAGACCTTCGCCGCCAGCGAGATTGCCGACAGGCGCCTGATGTACCTGAAGAAGAGCGATTCCTACGCCTTGCTGAAGGAACACCAGATCAAAGGAGAGAGCGGAGACGCGCTCATGGGTGTCTCCAAGGTCGTGGCGGGGGATGCCGCGTTTGTCGTGGCGGCAGGGGACGCCTCGCTGGCTGACCTGCTCTCGGCTTCCGGTACCCAAGGCAACGATTTCGAGGTGACCGCCCTTGACGGGAGTGTCAAGACTGTGGCCGATGGGGATCTGGCCTCTGTCAAAGTTTCTGACGTGAAATCGGTCACTATGGTTGACTGAGACTTTTCTTCTTGCCATACCGCACCCAGCGATGGGTGTGGCGTAGTATTGACGAGGTGATGTGATGAAACGGATGCGTACGATTGTCCTGGCGTCGGCTCTTGCCCTGCTTGCCGTCGGTTGTGGAAAGAGGGTGGATACGCGGGTGGCGGAAAGTGTTCCTGCAAGTCCGGTGACCGAGACGGTGGTTGCCCAAGCGCAGGATGCGCCAGAGGCTGAAACTCCGGTTCCAGTGCAAAGCACGGCTGAGGCACCTGCACCCGAACAGGTCGAACCTCCGGTCCAGGAGGATGTGCTGAGAAAGCGGATGCAGCCCTCGCTTCCGTTTGTCACCGACGCGTATGGGTGTGGCGCGGCAGGTATGCATGGAGCCGCGGCCAGCGCAAGCCCTCTGGCGAGCCAGATTGCTGTGCAGATTCTGGAAGAGGGTGGCAACGCCGTGGATGCCGCGGTCGCCATGATCTACGCCGTAGGACTGTTGGAACCTGCGGCCAGCGGTATCGGCGGATGCGGACAGATGGTGGTCTACCTTGCCGACCAGGACAAGTACGAGACGATTGAGTATATGGAGAAGGCTCCGGCCGCGGTGGTCGCGGGCCAGACCGATACCTCCACTTCGAGCAATCCGCCATCGACCCAGGCGATTGCCATTCCCGGCACGGTCCATGGCACGTTGTCTGCTTTGGAGAAGTGGGGGACCATGACCCCCGAAGAGGTGCTTGCGCCTGTGATCGCCCTTGCCCGCGGAGGCTTCCGGGTCACCGACCGCTGGAACGCCAATATTGAGGGACGCTACGAGAACCTGAGCGCCTATCCGTATTCGATGGGGCTCTACACGGACGACGGTTTCCTGTACAGCGAAGGGGATGTGGTCACCAACAACGATCTCGCCGACACCCTCGAGCTGATTGCCCGTGAGGGAATCAAGGGGTTCTACGACAGCGAGTTTACCGACAAGATGGTGGATTATATCCGGAGCCAAGGCGGTATCGTGACCCATGCCGATTTCGCCAACTACACCTCGGTAGTCCGAAAGCCGATCTCCACCACCTACCGTGGACACAGGATCTATACGGTCGGTGGTCCTTCGACCGGTGGAGCGGCTTTGCTTGAGGCGTTGAACATCACCGAGCATTTCGACCTTGCCTCCTATGGATTCGACAACCCGATCACCACCCAGATCAAGGCGGAAGCCTTTATCCTCGGACAGAAGGACGGCAGGGCCTATATGGGAGATCCTGATTATTACCATCTTCCGGTCGACGAGATCATCAGCAAGGAGTACGGAGACAAGCGGGCGGGCTTGATTTCTCCGGGTAAGAAAATGCGCCTTGCACCGGCGGGAAGACATCGCGTGACGCTGACCAGCACTGGTGAGGAGGCCTTTGCCAGCATGGCGGTAGACCAGGGTGGCACCACCCACATGGTCGTCATGGATGCCAAGGGGAACGTGGTCTCCACGACCAACACCAACGGTATCAACTTCGGTTCCTCTCTGGCTGTGCCGGGCACGGGCTTTGTCTTCAATGCCCATTTGGCAAACCTGACAAACAATCCCAACAATACCGTCAACGTGCTGATGCCGGGTATCCGCGTCTGCTCGACCATTTGTCCCACGATTGTTGCCGGTGCCGACGGCAGGCCGGAAATCGCCGTCGGCTCTCCGGGCAACTGGTGTACCGCCTCCGCCACCTACGAGACCATCGTGAACTGCATTGATTTCGGTATGGATGTGGCCAGCGCGGTCAACGCTCCCCGTTCCTGGAACGCGGGAGGGTCGAAGGACCAGATCTACTTGGAGGGAAGCTATAGTCCTGAGACCATCAAGGGAATGCAGGACTTGGGGTTCAATACGTTGGACAGTGACCTGCCATGGAGTTCCCATGTGGGCAGCGTCTCTGCTGCTGAGATTCGCGGCGGCGTCTATTATGCCGTCGGTGACAACCGCCGCCACTATGGCGCTTCCGCCTATTGACGCGACAAGAGGAGAAATGCATATGCATGCTATGAGAAAATGGATTGGAGTGGTGGTGATGGCGTGTGCGGTGAGCCTGCATGCCGGCGCCTACACCATGCAGACCAGCAAGACCAACCATATCGTCAACGTGGGGACGATTGACAAGAGCCTTTTCCAGACACCTGTCTTCGTCACTTCGTTCGGGCAGAGTACCGACGGCGCCATGCTGCAGACGGTGATGAAACGTATCGGGGTACCGTTCACCTACAATCCGACTGCCACGGATAGCGAGGTGGCAGGGGCCAAGACGGTGGTGGTCGCCGTCGGCGCCAGCACCAAGGGGCTGGGGGCCGCCGGCGTTTCCGAGTCTGACGAGGTGAGCCGCGCCAAGGCTGTGATGGCGCGCATCCAGCAGGACGGTATTCCCGTGATTTTCGTCCATATCGGAGGCGAGACGCGCCGCGGGGCTTTGAGCGACTCCCTGGCCGACTTGGTCCTGCCCTCCGCCAGGTATCTGGTGGTCAAGGAGGACGCCAACTTCGATGGGAAGTTCACCGATTACGCGAGGGCCAGCGGCAAGCCGATTTCGCTGATTTTCGCGACCAGGGACACCATCGAGGTCTTCACGAAGTTGCTGAAATAAACCGTGTCAGGGGGAATGCCGCATGGATA
Organism: Spirochaetales bacterium; assembly: GCA_028722305.1. Classification (GTDB taxonomy): domain Bacteria; phylum Spirochaetota; class Spirochaetia; order Sphaerochaetales; family Sphaerochaetaceae; genus RUG023. Next base: position 20,827 of record JAQYHB010000033.1, read on the forward strand.
TCGAATTGGTCTGCCTGCTGGTGATGGTCGCCTCGTTCTTGCTCGCCAATCTCGCCCTGAGGCTACCGGTGAGCCTTTCCATGGTGATCGGGGCGGTGGCCGGGGCTCTGGCAGGCGGCCAGGGAGTGCCCCTCCGCCAGCTGTACGAGGGGACGTTCGCCTATGTGGACACCATGCTGATCATCACCACCGCCATGTTTTTCATGGCGGTAACCCAGAAGTCGGGCGCCCTCGAGGCGTTGAACGCCGCCATCGTCACCCACTTCGCCAGGGTGCCTGCTTTGATGCTGGTGCTGCTGATGCTGGTGGTCATGTTTCCCGGAATGATTACCGGAAGCTCGACCGCCGCGGTCCTTTCGTCAGGGGCTTTGGTGGCTCCGGTCCTTCTCTTGGTGGGAATCCCCAAAGAGAAGGCGGGCGCCATCATCGCCATCGGCGCCATCATGGGCATGGCTGCGCCCCCGATCAATATCCCGGCGATGCTCATCGGAGGGGGAGTCGATATGCCCTATATCGGTTTTGGGCTGCCGCTTCTGCTTCTGACGGTTCCTTGCGCGGTTTTCTCTGTCCTCTTTCTTGGTCTTCCCTACGCGAGACACCTCGACGTGGAGAAGCTGAAAGGTTCCCTGAACACGGAAATAGGCGCGACTTACGGACTTCGCCTGTACCTTCCCATCATTGTCCTGGTGGTCCTTTTGGTGGCAAGCAAGCTGGTGCCTGCCTTCCCCCAGCTGGGAACCTGTTTGGTTTTTCTGATTGCCAGCGCCATAGGCCTTTTCACCGGACGGAAATACAACGTCTGGGACATGTGCCTTGAGGCGATGGAGACCACCATTCCGGTTCTGGCCAAGCTGGTGGGAGTGGGTATGTTCATCCAGATCCTGACGCTGGTCGGGTCGAGGGGATGGATCGTGGTCAGCTGTCTGGCTCTTGGCATCGTCTTCGTCCATGTCGCCGCCTTTACCATCATGCCGGCCTTCGGGGCGATCAGCTCCTACGGCGCAGCCTCGGTCATCGGGGTGCCGTTCCTCTTGGTCATGATCACCCACGGTGCCTGCAATGACATCATCATCGCCGCGGTGCTCTCGTTTGCCTGTTGCTTGGGGGATTTGATGCCGCCGACTGCCTTGGCGGGCAACTATGCTGCCCAGATTGTAGGGCTTCCGTACCGCAGGGTGCTGAAGCATTGCGCCATTCCTGTCGTGGTCTGTATCGCCGTGGCGGCGCTATGCATGCGCTGTTCGACCGCGCTCGGATTTTTGACGGTATAGGGAGGCCTGCCATGCTGATGCGCATCTATCTTGTGCTCGTCGCGTTTGTCGTGTTGCTGATCTTTGTCTGCATGTTACGCAAGAAGGGCAACCTCTTTTTCCAGATTGACGCGGCAATGGTCCTGGTGACCCTGCTATTACGCCTATTCCGGGTAAAGTGAGGTTCCTATGAGACGCCCGATTCCACGCCATATCCTTTCCGCGTCAGTCCTGACGGTAATCGTCCTGGTGGTGACTCTCCACCTCGCCAAAGTCTTCCGCTCCGCCTTGGTCCCTGAACCGATCTATCCGGGCCCCGGGGTGACCGACGTAGCCATGCTGAGCGACTGGATGCCTGCTTTGAAGGGAACCCGCGGCGACACCGAGGTCTATGTTCTGGACAGTGGGGTCGAGGGCGCCGGGATGCTGGTGCTCGGAGGCACCCATCCCAACGAGCCATCCGGCTTCCTCTCCGCGGTGGCCTTGATCGAGTCATGCCAGCCCACCGAGGGAGTGTTGTACGTCATTCCCCGGGCAAACAACAGCGCCTTCACCTGTACCGACCCCCAGGAAGCGGCTCCGATGCGCTACCAGATCGATACCCCGTATGGCGAGCGCTGGTTCCGCTTTGGCAGCCGCGCTACCAATCCAATCGACCAGTGGCCGGACAGCGAGGTCTACATCCACGCCTCCAGCGGACAACAGCTTTCGGGTAGCGAGACCCGCAACCTGAACCGCGCCTATCCTGGGCGCGAGGATGGGACTTTCACCGAAAAGGTCGCCTACGGCATCACCAGCCTGATCCGCGACAAGCACATTTCCATCACCGTCGACCTGCACGAGGCATCGCCCGAGTACACGACGGTCAACGCGATTGTCGCCCATGAGCGGGCCCTCGACCTGGCAAACATCACGCTGATGATGGTGGAGGACCAGATGAAGGTCACGGTGGAGAAGTCCCCTTCCAACCTGCATGGGCTGACCCACAGGGAGCTGGGCGATTACACCGATACCTTGGCGTTGCTGATGGAGACGGCGAACGCTTCCCAGGGGCGGCTCCACGGGGCGATTGACGCCGACCTGGTGGTTACAGGCAAGGATAAGTTCTATGCCAGAGCCGCTACGTATGGCGCGGTGACGGTACCCTATACCGATGCGGGGATCAGCATCGACGAACGGTGCGCAAGGCATCTGACCTGCATCGCCAGCTTCGCGGAAATGTACGACGGGGATGATGGCTTCATCAGCCTGGGCGACATACCCTCCTACGATGAGATCATCGAAGGTGGAATCGGCCAGATGCTCGCCGGTCCGGAGGGACAGCGGGCCGCTTTGGGTTCGATTCCCGTTCTCCAGGATCCGATGCTCCAGAAGAGTCCGCGCGCCATCGAGGTTTCCCAGGAATCTGGAAAAACAGTCCAGTATCTGGATATCTCGGGAGAACAGGTCGCGTGGGACGGGACGTGGATCATCGAGCCGGAAAGCCAGCTGGATGGACTGACGATGGACTACGGCGATGTCGGATACGAGAAGTTCAATCATTCCTATCCGGTGTTTGTTTCCACAAGAAAATTGCTGGAAGGAACCCCTGAGGAGGTGGTGGAATACCACATCCACTCCGACAATCCCGGTCCCTCCGTCTATATCGTCGCGGGTATCCATGGCGACGAGCGGGCTGCCTGGTTTGCCGGCCATCTGCTCCAGCGGAAGGTCACCATCAAAAGCGGGGACCTGTATATTATCGCGCCTGCGAACGCGGCGGGCGCGCGGAGACGGAGCAGGTATGTGGAGGGAACGCTGGACATGAACCGTTCCTTCCCTGGGAATCTCGACGGAAACGTGGCTGAACAGGCTGCCTACGCGATTTTCTCCCGTATTCAGGAGGTCAAGCCGGAGCTGCTCCTCGACCTGCATGAGGCAATCATCTACAAGCAGTCGCGGGATTTTCTGGGGAGCACCTATATCTTCTCGATCCTTGATGGCATCGAGGACCTGTATTTCGATATGCTCTTCGCCACCCAGGACGGGACGCTCTGCCACAACGAGTTCGCCTCGACCGGACCGGGCCCGAAGGGCAGCGTCAATGCCGAGGTTTCCGGCCGGCTTGGCATTCCCGCCATCACCGTGGAGACGTTCCGGGGATTTCCGATGGAACGGCGGGTCTACGACCAGCTGGATACCGTCCATTATGTGCTTTCCTACGAAGGTATGTACGATGAGGAGTAAGCCGTGAAGAGCCAGGAAATCGCCCAGGATTTCGCACTCCGCGCCGCCAAGGCAGGCAACCGGATGGAACGGGCTCTCTGCCTGCACGACGCGCTTACGGTGCTCGGACTCTGTCCGGATGCCGCGCGTCTTTTGGGGCTGAGCGATGGTGCGTATCAGGCAAAGGTGGAGGCCTGCCGTGAGGACGGCGAAGGGGGCGAGGGCTTTTCCGAACTCGAGCTCGAGCAATTGCAGCACTTTCTTGAGCAGGCCCTCGCATGAAGGTCGTTCCCATCTCGCTGGCTTGTCTGCTTCTGGCGGGTGCTGTCGAGCGCCTTGCCCTGCATCGTTCTCTCCAGAGGATTCCCATCCGTGTGGTGGTCAATGGAACACGGGGCAAGTCGACGGTGGTCCGCCTGTTGGCCGCCGCCCTGCGCGAGGCGGGAATCCCCGCGCTGGGACGCTCGACGGGAAGCGCGGCGGAGTTGCTGCTCCCCGATGGGTCGACACGTGCGATAAAGCGTAGGGGGGTAGTCAATCTCGTCCGGGAGCAACGCCATCTGGCCCGCCTGGCGAACGTTCTCGGGGTCCGGGCCTTGGTCTGCGAGTGCTCCGCCATCAGGCCTGAGCTGCAACGGGTCTTCCAGCGGCAACTGGTGGAGCCGACCTTGACTCTGATCACCAACAGCTATGCGGACCACGTGGACCAGATGGGAGAGACCAGAGACTCGACAGCGGACGTGCTGGCCTCAGGTGTTCACCGGTTCCTCACTACCGATCCGCTGCTGGGTTCTTTGCCTGGGGCGGTGGTCGTGCCTGACTTTTCCGTTCCTTCCCGGATTCCCCGGTGGGTCCATCCCGATTGCTACCGGATTGCGCTTTCTGCCTGTACGGAGCTCGGAATTCCGCAAGAGGTCGCCATCCAGGGTATGTGCAACGTACAGGGGGATATCGGGATGGAAGAGGATCTTGTCGTGGGAGGCAAGCGCTTCATCAACGCCTTGGCACGCAACGATACCGCCACGACACGGCAGTTGCTCGCAACCCTCGACCTGTCGGAGACCTCCATCGTCTTTGCCAACCGCAAGGACCGGGAGTTCCGTCTGGAGCGCTTTGCCGGGTGCTTCCAGTCGCTGGGGGTGGACAGCCTGTTCGTCATCGGGGACCACCCGGCGCTCTGCGCGAGGGTCTTCCGCGCCCATGGCATGCATGCGCTTTGCGTCCCGTTTCCGGAAATCGTGGCGCGGTGTCGCCAGACGGTGGTGCTGACGGGCAATATCAAAGGAGCGGGAGAGTGGCTGCTCTCCTTCCTGGAGGAGCAAATGCGATGAACCAAGTGCTTTTGATTCTCAGCATCGTCTTCGGTTGCCTCTACACCGAGTTGACCGGACTTCTTACGGGAGGGTTGGTCAGTGCCGGGTACCTATCCATGCATCTGTCCAACCCGGTAAGGATTGCCACCACTGTGGCTGTTTCGTTCGTCACTTACCTATGCGTACTCGGGCTCTCGCAGCTCTTGATCGTCTATGGCCGTCGTCGTTTTGTCCTGTGCCTGCTCATCGGCATGGTGCTCTCCGCTCTGCCCGGGATGGCGCCGCTCTCCCTGGACGTCCGTGTCATCGGTCTGGTCGTTCCCGGCCTGATTGCCAACGACATGGTCCGACAGGGACCGGTGAAAACCTTGGTCGCGCTTGCCTCCCTGACCTGTGTCTTGGCATTGGTCGCCTTGATCCTGCTCCACTTGGAGGCCTAGCGTGCGGCTCAGGTACCCTCTTGTCTCCTTGTTGGTGCTGGCCGCGGGGCTCGTGGCCGGGCTGTGCACCTTGCGCTCTGCAGACCTGCCTGAACGTGGGGTGATGGAACGGAGCTTCCGTCGGATGCAAGAGGCGGAGGCGTCTATCAAAGCCTACGTGGAAGGCCAGGGAATCGCGCTTGAGGCGGAAGACCGGGAAGGGACCTATCTGATTGGACCCGAGCTCTCGCCGCTTGTCACCACGATGGGATATCCGGATGTCAAACGGACCACCCTGAGTCCGGACAGTGCCGCCTTGCTGGTCCGGCTGTTCACCGAGGCAGGCTTGAGAGAAGGGGATGTGGTCGGGGTGGGCACGAGCGGGTCGTTTCCCGGATATCTGGTCGCCACCCTCTGCGCGGCCGAAGAGATGGGGCTCAAGGTACGCTTGGCCGCCTCGCTCGGGGCATCGATGTATGGAGCTACAAGGCCGGAACTCTCCATCCTGACCATTCTGAATCTCCTGCAACAGGATGGGTTCCATTTCGAAGTGGTCGCCGTATCGCCTGGTGGCGATGGAGACCGGGGAAAGGGTGCCTACGACGGGCTCGTGTATGACGATACAAAGCAGCTTTCCCGATCTTTGCTTCACGCAAGCGGATTCCCGGTTCTTGACGAAGAGGACCTTGGGTCCAACATTCGGAAACGAAAGGCCCTTTTCGGCCCGATTTCCTGTTTTGTCAATATTGGTGGAGCGGAACCCAATGTGGGTAATGGTGCGGAAATCCTTGGTCTCGCTCCGGGCTTGGTTGTCCAGAAGCGGAATCTTCCGCTTCGACCTGACCGGGGTCTGGTCTTTGACTACCTGGCCGAGGGCATTCCCGTGTTGAATCTCTTGCAGGTACGGAAACTGGCATCCCGCTATGGGATTCCCTTCGACCCGAGTCCGTTGCCATCCAATCCGTCTGGTCCCCTGTACCAGAGCCGGATCGGTCCCTCTTGGATTCCGCTTGCGACCTTGTTGCTGGCGGTGGGAATTCTGCTCTGGGGAAAGGAAAGGAGATAGGAATACAAAAATGGCCACACCGTCGGTGTGGCCACATGGCTCTAGTGCGATTCGAACGCGCGACCTTCTCCTCCGGAGGGAGACGCTCTAATCCAGCTGAGCTATAGAGTCGTTGGCCCAATATTAACCTGTCTTCCCGATGAAATGCAAGATTATCAGCTTGCATCGTACAAGGGGGTGGGGATATCCTTGACGAAGAAATGCAAAAAGGGGTGTTTTGAATGAAACCTACAGTCGTGGTGCTCGCTGCCGGGATGGGCAGCCGGTATGGTGGAGTGAAACAGATTGACGCGGTCGGCATGCACGGGGAGACCCTGCTCGACTTCGGGATGTATGATGCCCGTCGCGCCGGCTTTGCGAAAGTCGTCTTCATCATCCGCAAGGATATCGAGCACGATTTCAGGGAGCGGCTCTTCGATCGTATCGCCCGCAACATGGACGCCGAATATGTCTTTCAGGAAAAGAGCAGCATGCTTGACCGCGCCCAGCTTGAGGCAAGCAGGGAAACCCGCGTGAAACCTTGGGGGACCGTCCACGCGATCCTCTGCGCCGAGACCGCAGTCTCGACCCCGTTTGCCGTCATCAACAGCGACGACTACTATGGGCGCAAGGCTTTCGAGGTCCTTGAGAACCATCTGGAGGGGGTGGACAACGATTCTCCCGAACACGCCATGGTGGGCTATATCCTCGAGAACACGATGAGCAGGGAGGGCAGCGTCAGCCGCGCCATCTGCTCGATCAGCGATGACGGATACCTGAAGAGCATGGTGGAGAACACCCAGATCGAGTTTGTCGACGGCAAGCCGGTCAGCCACTTCGAGGGGAAGGATATCAGCCTTTCCGGCAAGGAATGGGTATCGATGAATTTCTTCGGCTTCACCCCGAGGGCTTTCCATGACTTCCGTTCCTACTGGAACGACTTTGCCAGGGACAATATCCGCGAGCCGAAGAAGGAATGCCTGCTTCCCAACGCCGCCAGCCAGATCGTCACCAGCGGGGACGGCAGGATCAAGGTCTACCACACCGACGAGAAATGGTTCGGCATGACCTACAGCGCCGACAAGGAAATCGTCAAACGCGAACTCCGCAAGAAAATCGAGACAGGCTACTATCCCGAGAAGCTCTGGGAGAAATAAGTCTGATCCTGTTCGGGACATGCCCTCCTTTCTGGTTGTTGGTCCGGAAAGGAGGGTTTTTATTTGTTATGTGGACAGCTTGTCGGGCAGTTGTACGTGCTGCCTTGCCATCCGGTCGAGCAGACGGGACGGATCGTTGTCCACCAACAGCGTCTGCTGGCATCTTGGGTCAAGAAAGCCTGTCTCGACGCTTTTGTGGAGCATGTCCAACAGCGGCTGCCAGTAGCCGTCCACATCCAGGAGCGCCACCGGTTTGTGGTGGTAGCCAAGCTGCCTCCAAGTATAGGCTTCCATCAGCTCCTCCATGGTTCCGATGCCGCCGGGGAGGGCGAGGAAGCCGTCGCCCAACTCGTACATCTTCTCCTTGCGGCTGTGCATGCCGTCGGTGATGATCAGCTGGCTTTCCACCTGCTTGGTCCTTACCTGGGGCAAGTCCATCGCTTGCGGCAGGACACCGATCGTGGTGCCCCCGAGACTTTTGAGCGTGTCCGCGACGACTCCCATGAGTCCCCGGTTCCCCCCTCCGTAGACCAGGTCAAGGCCGGACTTCCTCATGGCCTTGGCAAGATTGACTGCCATGTCCCGGTAGATGGGGCTACTCCCCATCGTGCTTCCACAAAATACGGTAAGACGGTGCATCATGTTCCCCATTGTACCGGTTTTGCTCTACACTGGAAACATGATGGACGATGATTTGCCGCAAGGACTGATGCTTCTCCCCGATGAGGAGGAGGTGGTGGATTTCCTGGAAATCCTCTACTGCCGTGCCGTACCTATCCTCGCCGTGCTCTGCGCGGAAGGCCCTCTCGAGCCGAATCGGATCCAGGCTTTCGAGAAGCGGATGAAAGGGATGTTCCCCGAGGGAAAGGTGGTGGAGGAGATTGAGAACGCGATCATCGAGGCCGGGCGTTTCCCCCAGGAGCTCTTGCCCTATCTGGTCAACTACCTCTTTCGGACCACGCAACCGTTCCTTGATGACGTCAACGCTTTGACCATGAGCCGTATGGTCGTTTCGCTCGCGGGAGAACTTTCCGAGGAGGGGTGGCAGGTGCTTTTGCAGTACGGATCCCGCTTCTTCCTTACCAAAAACAAGATTCTGCAAGAGGATAGTAGGCAAACCGCTACTTGAGTTTGTCTTCTCTGCCGTGTATGATAAATTCCGTATCCCAATGAAGGAGAAAACTATGAATAGACGTGTTCTGGGATTGATGGGCGCCTTCCTTCTTCTGCCGGCTGTGGCTTTTGCCGTTCCCGTTGCGATTACTTGGGAATGGACCCTTGATGATCCCGATGTCACTACATTCAGATATCAGCTTGATGGGGAAGACCCCGATGGATGGACGGTGGTCGATGCCTCCCAGACCTCCTATACTGCGGAGAACATGGACGGGACGAAGTCCTACACCTTGTATCTGCAACAGTCCTATGATGGCGAGCATTTCAGCGCCAGCGCCACCAGCACCAGCGAGCCACTAGAGACCGGGGAGGAACAGGTTCCCGCGGAACCGGTAGCGGAACAGGCGCCTGTGGTTGCGGAGACTCCCGTCGCCGCTGAAGAAGCTGTGGCCGAGACACCCGCTCCTTCCGAGAGCGAGCCAGTCGCCGAGGCAGAGCCGGTCGCGGCTGAAGCGCCTGCTCCCGAGCCGGTTGCCACTGAACAGCCCGTCGCTGAACCGGTCGTCTTTGCGGAACCTGCTTCCGAGCCGGTTGCCTCGTCTGCAGCCAAGGCTCCCAAGAGCCGTGCTCCGTTCCGCTTCGGCTTCGGTGTGTACGGCAGCGCCGACAAGGTGCTTGACGAGGATTCCTATCCTGTTCTGAGTTTCAACCACTCCTGGCTTCCTGAACTTGGTGGCGAGATCAAGCTGGAGAACATCCTTGCCGGGAAGCATGTCGGCATCGGCCTTGACCTGCGAGGCGCATGGATGCCGACTCCCGAGGGCAAGTGGAAGGATGTCTTCGACCATCTGGACGATTTGAACAACGCTATGTACGGCTCCGCGGCCCTGGAACTCGACCTGAACTTCGGAAAGACCCTGCTGACGCTTGGCGGTGGTGGTTTCGGTCTCTATGACTTCGACAACTGGACCTATGGCGTGCTCGGAAGTGTCGGCATCGGCTACCACTTCACCAAGCACCTGTACATGGGTGTCGACGGGCAATACCGCTATTACCTGGACAACACCGAGAAGGCGCAGACCCTCAGCGGTAGCGCGTCGACGTTGGTTACTTTCTGATTTCCATCCTGGTTTTTACGGAGTTTGGAGCACCTCGTTTCCACGGGGTGCTTCTTTTTGTATGATAGAGGTATGAAACGTCTGATTGCCGGCCTGTTGGCTCTTGTGTGCTCGCTTCCGCTCGTCGCCGCCTCCTGGTCCTGGACGACCACCGACCCGTTGGTCGTCCGTTACCGTGTGCAGGTGGACGGGACGAACGGAGATTGGATCTACTTGCAGGATGGAGTGCATGCCTATACCTCCAACGGGAACGCGTTGGTGCTCCAGTACTCCCATGACGGGGAGAGCTATTCCGATTCTCTGGTCTTTACCTCGAAACCCGGCATCTACCAGGCAGGTTCTGTCTCCATGAAGGTGGAGGAAAGCCAAGGCGCGTTCCGTGAGCCCAACGGCTTCTGCTTGAGTTTCGTCGGAGGACCCGAGCGGACAATCACCTCGGGCGACTACGCCCTGTATGACGAGCGTGGCCGTTGGGAGATCGGGCTTGAGGCGGCATGGAAGGAGATGTGGAAGAACGCCGGCCTGATCCTGGGCGGCTCCTATATCCCGGCGAAGCTCGACGACGATGTGGTGAACACCTTCACCGCCAGCGCGATGATGGGGCTCTCCTTTCCGACCGGCCAATACGAGATTACACTTGGTTTGGGAGGCTTTTCCTGGTTCTGGGGTGATGCGGATTCCGACCATCTGACACGATGGATGTATGGTTTGCAGGGGATGTTGCGCTATACCTTCAACGTCAACCGACACTGGTTCGCGGGTTTTGATGTGTTGATGCGCTACTATCTGAAGAGCCGGTTCTTCCATGAAGAGGCCGGCCGGATTGTCAGCAACGAGCCACAGGACAGGGACGGAGGGGCGATGACCTTTGGAGCCCATGCGGTGGTGGGGTATCGTTTCTGATGGTCGCGCCATTCATCTCCTTCCATCTTGTGCATCAGCAGCTGGACGAGCGGGAAGTGCAGGCCCTCGAGGGGGTCTGCGCCCATCGTCATCACGCTGATGCCTGTATCGACGACTATATCGAGCGCCATCAGTTGAACACCGGCTATCAGGTGCGGGGCACGTTGAAGGAAGGGGAGAACCTGTTCGGCATCACCGATCCGGCACTTTTGCGCCATACGACAGCCTATTTCAGCGCGCTCCGCGCTGCCGAGATTCTCTGGCGCAAGGCGGAACCTCCCTTCGGTTTCGATACACTGCTGGACCTGCATGGGGAGCTCTTCGGGGATATCGATCCGTTCGCAGGAATGCTGCGGACCTATCCCGAAGGCATCTACTGCGCGCCGGGCCTGATTGAAAGCCAAGGCGAGGGAATCCTGTTCCGACTGCAGTCTGACGGTTATCTCGACGGGCGGCTGGCGTTGCTTCCTGGCTATCTGGGAGACTTGCTTGCCCTCCATCCGTTCGCTCGCGGCAACCGCATGGTCATCCATCTGCTGTTCGAGCAGATGGGTAGGTTCCGCCATTGGCAGGTGGACTGGGGCGCCCTCGACCTGCGGACAATGGCCGCATGCGAGGATGAAGCCGTCATGGGACGGGGTCGCGATTTGAGCGCTTATTTGCTTCCGGCTATCTGCCCGAAGACCCAAAGCGGATCGACCCGCTGAAATTTTCCGGAATCGGTTTCCAGAGATTTTCCCTTCGCGTCCAGCTCGAGGTAGAGGGAGTCAGGAATCCGCACCATTCCCTCAAGCACCCCGGTCGGCCCCAGCTTGCTGAACGAAAGCTGGCCTTCCCGATGCTCGGCGAAGAGCAACGTGGCTTGCTGGTCGGCCGGATCCTGACGCAGACCCAGGTAGAGCTTGCAGAGTTCCAGCGTCCGGTCGTCGAGCAGGCTCTCGAAGGCCAGCACCTTTTCCTTCAGCTCGTTCACGCTTCTGACCAGCCTGAGCTTCAAGCCCGCCAGTTCCTCCGGGGCGTCGACCTTGGTTGTCTCCTCCTTGGTGTCGGGGGCGAGAAGCAGGGCATAGCCAGCCTCCTTGTGGACCACGACCAATTCGTGTTCCACCTGGAAGCGGGTGCCGCACTTGGTACAGGTGTGGGTGAAAAGAGAGTCGGTCAGGATGCCATACTGTAGGTTCGGCTCTTTCCCCAAATCCACGCTGGTGGGCATCTTCAGGTGCTGCACCGCGTGGCAGGAGGGACAGAAAAGGTCTACCTCGACATCACTGGTCATCGTCTTCTTCCTTGTTCTCTTTCTTCTTCAGGACAGCCTTGAGGGTCACCTTTTCCTTGAAGCGGGGGATGGCGCTACGCACCGCCTTGTGGCGGATGAGGAAACAATAGTGGATTCTCGGGTCGCGCTGGAAGTCGTCGCCGATCGTCTGGGGTGTGATGTCCTCGATTTCGTAGTCCTCGTCAAGGAACGGAGCCAGGTGGAAGCGCCTGAAGTTGCAGGAGAAGATCAGCGTGCCGTCGGTGTCCAGGTGCATCATGCAGGCTTTGATCAGGTCCACATGGTCGCGTTGCACGTCGAACGAGTTCCTGCCCTTGCTGTTGCTGAAGGTCGGCGGGTCGCAGAAGATCAGGTCAAAGCGGTCGTAGGTGTCGTAAAGGAACTGCAGCACGTCGCTCCGATAGAAGAAATGGTTCATCGACGTGTAGCCGTTCAGCCGCATGTTCTGCTGTGCCCAGTCGAGGTACGTGCTCGAGGCGTCGACGCTGACAGTGGACAGGGCACCTCCCTTTGCGGCTTCGACAGTCGCGCTGCCCGTGTAGCAGAAGAGGTTCAGGAAGCGCTTGCCTTTGGCCATCTCGCAGATTTCGGCGCGGATGGGGCGGTGGTCCAAAAAGAGGCCGGTGTCCAGGTAGTCGCTGAAGTTGACCAGGAACTTGCATCCATTCTCATGGACGATGAAGTACTTGCCGGTATCGTTGAACTTCATGTACTGCTTCTTGCCGCTCTGTCGGGAACGGGTCTTTACGAAGATCTTGTCGCGGTCGATGCCGGTGGCGCGTTCGGTCGCGTCGACCAAGTCCTGAAGCCTGCGCGCGGCGTCCTCCTCGGGGATTTCCTCCGGGGCCTCGTACTCGCTCAGGACGATCCAGTTCTTCTCGTACATGTCGATGGCTGCGTTGAACTCCGGCATGTCGGCATCATAGATGCGGTAGCAGGTGACCCCCTGCTTCTCCATCAACGGGACAATCGCATCCAGGTTCTTCTTCAGCCGGTTGTAGACCATCTGGGCGGTGTCGTTCAAGGGCTGCGCCAGGCGTTCCGCCTTGCGGGCCTCGGCACGGGCGGTGCGCTCGGCCTTTTCCTCCGCGCTGAAGACATAGTAGTGGGCAAGCTGGCAGGGGATGCCGCCATTGTTGACCGTGTTGGTGCGGTCCGGCTTCATGTCGACGTAGGAAAGCAGCTGCTGGTCGCCACAGAGGATGGCGATATGCCAGCCGAGGAAGAGGCTGGAGAACTTCTCGCCCATCTGCTGGTAGAGCAGCCGCATCGGTTCGTCGGCTTCCATGCGCACGCCGTACGGGGGATCGGTGATGACATAGCCACGGGGCGCGGGCACCTCGTCGGCGGTGATGTCGGTGAAGTCCTGCACGCCGAAGGAAATCAGGTCGGCCACCCCAGCAGCCTGGGCATTGGCCTTGGCTATGCGGATAGCCTTCGGGCTGATGTCCCAGGCGTAGATCTTGATGTCGTTTTTCCGTCCTTCCTTGCTCTTGGCGACCAAATCGGCCTTGATGGACTCGAACAGTTCCTTGTCGTAGCCGGGAAGTTTCTGGAACGCGAAGGTCCTGCCCGGGGTGACGATGCCGGGAGCGGTGTCGCTGGCGATCAAGGCAGCCTCGATGGCGATGGTGCCGGCTCCGCAGAAAGGATCAAGCAAGACCGGTCTTTTCCCTGGCTCGTCGTCCAGCGCCTTTCTCCAGTCGCTTCTCCAGATGACCGCGGCGGCAAGGTATTCGGACAGGACCGCGTCGGTCACGTCGGTACGGTAGCCACGCTTGTACAGCGCCTTGCCGGAAAAGTCGACGTACCAGCAGATGTGCCCGTCATCCAGATGGAGGTGGAATGTGACATCCGGGTTCTCGACATCGACTGACGGGCGCTCGCCATCATAGACGCTGCGGATGCGGTCGGCAATCGCATCCTTCAGCCTGATCGCGGCGAAATGGGAATTGTTCAGCCAATCGGTGTGCTTGACGGTCTCGGTGACCGAGAAGGAGAGCTGGGGGTTGATCCAGTCCTCCCAGGGAATACGCACGCTCGCGGCATACAGGTCGTCGGTCGATTCGATCCCGTCTTCCTCATAGAGGCCGAGGAGCACGCGGGTCGAGACCCTGCTGGTCAGACAAAAGGTGTAGGCCGCCTTCAGGTCGGCTTGGAATTCCACCCCTCCCACGAAAGGCTTGATGTCGGTGCAACCTGCCTGAGCCGCTTCTTCCTTGATGATGTCGCTCTGGTTTTGCGCGGATGTGACAAAAAAGATCATTTTTTCTCCTTGTCTGCTGGTTCATTCAGCAAACGCTCTAGTGCATCTTTCTCGAATGTGTACCGGGAGCCGCAGTTCCCGCAGGTCAATTCTAACGGAAAAGGTCCGTTCTTGAGAATATCCTCACGGGTATCCTCCGGCAGATGCTGGAGATAGCCTGCGAAACTTTCCTTGCTGCAGGGGCAGGAGAAGCCGACCATGCCGCTGTCCAGGTGCTGCGGCCTCAATTCGGCGCAGTGGACGTCGACGTAGGCTTGCATGCCGAGTCCGTTCTCCAGCCAGGCGCCGACCGGCTTCAGGTGGTTGCCTACCTCCTCGACTTGCTTGATCGCCTTCTCGTCGCAGCCCGGCATCAGCTGGAAGAACAGCCCGCCGGCTCCGGAGGGATGGCCATCCTTGTCGAACTGCATGGAAAGGTCTACCAGCGTGGGAATCTGCTCGCTCTGGTGGTAATAGAGCGCCAGGTCCTTGGCCAAGTTGCCGTACTCGATCATGATTTGCCCGGAGACCGGCTCACGATTGCCTTCTATCAGGCGGGTGACGGTAAGGAATCCCGGGCCGTACAGGGGGGAGAGGTTCGCATCCTTCAGCGGTTTGGCAAGCGGGATGGGATTGTGGACCAGGCTGCCACGTACCGCTCCGCAGGCCCAAGCCTCGGCGGTGTAGCCCCCAATGGGGCCGCCGCACTCGACGGTCAGTTGCAGGCGGTCGTTGCCCTTCATCGAGCTTGCCATCAACAGGCTGGCGATATAGGCCTTGCCAAGCACCAGGGTCTCGAGCACCCCGGTATGGAGATTCGCCTGCATCTCGTTGACGAGCCGGGTGGCGCCGATGGCAGTCAGACGGACCTGCCCGTCGCAGAGCAGATAGGTGTCTTTCGCGTCGGCAGGGATATGGTCCAGATGCTCCAGAACCTTGGAATCTAATGGTTGTTTGATCATGGTGACAATGTACTCGCCGAATCTGGCTTTGACAAGATTTGCGGGTGGTGTATCTAATACCGGTATGAGAGCTCACACCTATCTGCTAACGGGCGCCACCCGTCAGGGAAGACTGGGTTACCGGATTGCGCTTCGTTTCCTTGAGGAAGGGGACAACCTCGTCCTAGCCGTCCATCAGAGTGAAAGCGACCTTCCCGACCGGTTCCCCGGCCAAGTAAGGACCTGCCATGCCGATTTCTCCGACCCCACGTGCGTCATGCGGGTGTTGGACGAAGCAGGGCCGACGGATGGAATCGTCAACGCGGCCAGCGAGTTCCTATCCGCCCGATTCCAGCAGACGACGGCCAGGGATTTGCGGCGCAGCCTGGATATCCACGTGGTGGCTCCGTTCCTGCTCGCCCAAGGGTATGCGGCCCGTGGGGAGGGCTCCGCGATTGTCCATATCCTGGATTCCTACGCCTTGGCGGGAAAGGGTGGAAGGGAAGCCTACCGGCTGGCTAAGAGTGCCCTCGCCGGGGAGATCCGTCTGCTCGCTCCAGCTTTGGCTCCCCGGATCCGGATCAACGGGGTCGCTCCGGGAATGATCATTCCTTCGCCGGGCGAAGAGGAGTTCGCCAAGCGGGAGGAAGCATCGTCACCGCTACGGAAACTTGCCACGGTGGATGATGTCTATCAGGCAGTCCGCTACCTGCTCGGGGCCGCCTCGGTCACCGGCCAGACAATCTTTGTCGATTCCGGTGCTTTCCTTAGGTGATGGACGCCCGGTTTTTCGGTATACTGGAAAACATGAGGTTCCATCGCATGAGCAAAGACCAGAAGGAAAGGCTTCTGTTCCTTTCCCTGCTGGCGGCGGTTTTCATCATCCTGGTCGGGCTCGAGCTCTTCCTGACCCACGCCCTGTTGCAGAGCGAGACTCTGAAGATGCAGGGCGAGGCGGAGCGCGCCTTCAACACGGTCTACATGGACCTGCAGGATGGGGGATCCGGCAAGGCGACGCGTACCATGCAGAACGAGCATGTCGCCGG
The DNA here is from genome assembly GCA_028722305.1 of Spirochaetales bacterium. Lineage (GTDB taxonomy): Bacteria > Spirochaetota > Spirochaetia > Sphaerochaetales > Sphaerochaetaceae > RUG023. Next base: position 36,861 of record JAQYHB010000033.1, read on the forward strand.
CTTGGCGGTCTACAACTCGACTGGCAGGCGCATGCTGAGCTTGGGGGACACACCCTTGGTGCTTGACCTTGCTGCCAACCAATCCTCTTTTGGCCGGGACTTTGCCACCGGGGCAGTCAGCTACAATGCCAAGACGGGCAACGTCGAGTATGTCCGCATGGCCCGCCTTTCCATCCTGATGAACACCGAGAACCTGTTCCTTTCGGAGAACGGGAACCTTTCCAATCCGATGGAATTTCCTGATGTGCTCTATCTGGTCATGGATGGGTCCGAGTACCATGCCCGCCTGGTGGGCACACGGTTCCTCGGTCTGTTCGCCGCGCTGGTAATCGGTGGCTTGTTCCTGATGGTGCTGCGCTTCTACCTTTCCAACCTTTCCTACCGACAGACGCTGAGCAAGCAGGAGAACCTGGTCAGCCTTGGACAGGCGGCCCGCACGCTGACCCACGAGATCAAGAACCCGCTGTCGGCAATCAAACTGCAACTCGCCATCCTGAAGAAGACGCTGCCGGACGACCAGAAAGGGCGGTTGGAAGTGCTTGACTGCGAGGTGGAGCGGCTGGTCCAGCTGACCAACAAGGTCAGCGATTTCCTCCGCAACCCGGTGGGCAGCCCCACTGTCATCGACCTTACCGACCTTTTCGCCCAGCTGGTAGCCACCTTCGGCAAGAAGATTCCCGTCATCTGCGAGGGAAAGCCAAACGTGCTGATGGATGCCGACCGGGCCCGGTCGGTGTTTGAGAACCTGCTGAAAAATGCGTTGGAGAGCACTTCCGACGGAAGGGATCCCAAAGTCGAGGTTTCCATCTTCCGCGACAAGCGGCAGATGGTGCACGTGCGGGTGATGGACCGGGGCGACGGCATCTCCAAGGAAAACGGGAAGAAGATCTTTGATCCCTTCTTCACGACGAAGATCCACGGCTCCGGTATCGGGCTTGCCATCAGCCGCCAGTTTGTCAAGGCCCGCGGGGGCGATCTGACCCTTTCCAACCGGGAAGGGGGAGGCGCAGTAGCCGAAGTGGTCCTCCCGGCCAACCTGAAGGAGTGAGACCCTATGATGGTGTTGATTGTCGATGATGAGAAGAACATCCTCAGCCTGCTGCAGCAGTATCTGGAGATTGAGGGAATCCTGAGCGTCGGTGCGGAGAACGGACTTTCGGCGCAGCGGATGCTGAAGGAACGACCCTACGACGCCATGTTGGTCGATTTGAAAATGCCCGGCATGGACGGACTGGAGCTGATCAGGTGGGCACGGAGCGAAGGGCTGCACTTGCCGATTATCATGATGAGCGCCCATGGCGAGATCGCCGACGCGGTCACCGCCCTAAAAGAAGGGGCTCAGGACTATGTCGTCAAACCCTTCGATCCTGAGGAGCTGGTGGCCAAGCTGAAGAAGCTGGTCGAGGCGCAGCAGGTGCAGGAGATGGTCGCCGGGGTGTCGTCAAGCGATGATGGCGGGGGCGCATTCATCGGGCAGAGCCCCCAGATCCAGAAGATCAAAGCCTTGATCCAGAGGATCCATGACTCCAACTCGACTGTCCTGATCACCGGCGAGAGCGGTACCGGGAAAGAGGTGGTTGCCCGCGCCATCCACGACGCCAGCCGTCAGAAGGATGGGCCTTTTGTCGCCATCAATATTGGTGGAGTCCCTGAGAATCTCCTGGAGAGCGAGCTGTTCGGCTACGAGAAGGGGGCTTTCACCGGAGCCGTGGCCCGCAAGAGCGGCAAATTCGAGCTGGCTGGTGGCGGCACGCTGTTTCTGGACGAGATTGGCGACATGCCCCTAGCCCTGCAGGTCAAGATCCTCAGGGTGCTGCAGGAACGGAAAATCACCAGGCTGGGTGGCACGACGCCGATGCCGATCAATGCCCGGATCGTGGCGGCGACCAACAAGGATCTGGAGAAGATGGTGCAGGAGGGAAAGTTCCGAGAGGATCTCTTCTACCGGCTCAACGTGGTGCGGATCCAGATTCCCCCCTTGCGGGAGCGTAAGGATGATATCCCGCTCCTAGCGGCCGGCATCCTCTCCCGCCTGAACGCCCAGGTGGGGCATAAGGTCAAGGGGTTCACCCCCGATGCCCTGCAGGCGCTGTGCGCCTATGATTTTTATGGAAACGTGAGAGAACTGGAAAACGTGTTGGAGCGCGCGGTCATCTTCTCCTCGGGAGATGAGATTGCCGTCGATGACCTGGATCTCCGCTCGGGAGCCTTCACCAAGGAGCAGAAGAGCGCTTCGGTGGACAAGGAGGCCAAGAGCCTGAGGGATGTCGAGCAGGACGCGATCATCCAGTCGTTGCGCCGCTGGGAGGGCAACCGTACCAAGGCGGCCAAGGAGCTCGGTATTTCCCGCCGCACGCTGATCAACAAGATCCAGGAGTATGGATTGGAGGAACTGTGATGGAACATTGGCAGATGGAGAGCCTGTACGGGAATGTTGATTCCCCGCGCTTTCAGGAAGACCTGAAGCGGGAAGTGGAGCTTGCCCGGAAGCTGCAGGCCGATTTGGAGGATCCCAGCCAGGATTTCGTGGAAACGCTGGACCGCTACCAGGAAATCCTGGATATCGACGAGACCCTCGAGGCTTTCGCGAGCTGCATGCAGAGCACGGACACCAAAAGCGCCCTCTTCGCGAAGGGGGTGAGCCAGGCCGAGGAGGCGGCCCTTGCTGTCGATGATCTGGAAGTCCATATGTTGCTCTTCGTCCAGAGACGGAGGGACGAGGTCGCCGCGCTGACGAGAAAAGGGGGGAAGCTGGAGGCCTATGCCTTCGTCCTTGGCGAGATGCTCGAGCAAGCTGGCCATACGATGAGTCCCGAGCTGGAAAACCTTGCCAGCGATTTGGGGCGTTCCGGCACCGAAGCTTTCCGCAGGCTCCAGGACACCGTCAGTTCCCAGGCGGAAATCGAATGGGGTGACGGAAAACGGACCGGTACCCAGCTACGCGGCTATGCCTTCAGCCCGGACCGAGAACTGCGCCGAATCGCCTTTGAACGGGAGATCGCCCTGTGGAAGGAGCATGCGCCGGCCTTCGCCGCTGCCCTCAATGGCGTCAAGGGCGCCACGATTACCTTGGACGGAAGAAGGGGCTGGAAGAGCCCGCTGGAGCGCTCGGTCAGCCAGTCCCGGCTTGATCCGCTCACCTTCCATGCGCTGATCGATACCCTGAAGGAGAGCCTTCCGGTCTTCCGCCGCTACCTTGCCGTCAAGGCAAAGGCGCTCGGATTGGAGGAGCTGGCATTCTACGACCTGTTCGCCCCGGTAGGTGAAGGGAGTACCCGTTATACCTATGGGGAGGCCCAGGAGTTTGTCGTCAGGCAGGTTTCCGCCTTCTCGCCGAGGATGGGCGGTTTCATGCAGGATGCATTCCGCAAGGGTTGGGTCGACCCGATGCCCCATGCCGGCAAGGTGGGCGGCGCCTTCGACACCGCCTTTCCTCTTTTCGGGGAGAGCCGCGTGCTTGCCAACTTTGACGGTACCTACAACGGGGTGTCGACCTTCGCCCATGAGCTGGGCCATGCCTTTCATGACAGCATCGTCCTGCCACTACCCAGCTTGCTGAGGACCTATCCGATGACATTGGCGGAGACCGCGTCGATTTTCAGCGAGTTCGTCACTCTCAAGGGCGCTCTGAAGGAAAGCACCTCCAGAGGAGAGCGGGTGATGCTTGAGGACCAGTTCCTGCAGAACGCCTGCCAGGTCTGTGTCGACATCCTTTCCCGCTTCCTGTTCGAGGACGAGGTCTTCCGCCTGCGCAAAGAAGGGGAGATCCCGGTAGACACGCTCTGCGAGGTGATGGTCAAGGCGCAGAAAGATACCTATGGTCCGCTGGCGGTCTATCATCCCTACATGTGGACGATGAAGAGCCATTACTACAGCAGCGATTTCAGCTATTACAACTATCCCTACGCTTTCGGGCAGCTCTTCGGACTGGGCCTCTACCGGGTCTACGAGGCGGATCCCGCCCATTTCGAGGAGAAGTACGTCACGTTGCTTTCCGCTACCGGCAGCCATGACGCGGCAACCTGCGCCGCGTCTATCGGCTTGGACATCAAGGACAAGCGGTTCTGGGAGGAAAGCGTCTCGGTCATCCAAGGCTTCGTGGAGGACTTTGCCCATGATTGTGCGAACTGAGAGCTTGGTGCAGGGCGGGCTCGCTCTGGCGAAGGATCCCGAGGGAAAGATCCTGCTGGTGGATGGCGCCTTGAGCGGGGAAACGGTTGACGCCCAGGTGGACCGGACTACCGCCTCCGTCAGCTTCGCCCACGTGACCAACATCCTTTCCGCCAACCCTGACCGCGTCTTTCCTGCCTGTCCGGTCTACCAGGCCTGCGGGGGTTGCAACCTCCAGCATCTGGCAAGCGACAAGCAGGCGGAGGTGAAGGATGCCCTGGTCAAGGAGAACCTGCGTCGGATTGCCAATGTGAAGGATATCCCCTCCGATCCGGTGGCCTCAGGTCCGGCCTGGGGCTGGAGAATCCGCTGCCGGTTCCATGTCGACCTTGTCCATGGAAAGGTGGGGTTCCTGGCTTCCAAGAGCAACCAGCTGGTTGCCTTGGACGACTGCCCGGTGCTGGTGGACTCGCTCCGGAACCTGTTGCAGGAAAAGAAACAGCTCCTTGTCGAGGGGCGGAAGGCGATGTTCCGGGGCAAGGGAACCCGTGGGTTCTTCGAGGTGGCTTGCTTCGCCGGGGACGATGGGGTCTCGTTTGACGAAAAGCCGGTCCATGTCTCGGTGGCGGGGGTCGATTTCCTGGTTTCCGGAAAAGTTTTCTTCCAGTCCAACCGCGAGGTGTTGCCTGCCATGGCTTCCTTCATCCGCCGGTGGGGAGAGGGAGACAGGATCGTCGACCTGTACAGCGGGGTAGGTACCCTGAGCGCCTTCCTGGGGGAACGGGACCATGTGGCGCTTGTGGAGAAGAATCCTTCCTGCCGCGCCCTTGCCAGCAGGAACGTCCCGTGGGGCAAGGCCTTTACCGGGGATGCCGGCCGCTTCAAGGCCAGGGGTCCGATCGACCTGGTCCTGGTCGATCCCCCTCGGCTCGGGCTGGACAAGGGAGTTCCTTCCCTGATCGCCTCTTGGAAGCCGAGACGGATTCTGTACATGTCCTGCAACAGTGTGACGCTGGCCCGGGATGTTGCCCGTTTCCTGCAGGTAGGGTATGCTCCGAGAAGACTCGCGGTATTCGACATGTATCCCCAGACATGGGAGCAGGAAGCCTGCGTCGTGCTGGATCGGAAGGAGTGAGGTATGCGTGACGGTTTCATCAAGGTGGCCTTGGGTTCTCCCATCGTCCAGGTCGCTGATGTGGCGTACAACGTGGAGCGCGTCAAGGACTTGGTGGAACGAGCCGCCAAGGGCGGTGCGCGGCTGATCGTGCTGCCCGAGCTCTGCCTTACCGGCTATACCTGCGGCGACCTGTTCTTGCAGCAGTCCCTGCAGGAGGGGGCGGTCGAGGGACTCTCCTCGGTAGTCCTGTTCAGCCGCGGCTATGACTTGGTCATCGTCGTCGGTCTGCCGCTTGCCCTCGGCTCCCGGCTCTACAATGTGGCTGCCGTCATCTACAACGGGAAGATTCTCGGGGTGGTGCCCAAAAGCCATATCCCGAACTATCGGGAATTCTATGAGCGGCGCTGGTTTTCCCCGGCTCCGGAAGAGACTACGGAAATCTCCCTCTGCCGGCAGGTGGTTCCCTTCGGTACCCGCCTGCTTTTCTGCTGTGCGGCTCTCAGGGACTTCACCTTCGGTGTGGAGATTTGCGAGGACCTGTGGGTTCCCCGCTCTCCGTCGGTCGATCTTGCCCTCGCGGGGGCGACGGTGATCCTGAATCCAAGCGCGAGCGATGAGCTGGTGGGAAAGACCGAATATCGCAGGAGTCTGGTGGCCATGCAGAGCGCCAAGCTTGTCTGCGCCTACCTGTATGCCGACGCCGGCTTCGGCGAGTCATCGACCGACCTGGTCTTCGCGGGCCACGACCTGGTCTGCGAGAATGGAGCCGTCCTGGCTGAAAGTTACGGCCAGCCGGGGGCCTTGGTGATGACGGAGATCGACGTGGGGCGGCTCGCTTTGGAGCGCAGGCGGATGACGACGTTCAACGAGCCGCACGAGGAGATGAGGGTCGTTTCCTTCACCCTGCCGCTGTCCGATACGACGCTGACCCGCCGTTTCAGCCCGAAACCCTTCGTTCCCGAGGATGACAGGGAACGCTCCGCGAGGTGCGAGCAGATTCTCAGCCTGCAGAGCATGGGGTTGGAGAAGCGCCTTGCCCATATCCAGTGCCGTAGGGTGGTCATCGGCCTTTCCGGTGGCTTGGACTCGACCCTTGCCTTCCTGGTCTGCGTGCGCGCCTTCGACCATCTGCATCTGGATCGCAGCGGGATCTACGCGGTGACCATGCCGGGTTTCGGCACCACCAAGCGTACCAAGGGCAACGCGACCAGGCTTGCCGAGGCCTTGGGTACCTCGATCCGCGAGGTGCCCATCGGATTGGCGGTGGAGCAGCACTTCAAGGATATCGGCCATGACCCGAACGTGACCGACATCACCTACGAGAACAGCCAGGCGAGGGAACGTACCCAGATCCTGATGGACCTTTCCAATCAGGTTGGCGGAATCGTCGTCGGCACGGGGGACCTCTCCGAGCTTGCCCTTGGGTGGGCGACCTACAACGGGGACCACATGTCGATGTACGGGGTCAACGCGTCGGTGCCCAAGACGCTGGTGCGGCTGCTGGTAGCACACGTCGCCCAGGGGGAGGAAGATCCGGTCAAGGCCATCCTTCAGGACGTGATCGCCACGCCGGTCAGCCCTGAGTTGCTGCCGGCCAAGGCTGACGGGACAATCAACCAGGTGACCGAGGATATCGTCGGTCCCTACGAGCTGCACGACTTCTTCCTCTATTACATGGTCCGCTGGGGTTTTTCTCCCCGCAAGATCTGGCGCATCGCCCTCGCGACGTTCAAGGATTCCTATTCGGAAGAGGTGCTGCGCAAATGGTTGAAGAACTTCTACAAGCGCTTCTTCCAGCAGCAGTTCAAGCGTTCCTGCCTGCCCGATGGACCAAAGGTCGGCTCGGTGGCCCTCTCTCCGAGGGGCGACTGGCGTATGCCAAGCGACGCCGCGGTGGCGCTGTGGATGCGGGAGATCGAGCTGCTCTAGAGGCAGTTTGCCATACCTGTTGGGAATGCATTATAGTTTCTCCCAGCGAGAGGAGGGAAAGAAGATGAGCAAACGATGGATGGCGCTACTGGCCATCGCCACCTTGGGCATTGCCTCGGTGTTCGCACAAGAGGCGGCTCCTCCGTATGTATCCTTGGGAGTCGGCGGCAACCTCTCCCTTTCCGTCCCCTTCGAGTCGGCTCCTGTCGCCAACTTCCATCCTTCGCTTGAGGCGAGGGCGAGGGTCATGTGGTTTGACTTCTCCCTGGTGGGCGGGTACACCCGTCTGGATGACGGCTACGACGAGCTCTCCGCCTTCCTTGGCATCGGCATCTGCAACCGGGACGCCCGCAAGTTGAGGGTCGGGCTGGAGTTCGGCCCACGTCTGCGTTGGGTCCTGAAGGATGGCGAAGGCTATTACCTGGACGGAGACGGGACTCCGAACCGGGTGGACAAAAGCGTCGATTATCTTGCCTATTCTCCCGTCGACTATCGTCTGACGGCCGACTATATGCTGAGTAACAATGTGGTGCTGGGCGGGTTTTATCAGGTAGATACCGATTATCGGTTCGAATCGTGGGAACGAGTCGTCGACTTGGTCAACCTTGACTGGGAAACCGGCAGGCTCGGTTTTACCTGCATGTATTTCTTTGACCTGTAAGGAGGGCTTATCGTATGAAGCGGTTCTTCTCCCTGCTTGTGACGCTGATGTTGGTTTCGGTTTCCGCGTTCGCGGAAATCCTTGATTTCCAAATTGGTGGAGCGGCGCTCTACAACGTGGACGCGGAGAGCATCCAGGACGACAGCGACGGGTTGCTTGATATCGGGAACTACAACTTTGGTCTCGACGCCCGCCTGAAGGCGCTGGTCTTCGAGGGCACCGCCCTGTTCCTGTACAATGGCAAGACGACCGCCGCGATCGACGGCCACGAGAGCGAGCGCTACCACGAGACCTCGCTGTTGATGACCGGAGGAGTGGCCTTCGATATGGTCGACACGGTCCGCCTGGGCTTCGGTATCGGACCCCGCGTGCGCGTGCTTTCCCGTGGTGGCGACAACTACGTGCTTGCCGACGACAAGCTGGTTTCCAGTCCCTCATTCGGAGACATGTGGATCCATGCCCCGTTCACTTACCGGTTCACTTGCGACCTGCTCCTGAAACCGGTCGCCATCGGTCTGAGCTACATGATCGACACCGACTATACGATCGACGAGAACGATATCTCCGACCTGTTCGGGGTCAAATGGCGGAGCGGGAAGTTCGGTCTCTCCTTATTGTTGAACTGGTAAAGCGTGGAAATGAGCCGGATAGCATCCTTTGGGCTTGCAACTAAAATATTAGTGTGCTAGCATGGGGCATACGGAGGAACCACCATGAAAATGACTTTCCGGTGGTACGGCGACAAGGCTGATACCATCTCGTTGAACCAGATCCGCCAGATTGGCTACGTGAAGGGAATCATCTCGACCCTGTACGACATTCCTGCGGGCGAAGTGTGGCCCAGGGAGCGGATTCACGCGTTGAAAGCGGAAGTAGAGGCGGAGGATCTTACCCTTGAAGGCATTGAGAGCGTCAACATCCACGACGACATCAAGATCGGCCTGCCTTCCCGCGACAAGTACATCGAGAATTACATCAAGACTCTCGAGGCGCTGGGGGAGGAGGGCATCCACCTGGTCTGCTACAACTTCATGCCGGTCTTCGACTGGACCCGTACCGACCTGCGCAAGCCACGCCCGGATGGTTCGACGGTCATGGCCTACGACCAGAAGTACATCGAAGGCAAGAACCCGCTGGAGTTCGCCGAGGAGATCCGCAAGAACTCCCTCGGCCACGACATGCCGGGATGGGAGCCGGAGCGGCTTTCCCATGTCCTTGACCTGTTCGAGGCCTACAAGGACGTCGACGAGAACAAGCTCTTCGACAACATGGTCTACTTCCTCAAGGCGATCGGACCGGTCTGCGAGAAGTACGACATGAAGATGGCCGTCCATCCGGACGATCCCGCCTGGCCGGTCTTCGGGCTACCCCGCATCGTCCGCAGCAAGGAGACGATCGCCAAGATCCTCAAGGCGGTCGACAAGCCCTACAATGGCTTGACCTTCTGCGCCGGAAGCCTGGGCACCAATCCGAAAAACGACCTGCCAGGCATCATCCGTTCCTTCCCGGGCCGCATCCACTTCGCCCATGTGCGCAACCTCCACCACTTTGCCCCTGGCGTCTTCGAGGAGGCTGTCCATCTTTCCAGCGATGGCTCGTTCGACCTGTACGAGATCTGCAAAGCGCTCTATGACATCCACTTCGAGGGTCCGATCAGACCGGACCACGGGCGCAATCTCTGGGGCGAGCAGTGCATGCCTGGCTATGGACTGTATGACCGTGCCCTTGGCGCCGCCTACATCTGCGGTCTTTGGGAAGCGATCGAGAAGAGCAATCGATGAGTTTCACACGTAGCGACCAGATCTATCAGGAGCTGAGGGGGGATATCCTCTCCCTGAAGCTTGCCCCTGGCACCGAGCTGAAGCTGCAGGAGCTTGCAGACCGCCTTTTGGTCTCCAAGAGCCCGATTCGCGACGCCCTGCAGCAGCTCAAGAGCGAGGGTCTGGTGGACATCTGGCCGCAGAGCGGCACCCGCGTCAGCCTGATTGACCTGTCCCAAGTGGAGGTGGAGCGGTTGCTCCGGACCACCTTGGAGCAGGAGGCTGTGCGCGCCTTCTGCAGGAAACCGGACGAGCGCGCCCTTACCCAGATGCGCTTCCTGATTGAGGAGCAACGTTGGGCTGCGGGCCAGAACGCCTATCTGCGGTTCCTGCAACTGGACGACGCCTTCCACCAGCAGATTTTCGTCGGTTGCGGCCTGGGGAGGTTCTGGGACATCCTCCAGAGCCAGCTGGGCAACTACCAGAGGGTCCGTATCCTCAGCTTTGAGGAACCGGAAGTGGTTCCGGCTGTGGTGGAAAGTCACAAGAAACTCTTGCGGGTGCTCGAGGAGAAGAACCTCGACGAGGCGCTGCGTCTGGAATCCGGACACGTCCGGAAACTGGATTCCGAGCTGGGGCCGCTGATGCAGCTGTTCCCAGGTTACTTTACCAATACAAAACGATAGGAGTACAAACATGCGTTTGACTACGAAAGGTTTGCAGGATACCAAGGCCTGGCAGGCCAAGGGATACAAGCTTCCTTCCTTTGATCGGGAGGCGATGGTCAGGAAGACCAAGGAGAACCCCGTCTGGATCCACTTCGGCGCAGGCAACATCTTCCGCGGCTTCCATGCCATGTTGATGCAGAAGCTGCTCGAGGCTGGAATTACCGACCGTGGCATCATCGTCGGCGAGGGTTTCGACTACGCCATCATCGACGACATCTACCGTCCGCACGACGACCTGTCCCTGCTGGTCACCCTGAAGGCTGACGGCTCGATCGAGAAAGAGGTGGTCGCCTCCGTCGCCGAGGCTCTTCGCTGCGACAAGAGCTTCCCCGGGGAGTGGGCTCTGTTCCAGAAGTACTTCGCCAGCGACAGCCTCCAGATGGTCACCTTCACCATCACCGAGAAGGGCTACGCGCTGAAGGGCAAGGACGGTTCCTATTTCCCGTTCGTCCAGACCGACATCAAGAACGGACCGGACGGAGAACTTGGCAGCATGGTCAGCAAGCTGACCAGTCTGATGTACACCCGTTACAAAGCCGGCAAGAAACCGCTTGCCTTGGTCTCCACCGACAACTGCTCCCACAATGGCGAGAAGCTCCAGAGCGGAGTGCTCGCCATCGCCCGGGAGTGGGTCGCCGCGGGGTTCTGCGAGGCTGGTTTCCTCGACTACCTCGGTAAGCAGGTCGCCTTCCCGTGGTCGATGATTGACAAGATCACCCCGAGACCCGACAGCAAGGTCAAGGCGATGCTGGAGGCGGATGGCTTCGAGGATACCGACGTCGTGGTCACCGACAAGCACACCTATATCGCCCCGTTCGTCAACGCCGAGCAACCGCAGTACCTGGTCATCGAGAACAGCTTCCCTGCCGGTCGTCCCGCATTGGAGAAGGCCGGTGTCTATCTGACCGACCGCGACACCGTCAACAAGGTGGAGCGCATGAAGGTCTGCACCTGTCTCAACCCGTTACACACCGCCTTGGCGGTCTATGGCTGCCTGCTTGGATACACGCTGATCGCCGACGAGATGAAGGATCCGCAGCTGAAGCAGATGGTAAAGACTCTCGGCTACAAGGAAGGCATGCCGGTCGTCACCGATCCGGGCATCCTGAACCCGAAGGATTTCATCGACGAGGTGGTGGAGAAGCGCATTCCCAACCCCTTCATGCCGGATACCCCGCAACGTATCGCCACCGATACCAGCCAGAAGCTGGCCATCCGCTATGGCGAGACGATCAAGGCCTATCAGGCCAGCAAGACGCTCAAGCTGGACGACCTGGAGATCATCCCCCTCGTCTTTGCCGGCTGGTGCCGTTATCTGATGGCGGTCGATGATGAGGGAAAGGCCTTCACGCCGTCCAGCGATCCTCGTCTCGAGGAGGAGAGTGCCTACCTGAAGGACGTCAAGTTGGGGGACAAGGGTCCCTTCGACCAGATCCTCCATCCAATCCTCTCCGATGCGACGCTCTTCGGTGTCGACCTGGAGAAGGCCGGTCTGGCGAAGAAGGTGGTCGCCTACTTCACCGAACTGGTGGCTGGAAAGGGCGCAATCCGCAAGACGCTGGTCAAGTATGTGAAATGACGCGCTTGTCGGGAACTGACAGGGCAGGGCGGAAGCCCTGTCCTGATTTTTTATGCCCAGTACGGATTTGCAAGCAGGAAGAAGCAAAAAAGAACGGAGCCTCTTGCGGCTCCGTCCCGTCATTCAGGCCTGCGTCTGCTGTTCGAGGCTCTTGAAGGTGATCAGCGGCAGTCTCGCGAGGGCGAGATAGTGGTTGACCTCTTCGTAGATGACCGGCCTCAGCTGGTCGGTGATGTACTGGCCCTCGAAGCGGCCCTGGTCGGTGATCGGGTCCTTGCTTTCCAGCCAGACCAGATAGCGCAGTTGCAGGGAAAAGCAGACGACAGCCGCTCCATCCTGCTCCTGGCTGATCTCGAAGTCGACCGAATACAGGCTCGTAATCTGATCCCCATTCTTGTTGGGGTTTGTCTCACTCTTGCGGCGCATGCCGAATTTCAACGGAGTGCCCTGTTTCGGGGCGTTCTGCAGTTTGAACTCGGCGCCAGCCAAACGGAAATCCAATAAATCCATTATCTCTGTTACTCCTCTGATGGGGGACAGTATACTTCATTTGGCGTTTCTTCGCAGTAAAAAGTCTGGAAAATCCTTGGGGTGGCGGAGAAATCGACCTGCTTGCGCGAACGTCCCAAGGAAGGTAGTCTCTCTAAGAGAGGTCAACATGCTCCATACTATTTCGTCCTGTATCCGCGCGTTGTTCGTTTCAGTCATCATCTATCTGGTGCTCTTTACCTTTGTTCCGTCGCTGAGCAATCCCTACCTAGGGGTCAGCCTCTCCTCTCTCAGACACCCGGTAGAGAAGGCCTTGGTCGACGAGATGCGGAGCGATAGCGTGAAGGAGGCCCTTTCCGAGGCGGTAAGCGCCGGGGATGTGGAGAAGGTGGTGGTCGACGCCATGGAAAAGGCGGGGAGCTACACGACCAATGAAATCCAGCAGGCGAAAAAACTGCTTGCCAACCCCGAGTTCGCCAATGACATCAAGAAAGCCGCCCAACGTGGGGGCATCGCCTTCAGCCAGAAGCTCCGGGCCATGATCGAGACCGCGAAATGAGGCTGACCTTCCTTGGAACCGGCACCAGTCACGGCATCCCTGTTCCGGGGTGCGCCTGCAAGGTCTGCCGGTCGACCGACCCGAGGGACAATCGCATGCGGACCTCGATTCTCCTGGAGAAGGATGGGAAGAACCTGGTGGTTGACACCGGTCCCGAATTCCGTCTGCAGGCGCTACGGGCCGGCATCACGCACCTGGAGGCCGTGCTCTACACCCATAGCCACGCCGACCATTTCAATGGCTTGGACGACCTGAGGGCGTACTGCAAGGAACGGACCCTTGATGTCTACGGAGACCAGGAGGTGCTGGAGCGCATGCGTCGTTGTTTCGGTTACGCCTTCCGCAGGCCAGATGGTCCCTTGGACAGGCTTCCCCATCTCGCCTCCCATTTCCTGGAGCCCTTGCAGGCCGTTTCCATCGCAGGTTTCTCGGTGACGCCGATTCCCTTGCTGCATGGAAACCTGCCAATCTACGGCTATCGGATCGACGACCTTGTCTACGCCACCGATTGCAACCGGATTCCCGACGCGTCAAGACCTTTCATGCAGGGAGCCAAGGTCCTGGTGCTGGACGCGTTGCGCCCGAGTATGCATCCGACCCATTTCTCGATTGGAGAGGCGGTCGACGAGGCCCGGAGCCTTGGGGCGGAGGAGTGCTACCTGATTCATTTCAGCCATGATGTCAGCCATCAGGAGCTGGCTGCCTCGCTTCCCGAGCACATCCACCCCTCCTACGATACCTTGACTCTGGAGGTAGGGCCATGCGCGTGACCTTCCTGGGAACCGGAACCAGCGAAGGGATTCCCATCATCCGTTGCCACTGCCCGGTATGCGAGGATGCCATGACACATCCCGGGCACCACAACCGGAGGATGCGCACCTCGATTATGGTCGAGAAGGAGGGAAGGCGGTTGGTGGTGGATACCGGGCCCGATTTCCGCATGCAGATGCTCTGCCACCATGTCGAGCAGATCGACGGGGTGCTCTATACCCACAGCCACGCCGACCATATCGGGGGCATCGCGGACCTGCGCGAGTTCAGCCGCATGCCGACCATGCCGGTTCCCACCTGGGTCCGGCCTGTCCCGGTCTATGGGGATGCCAAGCTGGTTTCCTTCATCCGCGAGCATCACGACTACGTCGAGCGGGGCAACCGGCCCTTTTGCCAGTTGCACCAGCTCAAACCCTTCGGCCAGGTCTTCATCAGTGGCTTTTCGGTGACCCCGCTTGTCGTATGGCATGGACTGCAGGCCGGGTTCATTTCCGGCTACCAGCTGGGGAGCCTGCTCTACCTGACCGACGTGAAAACCATCCCTGGCTACCCCAATCCAGACCCTGAGTATCCGATGCCGGATTGTCCCTACGATACCTGGAGCTATCTGCAAAGCCGTCATTTCGACACGATGGTCATCGACTGTCTGGAGCCTATGCATCATAATGGAAGCGGATCATGGCGGGCTTCTCCAAGCCACCTGACCATCCAGGAAGTCGAGGAGATTGTCTCCATGCTTGACGTCGGACGAGTCTTCCTGATCCATATCGACCATCAGCTGAGCCACCAGAAGCTGAGTGGATCTTTTTGGTCGGCGAGGCACATGTATCCGTCCTATGACGGACTGACCATAGAGGTACCCAATGAGTGAGTTGTTTGAGAGAAAGAAGCTGTACATCATCGATGGCTACGCGCAGATCTACCGTTCGTATTTCGCCATGATGAACAATCCGCTACGGGATGGAGAGGGCAAAAACGTCTCCTCTGTCTATGGCTTTTTCAAGGCGTTGGGAAAGCTGGTCCGCGAGTACCATCCCGACTACCTTGCCGTGGCGATGGACAGCCATGGCCCGACCTTCCGCCATGAGCTGTACGCCCCGTACAAGCAGAACCGGCAGAAGGCTCCCGACGACCTGCATGCCCAGGTGCCGGTCATCTGCCATCTGCTGGACGCGATGGGGGTGCCGCACTTGCAGAAGGATGGATTCGAGGCCGATGACATCATCGCAACACTCTGCGACCAGGCCGAGTCGCAGGGTATCGACACCGTGGTCTTCACCGGAGACAAGGATTTGTTGCAGCTGGTGGACGAGCACGTCAGCGCCTTGCGTCCACCAAAGCCGAAGACCACCGCATACCGGCTCTTCGGGCCGAAAGAGGTCGAAGAGGAGTTCGGGGTCAGGCCGGAGCAGATAGGTGACTATCTCTGCTTGCTGGGGGATGCCAGCGACAACGTCCCAGGGGTGGATGGCATCGGTCCCAAGGGGGCGGTGAAGTTGCTTGCCCAGTACGGTACCTTGGATGCGGTCTATGCCCATCTGGACGAGCTGACTGCGGGGACACGGGCGAAACTGGAGGCGGCAAGGGACCACATGGAGCTGACCAGGAAGCTGATTTCCCTCAGGCACGACGCCCGGACAGTCGATTCCTTCGAGAGTCAGTGCGGAACGGGCAATTACCAATATGATGCGGTGGCACGTGAGTTTGACGCGATGAAGCTGCCCAGCCTGGTCAAGGAGATGCGGGATCTGGCGGGAAACAAGGCTCCTGTGGTGGAAGTCCGTCCCGAAGGCAAGCGTGGGGTCTATGTGGGTACCCGCGATCTGGCCTTGGTGGAATCACTCTTCAGGCAGGCTTTCCAGGAAAGTAAGGTGCTTGCCTTCGATACCGAGACGGACAGCACCGACGACATGCTGGCCAACCTGCTTGGCTTCTCCTTCACCTGGGTCGAGGGGAAGGGATGGTATGTGCCGGTCGACGGGGAAAACCGCGAGGCTGTCAAGCGGCTGTTGTCCGCGTGGTTGCCCCGCTTCGGCATTGTCGGGCAGAACTGCAAGTACGACGTGAAGGTCATGCTCCGCTACGGGGTGCCTGCCTTCCCGGTGGTCTTCGACACGATGATCGCCGCCTGGCTGCTGGACAGCGCCGGCCATATCTTCAACCTCGACTATTTGGCCGACAAGTATCTGAACTACAAGACGGTCCATTACGACGATGCCATACCCAAGGGGAAGACAATCAGCGACATCCCTCTGGAAGAGGCAGCCAACTACAGCGGCGAGGATAGCGATTTGGCCCTCAGGCTTTACCATCTGTTTTCCGCAAAACTGAAGGAGAAGGGGCTGGACCGGCTGATGGACGAGGTGGAGATGCCGTTGCTTCCAATCCTTGCCGGCATGGAGATGCAGGGAATCGCCCTGAATCTTGGACGGATCAAGTCTCTTGCCAGCGAGTTCACCAGCATGATGGAACGTACCCAGGCGGAAATTTTCCGTCTTGCGGGGAAGGAGTTCAACCTGAATTCTCCGAGCCAACTGGCCCAGGTGCTCTTTTCCGACCTGGCCATTCCCCCAGGGGCGAAGACCCGGACAGGTTTCTCCACTGCCAGCGATGTGCTGAACGAGAGGGCTGACGATTACCCGATTGTCCGGCAGATCCTCAACTGGCGCCAGATCAGCAAGCTGAAGAACACCTATATCGACACCCTTCCGGACATGGTCAACCCTGTCACCGGGCGGGTGCATCCCCACTTTTTGCAGACCGGTACCGAAACAGGGAGGCTTGCCTGCAACAATCCCAACCTGCAGAACATTCCGGTGCGCAGTGAGGAGGGACGGAAGATCCGCTCCAGTTTCGTCGCCAAGCCGGGGTGCCTGTTCCTCTCAGCCGACTACTCGCAGATCGAGCTGGTCGTGCTGGCCCACCTGGCCCAGGACAGGGAACTGATGGCGGCCTTCCGGGAAGGGGAGGACATCCACAAGGCGACTGCGGCGAAGGTTTTCGGAGAGTTCCCCGAGTTTGTCACCCCTGAACAGCGCCGGATTGCCAAGACGATCAACTTCGGTGTCGTCTACGGCATCAGCGCCCACAGCCTGGCGATGGACCTCCATATCACCCACAGCCAGGCGAAGAAGTTCATCGACGACTACTTCGCCACCTATACAGGGGTCGCCACCTATATCAAGCAGGTACAGGACGACGCGGCCCGGACCGGCTATGTCTCGACCCTGCTCGGCCATCAGAGGGAAATCAAGGAGATTTCCAGTGCCAATCGGACCGAACAGGCCAAGGCCCAGCGCATCGCCGTCAACACGACGGTCCAAGGCTCGGCCGCCGATATCGTCAAGCTCGCCATGTTGCGTGTCTCCGAGAAGATGCGGCAGGAAGGCATGCAGAGCTCCCTGCTCCTGCAGATTCACGACGAGCTGATCTTCGAGGTGCCTGAAGAGGAGAAGGAGGCGATGGAGAAACTGGTCAGGGAGGCCATGGAGCATGCCTACCGGCTTTCCATCCCGCTACGCGTCAGCATCGAGTGCGCGCATACCTGGGGGGAGATGCATTGATATGCTGGTTGTGGGATTGACCGGCCGCGCCTGCAGCGGCAAGAATGTGGTGGCCGACCTTCTCGTACAGGAGACAGGCTGGACGAGCATCGACTTCGACAAGCTAGGCTGGCCGGTTCTGGAGGAGAGCCACGAGGAGCTCAAGGCGCTCTTCGGCCCCGGGTGCGTCACTCCAGAAGGGACGGTGGACCACCGGATGATCCGCGAGGCGGTGTATCGGGATCCGGTATTGCGCGGAAAGCTGGAATCAATCACCCATCCGAAGATTGTCGCCATGTGCCACCAATTGACCCAGCAGGCCCGGCAGAGGGGAGAGCGGGCAATCATCTGGAACGCTCCGCTCTTGCAACGCGTCCACTTGGACGAGGAGTGCGATGCGGTGGTTTTCGTCGATGCTTCTCCAGAGGTCCGCTTTTCCCGGGCCGAGAAACGTGACGGGATGGATCGGGCCCAGTTCGAGGCCCGCGAGCGCAACCAGAGCGATGTGGATCCCAGAACGGTATCTCCCAAGGCAAGACTTTTCATGATTGTGAATAATGGCGGTGACGATTTGTCTCTTCATCGACAAGTCGTCGAGTGTTGTGCTAAGATAGCTGAGATACGGAAGGATGGACAATGAAACAGACGGGACGTGTTACGTTGCTGGTGGTTACGACCGTTGTCGCTGTGGGGGGATTCGCCACGCTTTGGATGACTCGCCCGTCACTGGACAACGAGATGATCGAGGTTGCCCGCGAGCGGCAACTCCAGCCATTGATTGAGGTCGAGGAGCCTGCACGGGTCAGACGCACCGTGGAAGAGGAGCGTCAGAGACAGGTCGAGCAGCTCTATCCCTACATCCAGCGGAAGATTCTCGACGACCAGACAATCGCCGACCATCTGCTCGGTCAGGTAGAGGCGGAGATTGACCAGAAGGTGCAGTCCGCTGTCACCAGCCAGCTACAGGACGCCATTGCCTCCGATATCGCCTCCTTCCGCGACGAGGTCGCCGCGCAGCTAGAGGAACTGAGGACTTGGACCGACGACGAGATCCAGGCCAAGCTGGAGGCCTACGTCCCGCAGGCCGTCGACTCGGTGATTCCCCGCATTGTCCCTGTCGTGGCCGCCGAGTTCGAGGCGCACAAGGCCGACTACATCGCCCGCCTTGCCAGCGATCTCGGACCCAACATGGAAGGTGTTGCGGAAGATACCATCGAGGCGCAGCGTGAGGGAATCATCACCGAGGCTGTCGGTCGCGCTCTGGACTCGATCGAGCAGGATTTGCAGAGCGGCGCCCTGCAGGCGCCAACGGCAGAGCCCGCGGCCAAGAATTCCGTCATCACCGCTCCCTCTTTCGAGATCCGCGAGAATCCAATCGTGCTGACCCCGGAGGAATACACCGAGCAGCGCGAGACGATCCGCAAGGAACAGATCAAGAAGGTGCTTGACTTGCTCGGAACGTCCGATTCCAACTGAGCAATCAGGATAAACAGAAGGGCCCGCCGTGAGGCGAGCCTTTCTGTTTGTAGCCTTTATCCTTGTGCTTTCGGGTCGTGGTAGTGGCGTATGTGTCCATCAGGGGTCCGGAACGTCCATGATCCGTCATCGTCATGGCTGACAAGATAGTCTTGGCAGAGGGGAATCTTGCCACCACCGTGGGGAAGGTCCGAAGTGTAGACCGGCATGGCCAGCCCGCTGAGTCTTCTGCGGAGTTCCTGCTCGATCTGCATGCCTTTTCCCAGAGGGACCCGGAAATAGTCGGTTCCCTCGACCAGGTCTCCCTGGAAGAGGTAGTAGGGCTTGATCCGCGCGGCGAGCAGCTTGTTGCACAGCTCTTCCAAGGTGTCGGCGTCGTCGTTGACTCCTCTGAGCAACACCGACTGGTTCATGGCCGGGATGCCGTGGTCGACGAACTTGGCGACAGCGGCTATTGCCTGGGGGGTAAGCTCGCGGGGGTGGTTGAACTGCACCATCAGATAGAATGCGGCGCTCTTGTGGGAGACAATGGTCTGGATCAGGTGGTCGGTGACCCGTTCGGGGAAGGTGACCGGGACGCGGGTGCAGAGGCGGATGATCAGATCCGGCCTGGCGGTGCGGAAGATGGTCAGCATCTCGTCGATTTTCTCATCGTCAAGCGTCAGCATGTCACCGCCGGTGAGCAGGATTTCGGTCACCTCGGGATGTCCGGCGCAGTAATCCGCCGCTTTTTGGATATCCTTTCGGGATGCCGGACCGTGCATCGTTCCGGTGAAACGGCGGCGGAAGCAGTGCCGGCAGTAGGTGGCACAGTAGTCGGTGACTAGGAAAGCCACCCGGCTCTTGTAGCGATGGATCAGCCGGTCGGTGATGGAATGGGCGACCTCCTCGAGAGGATCGATGTCCTCCCAGGTGCGGGCATGGTACTCGTGGATGGTGGGCACCACCTGGCGCCTGATGGGGTCGTCGGGGTCGTTTGGATCGATCAGATGGAAATAATAGTCGGAAATCTTGACCGGAAGGTGTCCCTTCTCCTGGAAGGATGCCTCGTCCGGGGTCAGCGCGAGACGTTTTTTGAGGGACTCGAGAGAACAGATGCTTTCCATGCGGTCTGTTGTACAGGAAAGGGGGAAAGTTTGCAACAGAAGCGATTTGTGCTATCATTTTCCCCATGGCTGCACCCAAGAAAAGCCTGAAGGGCTACTATCTGACGACATTCCTGATCGGGCTTGGTTTTTTCACGGTCGGGTTGATGGATCCCCTGTACGATACCTTCGTCCCGGTCTTCCTGCTACGCTATATCCAAAGCCATGCGCTGGTTGGCGCCATCATGACGCTGGACAACCTCCTTGCCGTCTTTCTGATTCCCATTTTCAGCTCGCTGAGCGACCGGTTGCATACCCCCATCGGCAGGCGTATGCCTTTCATCATCATCTGCCTGCCCGTGACGGCCGTGGCCTTCGGCCTGATCCCCTACGCGGCGCTGACCCATCTGTACGCGCTGATTTCGCTTCTCTTCATCCTGAACCTCTTCAAACAGGCCGCCAGGGGTCCGATTATCGCGCTGATGCCGGACATGGTTCCCGGTGACTTGCGGAGCGAGGCGAATGGGGTGATCAACACGATGGGTGGAATCGCCGCCATCGTCGGCACCATCGGACTGGCGCGCTTGATGAACGTGCCGGTCAAGGTGCCCGGTTTTCCCGAGCCACAGAAAGATGTGCTTGCCTTTCCTGTCGCGGGAGTCTTGGTCGTCGTCGCCTGTCTCCTGCTCTTCCTTTTTGTCAAGGAACGCAACGGCAAGGGTGATGGGCGTGAGGAGGAAGGCCATGAACCCCTGTTGCACTCCATTTCCGTCATTTTTCACGAAAAGAACAAAAGCGCGCTCTACATCCTGCTATCCCTGTTCTTGTGGTTCCTCGCCTATCAGGGCATCCTTCCCTTTATCGGGGCCTACTCCATCCACGAGCTGGGTACCAGCGGGGGGTCGGCGAGCCTCGCCGCAGGCATGGTCGGCATTGCCTATGCCATCTTCGCCATTCCCTCTGGCCGGTTCGCCCATACGCATGGTCGTGGAAAGACAATCCGGGGGAGTCTCGTTCTGGTGGTGGTCGTCCTGCTTCTTGTCTTCGCGCATGGGCGCCTCTCGCATTCCTGGAATCCTTCTCTCAGGCTTGCTTCGTTCTGGGCTTTGATGTTCCTGTTCGGAATCTTCTGGGTCGCCATCGTCACCAACAGCTTCCCGATGCTGTGGCAGATGTCCAGTTACGAGACGGTGGGTGTCTACACCGGGCTCTACTATTTCTTCAACCAACTCGCCTCGATTCTCGCCCCTCCGCTGACCGGTGGTTGCATCGACCTGTGGGGATATCGTTCGATCTTCCTGTTCGGAAGCGTGATGATGGGGCTTGCCTACCTGCTGATGCGCCATGTGGACCGCGGAGAAGCGGAGGACTTCCATGGATAACGGGACCGGGAAGCGGATATACCGCGAGGAGAGCCTGAAGGGGCTGAACTCCCCGGAGGAGCTGGATGTTTATGTGACAACCAACCGGCCATGGTGGTGGGCCCTCGGACTGGGCCTTGCCGTCCTGCTGTCCAGTACCGTCGGTTGGCTTTTCTTCGGTCACCTGCCGTTGACCGCGAATATCAAGGGGATGGTCACCGACAATACCCACATCACGGCCTACGCGGACGCTGCCTCATTCACCACAGGGCTGGAGGACGCGTTTGTCAGCGTCTCTTACCTAGGCCGGAACATTGGAACCGGGAAGGTGGTCTCCATCGACGAGCACCCCTATTCGCAACTTGAGCTGAACGTGCGGTTGTCCAGCGACTGGCTGCGCTCCAACATGGTGACCAGCCAGTTCATGCGCCGACTGGTAATCCAGATGGACGAGCCGGTGGGAGTGGACGAGGAAACCCTGTGCGATGTCACCATCACCCTCAGCGACAAGCATCCGATTGAGTATTTTGTTAACGGGAGATGAGCTGTGTCGGTGGCAAGGGTTCCCCAGATCATGCAGATGGAGGCGGCCGAGTGCGGGGCGGCGTGCTTGGCCATGGTCTGCGCCTATTACGAGAAGTATATCCCGCTGAGCAAGGTGCGCCTGGACTGCGGTGTCAGCCGTGACGGGTCCAGCGCCCTTGCCTTGGTGCAGACAGCCCGTTCCTACGGTTTCGAGACCACCAGCGTCACCTGTGACCTCGCCTACCTGCGCCACCAGGCGCAGCTTCCCGCCATCATCCATTGGGGATTCGACCATTATGTGGTGTTGGACGGCTTTTTCGGGCGCAAGGCGGTGATCAATGACCCGGCGCGTGGGAAGGTGAGGGTTCCGATGGAGACGCTGGACAGGATGTTCACCGGCGTCTGCATGAGCTTTACCCCTGGCCCGCGTTTCGAGAAACAGTCCAGGCGGTCCAGCGTTTCCCGCTACGTGCTTGGACGGGTGGGGTTGATGTGGAGGTCGATGGGTTTCGCCATGCTCTGCACGCTAATGACTACCATCGTCACCATCGGTTTTACCCTGATGAACAAGGTCTTCCTTGATTCGATCCTGTCAAGCACGCCCGGTTGGCTCCAGCTCTACGGTGCGGCCTTTCTCGGGCTGATCCTTATCCAGTTTGTCACCAGCCTCATAGAGAAGCTGGCGATGCGGCGCTTCCGTACGGAGATGACCATACTCGGTTCGGTACGGTTCCTCTGGTACAGCCTCTGCCTGCCTATGGAGTTCTTTACCCAGCGCTATGCGGCGGACATAGCGGGCCGCATGGACGAGGCTGAGGAGATGTCCTCGATTATCGCATCTTGGATCGTCCCTCTGTTGGTCAACGTGCTGATGGCGATCTTCTATGTTTGGATCATGCTGTCCACTAGCGTTCCGTTGACCGCCATCGGCTTGGTCTGCACCGTCCTGATCCTGTCCGCCAACCTGATTTCCCGGACTTCCCAGCGCAACTACGCCGAGAACATGGCGGTGGAGCAGGCGCACCTGCAGACCATCGAGATTGGCGGCATCAGCATGATAGACACCATCAAGAGCTTGGGCGCGGAGACTGGCTACTTCAACCGGTGGGCGGACCGCAGGGCGTCGCTCAACCGGATTATCGTCCATCATGTCCCGAGCGTGGTATTCTCGGCGGTGATTCCCGAGTTCCTGCAGGAGCTTTCCAGCTTGTTGATCCTTTCCCTCGGCGTGCTCTTCGTGATGGACGGACGGCTGACGCTGGGTGTGCTGATTGCATTCCAGAGCTTCATGAACCAGTTCCTGTATCCGATCGAGCATCTGATTGCCAGTCACGACAAGGTGGCGCAGTTGCATACTTCGGTAACCCGCATCGACGATATCCTCTCCTATCCGAAGGATCCTTTGCTAGCCCAGGGAGACGCAAGCCGCCCCTTAGTGAAATTGGCAGGGGATATCGAGTTCCGGGACTTGGTCTTTGGCTACAACCATCTGCAGCAGCCGATCCTGCAGGACCTCAGCCTGAAGATTCCCAGAGGCAAGAAGCTCGCCATTGTCGGCAGGACGGGTAGTGGCAAAAGCACGTTGGGAAAGTTGATGCTGGGGCTTTACCAGCCTTGGAGCGGTGATATCCTGCTTGACGGGGTCAACCGAGGCGAATATCCCCGCGAGGTGCTTGCCGCCTCGATTGGCGTGGTCGACCAGGATATCAAGGTGTTTCCGGGCACACTGATGGAGAACCTGAAGTTCTGGGATCCGACCATCAAGGACGAGGCGGTCGTCCAGGCTTGCAAGGACGCGATGATCCACGACGAGATCATGCTCCGCGAGGGCGGCTACTACTGCCAGGTCGAGGAGAATGGGCGGAACTTCTCCGGCGGCCAGTTGGAGCGCTTCGAGATTGCCCGGGTTTTGGCAGCCAACCCGAGCATCCTGTTCCTGGATGAGGCTACCAACGCGTTGGACGCCGACACCGAGGTTCAGATCATGCGGAACATCTGGGCTCGAGGACTCACGACGGTCGTCATCAGCCACCGGCTCGCCGCAATCAAGGAATGCGACGAGATCATTGTCATAGACCAGGGAAGGATCGTCGAGCGGGGTACCCATGCAGGGCTCTTTGCCTCCGGCGGACTGTATTCCCACTTGGTCATGGTGGAGTAGCGATGGAAGACAAGACGATCAGGGAACGGATGGAATCGGACGAGAGGACTGTCGAGCGCTCGTTCACCGATATCGCCAGCCTTCTGGTAGGGGAAAAAGTGACCTCGTCCGGCGAGCTGAGACGGCGCAGCGCTCGCAACTCCGCCGAGGAAATCTGCAAGTATTTCCATCTGGATGACACCAGCGTTAGCCGTGAGAGCGACGAGGATGGCACGGTTCATCTGGAGCGCATCCTGCGCCCGGCGGGCTACATTTCCCGCAGGGTGAAGCTGGAGAAGGGCTGGTGGAAACGGAGTCGTTCGGTCATGCTTGCCAAAAGCGCCGACGGCCAGGCGGTCATAGCCCTGATTCCCCGCAAGTTTGATGGATACACCTTCTTTGATTACCGCGCGGGACGCCGGAGGACGGTCAATGCCCTGACGGCGACGGAGATTTCCGACCATGCCAAGGTTTTCATCAAGCCCCTTCCCCAGCGGGAGCTGGATCATAAGGACGTAGGCAGGTATCTTCTCGGAAACATCTCGCTTCCCGATTTGTGGTTCTTTGTCGTTCTCGCGGTCCTGGTGACGTTGCTGAGTTTCTTTACCCCTGTCGCCTACCGGTATCTGATCGGAAGTCTTGCTCCTACCGGACAAAAGATGATGGTGTTCTCCTCCTTTTTCTGCCTTGCCGGGGTGTTGCTGGGAAAGGCGTTTTTCAGCATGTGCAAGGCGGTGGACGGCTACCGGCTGGGAAACTCGCTGGAGTTCGATTTTCAGAACGCCGTCATGGGGCGGTTGATGTATCTGCCGAGTTCCTATTTCTCCAAGTTCGCCACCGGAGAGGTCTCTGCCCAGATCAACGCTCTCGGCAAGGTACCCAGACTGGTGACCAACCTATTGACGGGCAGCGGACTGGAGATGGTGATGATGCTTTCCCTTTTGGTCCAGGCAAACAAGTTCGGCGGGCCGATAGTCTATGTGACGTTGCTTTTCCTTCTGGCCGAGGTGTTGATCGCCCTTTCCGCAGAGCGTCGGTTGCTCCGGGCGGAGCGGATGGTACAGAAACGTTCATCGGTGTTGTATACCTTCGTCTACAACATGTACGAGGGCATGCAGAAGCTGAAGAACGGCGGCGCGGAGAAACGGGCCTTCGCCCGGTGGGCGTCGCTGTACCGCAACGCGCAGGATCCCACCTATGTCCAGCCGCTTTCCCTGATTGTCAGCAATGTCCTGATCCGTACCCTCAGCTATCTGGGGACGCTGGTCGTTTGCTTCATGGCGGTCCAAAGAAGCCTTTCCCAGGCGGACTATGTCGCCTATACGGTTACAATCGGGATTATCAGCAGCGCCTTCTTCTCTGTCGTCGATGTAGTGCAGTCCTTTGCGAGAATCCAGTCGAATCTCGAGGTCGGGGATCCGATCCTTTCATCGGTTCCTGAACTGACCAGCGAGAAGCACTTCGTGCGTGACTTGGAGGGCAAGATCGAGGTGAACCACGTTGGCTTCAAGTATCCGGGACAGAACACCCACGTCCTCTCAGGGTGCTCCTTCACGATCAACGCGGGGGATTACGTTGCCTTGGTGGGGCGCACGGGCAGTGGCAAGAGCACGCTGGTCAAGCTGTTGCTCGGTTTTCTGAAGATGGATGATGGAGCGATCTATTATGACGGCAAGGACCTCAACACGCTGGACCTTCCCTCGCTCCGTTGCCATATCGGTACGGTGATGCAGAACGGCAAGCTCTTCGCGGGGGACATACGTAGCAACATCTCAATCATGGATTCCTCAATCAGCGATGAGGAGATCCAGAAAGCCTGCGAGATAGCCGGCATCTGGGAAGATATCCGGAAAATGCCGATGGGGCTCCACACCTTTGTAGGCGAGGGGGCTGGAGGTCTTTCCGGAGGGCAGAAGCAGCGTATCATGATCGCGAGGGCGTTGGTCTCTCATCCAAGGATGATGATTCTGGACGAGGCGATGAACGCGCTGGACTACCTGACACAGAAACGCATCTCCATGTATCTGGAGAACGAGAAGTGCACCCGTATCATCGTCAGCCATCGTCTCTCCACCATCAAGCAGTGCTCGAAGATCCTGGTCCTGGACCAGGGGCGGATTGTCGAGGAAGGGACGTATGAGGAACTGGCCGTTCCTGGCACCCAGTTCTCGCATCTGGTGGGCGCGTCCAATGCGCTGTGACGTTCTCTCTTGCCTATTTCTTGTTTTTGAAGTAAATTAAGGTAAGGGAGAAACTTCGTATGAAGTGGCTGAAAAGATCTTACGGTACAGCCAATGCACTGACTGATACCGACCTTTCCCAAGTGGAAGGTGGAGCGAAAGTCGCCACCATCCATTTACATGCGGAAGTGCCGAACCGGGTGGAGACGACGGTAGGGGCTGATGGTTCCTACGCTGTCACTGCGAATGGCGATGCACGACTGAGCACGTATCAGGATGGTGATGGAGTTCGGGTGAACGTCGTCGCTAGCTGACGGCATCCACATCACAAAGGGCGGCCGAAAGGTCGCCTTTATTTGTGGGATGGCCAGTCTTGCGGGAGGAGTTCTCGTAGATTCGGTGGAAGAACTACGGGAGACCTTCCTGGTGTACTTTGCCGGTCCTGCTCTGGGGCTAGACGTCAGTCTTGACGGATCCGAATGTTGATCGGACCATAATCACAGATTCATTGCCATCGAATAAGGTCTTGCGCATGGTGGCTTGGGCATCATTTGGGATTGCCTGTTGCTTTTGAGGTATATCCCGAAGAATTCCTCTTGATCAAAAGCTTCCAGGAGTTGCCACTTGTTGGCAGAGTTGTGTATGAATTTGGCAAACCGATATCAACAACTTGACAAATTTTAAAAAATACTTGGCAACTTTTTCCTGTTTCCCGACCTCCTGTTTGAGCCTTTATGTGTCCCCTTGCAGGAATCCCTTCTCCGTGCCATCATCCTTTATCATGTTCCAACCGATTCCCACCCAGCGGGCCCATGTCCTGTGCGAGATGCTGAAGACCGACCTTGATGTCCATCAGACGATGGACTGGGAGGGCGAGGGAGCCATATCGACCGAGGCTATGTTCAGCGGAAGCCGAGGTCATATGATCGGCCTGTTGCTGTGCAAGGACGAGAAGCAGAACAAGCATCTGCTCAAGGCCTTCAGCGGGGTCTATGATGGGCATTGGGAAATCCCGGGTTGGACCGGCCCCTGCTTCGATGTTCCTCGCTACAAGGCGATCCTGGAAGCATATGACCAACGGATCAAACGCGCGGAGCGGGAAGGCAAGGAGAGCGCCTCGCTCTCCCTTTCCTGCCAGAAGGAGCTGTTCGGCCTCTACCGCTTCATAGGCGTGGGAAAAAGGACGCTCACCATCAAGGACATCTTTGGTGACCGGTTGCCACCCTCGGGCAGCGGTGACTGTTGTGCCCCCAAGCTCCTGACCGAATGCTATCGCAGGGGCTGGTATCCCGTCAGCATGGCTGAGTTCTATTACGGGAAGGACAGTCCTTCGGGAAACCGGGTCAACGGAGCGTTCTATGAGCCTTGCGAGACTCGCTGCCGGCCGATTTTGAATGCCTTGCTGGGACTGGATGTCATCTATGCTGATGAATCGATTTGCGTGGTCAACAAGCCTTCGGGGTTGCTTTCCGTCCCCGGCAAAGGCCCCGACAAGCAGGACTGCGTGGTCAACAGGGTGAAGGCGCTTTTCCCTCGTTCAATCTCCCAGCCATCGGTCCATCGCCTTGACCAGGATACTTCCGGGGTGCTGGTCTATGGTCTGACCCGGCAGGCCCAAGCCAACCTTTCCGTGCAGTTCGCCAAAGGCGAGGTGCACAAGGAGTACCAGGCGTTGCTCGAGGGTGTTCTGAAAGAGGAGGGCGGGGATATCGATTTCCCTATCCGTCCGGACTATGAGAACCGGCCCTACCAGATCTATGACCCGAAAGATGGCAAGTATGCCATTACTCATTGGGAGAAGATGGATGTGGAGAAACTCCCGGATGGAAGCGTGGTCACCCGGGTACGTTTCTTGCCCCATACCGGCCGCACCCATCAGCTACGGGTCCATAGCGCCTTTCCCCAAGGTCTCGGACACCCGATTGTCGGGGACCGCTTCTATGGCCATGGCAGGGAAGGTCAGCGTCTCTGCCTGCATGCGCGGCGTCTGGAGATCCATCATCCGGAAACAGGGAAGCTGATGGTCTTCGAGGCTGACGTGCCGTTCTGAGCGAGTATCGCTCTCGCATCGTTTTGAAGACAGTGACGGCCACCCGAAGGTGGCCGCCAGGTGTATCCAGAAACTTGCTATCCGTTAGTTGTTGGTTTCCTCTTCCGGCTCATGCAGCTTGGTGGCAAAGAAATTGGCAAGCAGGGAACCAGAGAAGTTGTGCCAGACGCTGAAGACGGCTCCCGGGACAGTGGCAAGGGCCATGTCGGGGAAACTGGTGCGGGCAAGGCTGGTGGCGAGGCCGCTGTTCTGCATGCCGACCTCGATCGAGAGGGCTTTGCGCTTTGCGACGTTGAGGCCGATGGCGCAGGCGACCAGATAGCCGAGCAGATAGCCAAGGCAGTTGTGCAGGATGACGACAGGGATGATCATCATCGCGTTCATGTTGGGCCCGAGCATCTTGCCGGTGGCCGGGTCGACGTTGATCAGAGCCTTGTGGCTTGCGGCGACGACGGCCATGATGATCATGCAGATGGCGGTGACAGAGATCAGAGGCAACACGTTGCGGACCTCCTTGGTCTGCTTGCCGAAGAAGTGGTTGATCACAAGGCCAAGGGCGATCGGGAGCAGAACCACCTTGATGATGCTGACGAACATGGGCCAGAAGGCGACATTGATGGTTGTCGAGAGCAACAGCTTGGCGAGCAACGGAGTCATGAACGGCGCGCACAGCGTGGAGACGCAGGTCATGCTGATGGAAAGCGGAACGTCACCTTTCGCGAGGAAGGTCATGACGTTGCTGCTGGTACCGCCAGGGCAGGTACCGACCAGCACGACACCGATGAGCAGGGCATCTTCCAGCCTGAAGATCTTGCCCAGAGCAATCGCAAGGAGAGGCATAATCAGGAACTGGGAACAGAAACCAATGAGAATGTCTTTTGGTCTCTTCAAAACACGAACGAAATCCTCGGCGTTCGTGGTCAAGCCCATACCGAACATAACGATCATCAGCAGCGGGTTGACCCAAGAGGTCTTCAACCAGCCGGTGATAGCCTGCGGTACGAACAAAGCGAAGACTGCACAGATTAGACTGATGACAGCCATGTACTTGCCTGCAAAACTACTGATTTTTTCCAGGGCACGCATTGTTCTCTCTCCTTGAATGAATAATTGATGGCAATACTAGACATTTTGGGCGTTTTTGTAAATATGCTTTTTGCATATGCATTCGATAAAGTTTCATGAATTGCATATGAAATTTGCGTTATGCCTGAATGTCGGCCTGTGAGGGGAAATGCTGGCAATAAGAAAAGTAACCCCTTCTGTGCAAAGGGGTTGTGGACAAAGAATTACAGCGTGAGGATTCCCAAGTGCTCGAGCAGGATTTTCAAGCCCATCAGGATCAACACCGAGCCGCCGAGAATCTGGGCCCCTTTCTCGAACCTGGTTCCGAACAGGTGCCCGATCAGTACACCACAGACGCAGATGAGGAACGTGACGATCCCGATGATGAGCGATGCCTCGAGGATGTTGACCGAGAGGAACGCGAAGGTGATGCCGACCGCCAGCGCGTCGATGCTGGTGGCGATGGCGAGGATGAAGAGTTCCCTCACATCCAGATGTTCCAGTTTCTTCTCTTCCTGTCGTTTTTCGCACGTTTTCTCATGCAGGCTTTCCCAAATCATCTTGCCGCCGATGAAAGCCAGCAGGACAAAAGCAATCCAGTGGTCGATGGCGGTGATGTAGGTCTGGAACTGCACGCCGAGGAGATAGCCGGCCACCGGCATCAGGAACTGGAAACCTCCGAAGAAAAAGGCGATGACAAAGGTCCATCCCCAAGAAAGCTTTTTCATCGTCAGGCCCTTGACCATCGAGATGGCGAAGGCGTCCATCGACAAGCTGACCCCGAAAGCGACGAATGCAACAATGCTCATAGGCTCTCCTGCTCAAAAAAAAAGAGGAGCGCGAGCCCCTCTTCGATTCGAATGAGTCGGAATCAGCTGTTGACCCTTTCCAGGTACTCTTTTGTCTCCGTGTTGACCCTGATTTTCTCGCCCGCCTTGATGAAGATGGGCACCCGGACCTTCAGGCCGGTATCGGTGACGGCGTTCTTGGTGGCACCGGTGACGGTGTCGCCCTTGATCGCCTCTTCAGCCTCGGCGACGGTGTAGACGACCTTGCTCGGAATCTGGATGTCCAGGAGCTGGTCCTCCCAGAATGTGCAGCGATAGGTGTCGCCCTCTTTCATCAGGTACTGGTAGTCGGGGAAGGTAGCCATCGGGACAGTCTCTTCCTCAAAGGTGTTGGCATCCTGGAAATGGAACAGCTCGCCATCCTGGTACAGGTACTGGCAATCCCTGTCCTCGACATTGATGTCCTCAACGGTATCCTGGCTCTTGATGGTGTCGCTCAGGGTCTGGCCGGTGGTGGGGCTCTTCATCTTGAGTCTTACAAACGCGGAACCCTTGCCCGGGTTGACGAACTCACGCTCTACGACGATGTAGGGCTGACCTTTGACCAAAAGGGCGGTACCCTTGTCAATCTGACCTGCTTTCATAGACATGATAATTATCCTCTATATTGCGAATTAGGATTTAGAAGTATTAGCCGTTGGCAAGCATAGCAGAAAACGGGAACAAAAGCAAAGCCCCCAGCTCCGTTTCTCCCGCCTGCACCATCAAAAGGCGGTCGATTCCCATCGCCACCCCGCTTGTCTGCGGGAAATGCTGGAACAAATCGGCGAAGGAAAGGTCGACATTCGGAATTGGAAGCCCGCTGTCAGTCCGCTCGGAGACTAGCTTCGCGTACTCCCTCCGATAATAGTCCCGGACCGTTTCCACATCCCGTTCCTCGTCGTAGCAGTTGGCAATCTCCACGCCACGCATGTACATCTCCCACCGCTTGCGGTAGTTTCCGTCCCGTTTGGCCAGACACTCGATCTGTTCAGGGTAACGGTCCAGCACCAAAGGCTTGTCCTGTGGCAGGTTGGGCTCGACCAAGGTAAGGAAGATTCGGTTGAAGGTATCCTCCCAGGGCTCGGGTTTGTCGCTGGTCATCAGGTTCAGCCTTTTGCAGGCCTCCCATAGGTCTGCCTGCCGTTGGCACGCGTCCAGGTCGACATGGGCGAATTCCCACATCGCTTCCTGCATCGTCATCCTCCGGAAAGGAGGAAGCAGGTCCTTGCTAGTCCCCTTAGGGGCCGTGCTGGCAATCAGCTCCTCGGTCAGGGGAATCGAATCCTGCTCGTCATAGCCGACCGTGTAATACTCCAGCATGGTGAACTCGGGGTTGTGCACCTCGCCTACCTGCTCGCTGTTGCGGAAGCAATGGCAGAACTGGTAGATTGAGCCGAACCCCTCGGCGATTAGCCGCTTCATGAATACCTCGGGGGAGGGGACAAGGTAGAAATTCCTGCTTCCAAGGAACTCATTGGTGAAGGTGGTCTCGAAGTCCTGGATGGTCGCTTCGGGTATCAGGTCGGGAGAGAGCAGCGGGGTGTCGACCTCGGTGTAGTCCTTTCCATCAAAAAATGCGCGCATTTGTCTGAGCAGCGCGCTACGCCGTAAGGCACATGTCTTTCTGTCCATGCCTGCGATTCTAGAGAGCTCCCTTTGCTTAGGCAAGGGATGGCCTGTCCGGATTGCCCAAAGGGTGCTAACCTTCTATACTCAATCCGATTATGGACACCTACCGCACTGACGATATCATTTACGCGCTGGCGACCGGATGGGTACGCTCCGCCCTCGCGATCATCCGTATCAGCGGGAAGGGGTGTATCGCCCGTTTCGCCCCGGTCTTCACCGCGGGCCCGAAATTGCTTTCCGCCCAGAACGGGACCTTGGTCTATGGCGAGGTGAAGGGAATCGACCAGGTGGTCGTTTCCGTCTATCGTGATGGACACGGCTATACCGGGGAGGAGGCTCTTGAAATCTCCTGCCATGGCAGCCTGGTGGGTATCCAGAAGATTTTGGACACGTGCGGACGACTCGGCTTCCGTCAGGCGGGCAGGGGGGAGTTCACCTATCGCGCTTTCGCTCACGGCCGCATGGACTTGACCCAGGCCGAGGCGGTCGAGGAGCTGGTCGACAGCATGAGCGACAAAGGGCAGAGCCAGGCCCTCGGACGCCTGAATGGCAGCCTGAAAGCGAAGCTCGCCGAGGTGCGGAAGCAGTTCCTGCAGGTGATGGCGGCTATCGAGGTTCAGCTGGACTACAGCGAGGACGAGCTTGACGAGTTCACCTTTCCTCGTGAGCAACTTGAATCCGTCGTCCATGCCGTCGAGGAACTCGATGCCACCTATCAGGTCGGCCGTTTGTACGGTGAGGGTGCAAAGGTGGTGCTGGCAGGACAGACCAATGTCGGCAAAAGCAGTCTGTTCAATCTGTTGCTCCACGAGCAACGGGCCATTGTCAGCCCGGTGCCGGGGACTACGAGGGATTGGCTGGAGGAACGGGTGGTTGTCGACTCGATTCCCATCCGGCTTTACGATACGGCAGGGCTTCGCGAAAGCGGCGACATCGTCGAAAGCGAGGGAATCAGCCGTACCAAGGGGTTGCTCGCAGAGGCTGACCTGGTCGTGTATCTTCATGAGGACGACGATGGAAAAGTGCCCGAGGGGGAGCGTGTGCTTCCCGTCTGGGCGAAGAACGACCTGGTCCCTCACGAAGGGCTGGCCATCAGTGCCAAGACCGGAGAAGGAATCAAGGAGTTGCTTGCGGCGATTGCGACCCGGTTCCGAAAGCGCCTTCCCGAGAGCGAGGGGGACGTGGTCGTCCAATCCAGGCGGCAGCATGAGCTCTTGGGCGAGATTGTGAAGGATATCTCCTCTGCCTTGGCTTTGGAAAGCCAAGGCGTGCCGCTTGATATCGTCAGCAGCGTATTGCAGGAGGGGCTTTCCGCCCTCGGTGAGATTACCGGAGCGGTGACCAGTGCGGAAATCCTGGAGACGATTTTCTCCGGGTTCTGTGTAGGGAAATGACCTATGGATTATGATGCGATTGTCATCGGCGGCGGACACGCCGGAATTGAGGCCAGCCTCGCACTGGCCAGAATGGGATTCTCCACGCTCGTGATTACCCAGAGCCTGGATGCAATCGGACGCCTTTCATGCAACCCCGCTGTTGGTGGACTAGCCAAAGGCAATATCGTGCGCGAGGTCGACGCGCTTGGCGGCGAGATGGGCCACCTGATCGACAAGAGCATGATCCAGTTCAGGATCCTGAACCGGCGTCGTGGTCCCGCTGTCCAGTCCCCCCGGGCGCAGGCTGACAAATTCACCTACAGCCGGCTTGCCAAACAGACGTTAGAGGCCCAGAAAGGGTTGCATCTTTTTATGGACACAGTGGTCGACTTGATGGAGAACCCCGACCATTCCTACGCCGGTGTCGTCACCGAGCGTGGACATCGGATTACCAGCAAGGTTCTCGTGCTGACGACCGGGACCTTCATGGAAGGGAGGATTTTCATCGGCGAGTACGACGCCCAGTACGGACGTCTGAACGAACCGGCCGCCATCGGGTTGGGAACCAATCTGAGGCGCCTAGGTTTCGAGGTGGGCAGGCTCAAGACCGGAACCCCTGCCCGGGTCCGCCGCTCATCGCTGGACCTGGAGGCCATGGAAAAGCAAGACGCCGACCCCGTCCCGCTTCCTTTCAGTTTCTCCGATACGGAGATTGCCCGGCCGATGGTGCCCTGCTACATCACCTGGACGAACGACCATGTCCATGAGATTATCCGCCAGAATATCAGCCGTTCTCCCCTGTATGGAGGAAAGATTGTCGGCAAGGGGCCGCGATACTGTCCCTCGATCGAGGACAAGGTGGTGCGCTTCCCCCAGCGGGACCGTCACCAGGTCTTTATCGAGCCGGAGGGCATCGGTACCGAGGAGATGTACCTGAACGGCCTTTCCTCGTCGCTGCCTGAGGATGTGCAGATCGCCTTCATCCATCAGGTGAAAGGGCTGGAACATGCCGAGATCATGCGCCCAGGCTACGCGGTCGAGTACGACTTCCTCAATCCTCGCGGGCTCTATCCGTCGCTGGAGAGCAAGCGGATGAGCGGGCTTTTCGTCGCCGGCCAGACCAATGGCACGAGCGGCTACGAGGAGGCCGCCTGCCAAGGGCTGATTGCCGGCATCAATGCCGCCCAGAAGCTGAAGGGAGAGCCACCGCTGGTCCTGAAGCGCAACGAGGCCTATATCGGTGTGCTGATTGACGATTTGGTCACCATGGGGACCAACGAGCCCTACCGCATGTTCACCAGTCGCGCAGAGTACCGTCTGTTGCTCCGCCACGACACCGCCGACCAGCGGCTGACCCCGAAGGGGTACCGGGTGGGCTTGCAGAGCGGGGAGGCATTGGAGCGCCTGAAGCGCAAGATGGAGGGAATCGATGCGGTCAAGGATCTGTTGCGTAGCCGCTCCTACGAGCAGAAGAACGCCCTGCAGGCGCTGAAGATGCCCGAGGTGGAGATCGACCAGATGGTCAGCGCGATCCCCGAACTGGCGGCCTACGACGAATCTGTTCGCTATCAGGTGGAACTCGATGTAAAATACCAGGGGTACATCGATCGCGAGGACCGGGAGATTACCCGTTTCGAGCGCCTCGAGGAAATGGCCATCCCCGCCGATTTTGATTACGACAAGGTCCAGGGGTTGAGCTTCGAAAGCAGGGAGAAGCTGAAGAAGGTGCTGCCGGTTTCGGTTGGACAGGCGAGCCGTGTCAACGGCGTGCGCATGAGCGACATCGCCCTGCTGATCCTGCATTTGCAGAGAAAGGAACATATCCATGCATGAGAGTCTGATGCGCCAGTGCCTTGATCAGATGGGGGTAAGCCTCGATGACGGGCAGATGGAGAAGCTTTCCACCTACGACGGCCTGCTTCAGCGCTACAATCCCGAAATCAAGATGTGCAAGGCCGATGGCGATGATTTCATCATCCGCCACTACGCCGACAGTCTGGTCGGCGTCCCGCTTTTGAGGCAGATTGTTTCACACTACCATAATCCTACCATAGCCGACCTGGGCAGTGGTGCCGGTCTTCCCGGCATTCCCTTGGCCATCGCCCTGCCCCAATACCGGTTTGTCCTGATTGAACGGATGCACAAGCGGGCCGAGTTCCTTCGGCTCGTCATCGACGCCTGCAGGCTGGCCAATGTCGCCGTCCTAGAGCAACGGCTGGTAGAGGTCAAAAAACGGTTTACGATTGTAACCTGTCGGGCTTTCCATCCATTTTACGATATAGAGCGAGAAGTCGATTCCGTCTTGGCTGGAGGTGGCGCGCTGATGCTGTACAAGGGCAGGAGCGAGACCATCAAGGAGGAATTGGACCAGGTAAAGGGTGGGTGGAGCTTTTCCATCCATCCGGTCGCTGTGCCAATGCTGGACGCGGAACGAGCCCTCGTCATCGGAACAAGGAAGCTGTAGATGGCAACACATATGAAGAAGAAAGGGGGCCGAAGGCGCATCACTTCGGTATGGGGTATCGCTGGATTCGCGCTGACGGCGGGTGCGGGCGCACTCGCATACGGAAAGGCCAGCGGAAAGGTATTGCCGGATACGGCCAGCCGTATCCTCCAGGAAATCGATAGCCGTTTCGGCGTAGTCTTGCTTGGCAAGGCTTCCCTGGTTCCTCTCGCGTGCCTGTTCTTCCTGTTGTCCTTGGGCTTCTTCACGCTCCGCAAGCGCCATTTCTTCACGTTGTTCCTCTATCCCTTCTATATCGCCATCTATCTGACCGCCAACTTCCTGGCGGGGATGGCCGCGGCTCCCAGCCATGTCTGGCCGGAACACCTGTACGCCATGTTGCTGGAGGGAACCAGCAAACCGGTGATGGCATTCCTCGTTGTCATCCTGGTCTTGCTCGCAGAGGTGTTGGCCACGCTTCTTTTCTCTTTGATCGTCTCTCCTCTGAATGCAAGACATGTCCGTAAGGCGGAGTTCCTCCAGCGAAAGGAGGAGCACGACCGGGAACTCCAAGCCGACGAGGCCACGAAGGAGCAGAGCACCGTCGGAAAGGAACAGAGCAAGAAAGAGGCGAAGGAGGCGAGAATCGCCGCCAAGCGCCAGGCCAAGCAGGAGAAGCGGGAGGCCAAGCGTGCCGCCAGGGCGGCTCGCAAGGCAGGGAAGGCCAAAGCGCAGGAACCGCAGCCTGCCGCTGTCGCGCCAGTCCAAGAGCCGGAGAATGAAGTGACGGTCACCGTCCCGGTCCAGCAGGATGACGGGCATTTGCGTTTCCCGAAGGTGATGGAGGTGCCCACCATTGACAATCTGTTGAAGAGGGAAGAGCAAAAGCAGCAGCCAGCTCCCGCGAAGGGTACTTGGAACATTCCGCAGAACCAGCAACCCCAGACCCAGCCATCCCAGAGCCAACAGGTCCAGCCTGCCGGTCCCACCATGCTGGACCTAGCCAAGGAAAAGGTCCAGCATGACTATCCGATAACTGGCGGAGCGGGCGTCAGTGGCCAAGGTCCGAATGCCTCCGACGGAGGGAAGAAACAGGTTTCCGGCCTGCTGCAAGGAGCGATGGAGCGGGTAGGGTGGCATAAAAAGGAAAAAGCGAAACCGGCCAGCTCCATGCTGCCGGGGCAAGGAAAGGGCCTGCTCTGCGAGGCTGTCGAGGAGAACCTTCGCAAAAACAAGGAAATCGCCAACATGGGTTCCTCCTTCAGCAAGGTGGTTCCCGACAAGGAGAGCGAGGTCATGCGTCCTGTCGAGGAACAGGAGGCAGCTCTTCGGGGCAAGTCCAAGCTCGCCACCCAGGCCGCGAAGGAAGACTCGCTTTCCAGTGTCTTTGCCGCTCCAGATGAGAAACCCCAGCCTACCCGGATCATGACCAGTCCGATTCCGAAAACGGTAGAGACCCAGAACAAGCTGGCTGACGCTCCGCAGTCCTTCTCCACTCAGACGGTCACAGGACCGCGGTCGATGGCTTCGATTCCCGTTCCAAAAGATCTGCAGTCTCAGCCGGTGGCTCCATCCTTTGACTCCAGCGCCCCGAAGAACACGGTAAAGCCTGAGTCAGTCGCTCTTCCTTCCGCCTCGAGGGCGGAGAAGCCGATGGCAAACCCGCTGCTTCCCCATGCGACGGAGAAGGAGCCCGTAGCGGATGACGACATGCTGGATGATTTGCAGAGCATTTGCGGTGTCGGTGGGCTTGCGAGCGCGAACGCGGGCAAAAGCGCCCTGCTGAACCGCAAGCAACTGGATTATCAGGCCCCGCCGATTGATATCCTGGTTGATTATCCTGCCGCGAGCCAGGAGGTGGACGAGCTTACCCGCCAGAAAGGGGATCGCCTCATCCAGACGCTCGATGAGTTCGGTGTCTCGGTGACTCCCGTCTCCATCATCAAGGGTCCGACGGTCACGATGTACGAGATCGCCCCGGCCCCTGGCGTGAGGGTCAACAGGATTCTGGGACTTGCCGACAACATCCAGCTGAGCCTGCCAGCCACCCAGGTACGTATCGTCGCTCCGATTCCTGGCAAGAGCTGTGTCGGTGTCGAGGTTCCAAACGCGATCCGCACCACGGTCGGATTCAAGGAAATGCTCCCGGCGTTGGATTTGAAGGACTACAAGCTTCCGATGATCCTGGGAAGGAACCTGCTGGGAGAGCCGGTTTGCTGCGATGTCTCCAAGACCCCGCACCTGCTGATCGCCGGCGCGACCGGAAGCGGCAAGTCGGTCTGCGTAAACAGCCTGATCTGTTCGATCCTCTACAAGAAGAGCCCCCGCGAGGTACGCATGGTGATGGTGGACCCGAAGGTGGTCGAGCTGCAGATGTACAACGGCATCCCGCACCTGCTCACACCGGTCATCACCGACAGCAAGAAGACGTTGAAGATTCTGGACTTCTGCCTGGACGAGATGGATCGCCGCTACCGGTTGCTCGAGGGGCTGAGGACCCGTAGCATCATCGGTTACAACGAGAAGATCGCCCAGGGCGGCATCGCAAGGGAGAAGATGCCCTACATCATCGTCATCATCGACGAGTTCGCCGACTTGATGAACACGGTAGGCAAAGAACTTGAGCAGAAGGTTTCCCGACTTGCGGCCATGAGCCGCGCCGTCGGCATCCACCTGGTGCTGGCGACCCAGCGTCCTTCGGTGGACGTCGTCACCGGCATCATCAAGTCCAACCTTCCCGGCCGTATCGCCTTCATGGTCAACAGCGCCGTTGACAGCCGCATCATCCTGGAGCAGACCGGAGCGGAGAAGCTTTTGGGCAAGGGAGACATGTTGTACCTGAACCCGGCGGATCCGACCCCACAGCGCATTCAGGGCGCTTTCCTCAGCGACTCGGAGTGCGAGAAGATTGTCGACTTCGTCTCCGCCCAAGGGGAGCCTGACTACATCGACGAGGCTTTCCTGGAGGATGAGCCGGATCGCGACGCCAATATCGAGGGTTTTGACGAGGACATGCAAAGCGGGGCTGACGAGGAGGATCTCTACCAGCAGGCGCTTGCCATCGTCGTGGAGCGCAAGAGTGCCAGCGCCTCGTTCCTGCAGAGACGGCTGCGCATCGGTTACAACCATGCCGCCCGTCTGGTGGAGCAGATGGAGGAGGAGGGAGTGGTCGGGCCGGCCAACGGCAGCAAGCCGAGGCCGTTGCTCCGCTACCCAGGGTCCCCTTCGCTGCAACAGCTGGATGCTGGCGCGGCCCCGACGGCCGATGACATCGGACAATGAAAGGCTTTTCGGAGCGGTCTTTCTTGTGTATCTTGCTAGCGAGAACATTTTGGAAAGAGGCGTGCTATGAGCGCAGTTGCAAAACTGGGAGACCATGTCATCAGAAATGGCCAGTTGATTCCGAGCGACCAGGCGGTGGTGCCGGTCGCGCTCCGTGAGGTACAGTATGGGTTTCAGACCTACGAGTCCCTGCGCGTGCTGCATGGCGAGGTTGTCCATCTCGAAGATCACTTGGAGCGTCTTCGCCATTCTTGCGAAGGCATCAAGCTGGTCCCTCCCTGTTCCTATGAGGACATCGGCAAATGGGTCCGTCAGCTAATTGAGACGGACCATATCGGGGACGCCACCATGAAGATCCAGGTCTACGGCGGACCGCAGGCCATGTGCTTCGTCATGGCTTCTCCCCTGCTTTCCTACCCGGAAAGCGACTACCGTGATGGCATGAAGGCGATCACCTATCATGGGGAACGCTTGCTTCCCACTTGCAAGACCGGCAACCTTCTGCTCCAGTACATGGCTTTGGAGGAGGCGAGACGCCAAGGTGGTTTCGAGGCGATTCTCGTCGACCGGCAAGGGGACGCTCTGGAGGGCACTAGGTCGAATTTCTATGCCTTCCATGGCGGGAAGCTCTACACCGCCCCGGACGCGAAGGTGCTCGGTGGTGTGACCCGTTCTCGGGTCCTGAAGGCTTGCAAGCAGCTCGGCATCGAGGTGGTATTCCGCGCTCCCAAGGAGAGCGAGCTGGACGCGGGCTACTACGACGAGGCGTTCATCAGTGCCACCAGCATGGCCGCCATGCCGATCTCGCAGATCAACAAGGTCCACCTTCCAGGGGACCGCAGGCGCACGCTTGCCATCTGCAAGATGGTCCGTGACTGGGAATTGACCGATAACTGAGCGAGCAAGGGGCTTCCTTCCCGGGAGGCCCTTTCTGTTGCCTATACACAGTTTGGTTTTTGGTATAAGCTATCAACAGCAATTCAAAGGTTAATTCAACCTTATCTCTATAGAAGGAAAAAGTTTAAATGAAATTTGAGGAACTTGCGCTTTCGAAACCGATTCTTGATGGCATCGCCGATCTCGGTTTCACCGATTGCACTGAAGTCCAGTCCAAGGTCCTGCCCATTTCCCTGGCGGGAAAGGACGTGATGGTGCAGTCGAAGACGGGCAGTGGAAAGACTGCCGTCTACCTGCTTACCATCCTGCAGGATTACGTGAAGGCCAAGGAGGAGGGGAAAAGCTCCCTTCCCAAGGCCTTGGTTGTCGCCCCGACTCGTGAGCTGGCTGTCCAGATCGAGGAGGACGCCAAGAATTTCGCAAAGCACATCGACGGCATCGTCATCGGTTGTTTCTACGGTGGTGTCGGCTATGAGAAGCAGGAGGCCGTGCTGGACAAAGGCTGCGACCTGTTCGTCTGCACGCCGGGCCGAATCCTGGATTTCCAGAAGTCACACAAGATTGACTTCCGCCAGTTCGATATCTTCGTCGTCGATGAGGCAGACCGCTTGTTCGACATGGGTTTCTATCCCGACATCCAGAAGATGTTCGGCCTGCTGCGCGACCAGAAGGAGCGGCAGACCATGCTCTTCAGCGCCACGCTTGGCACCAAGGTACAGAACCTCGCCTGGCAGTACATGAACGAGCCGGAGGAGGTCGCCATCCACCCCGAGGAGGTCACCGTCAAGTCGATTACCCAGGAGCTGTACCATGTCGCGAAAAGCGACAAGTTCGGGCTATTTCTCCAGGTCCTTACCAAGGAGAAGCCGGAGAGCTGCCTGATTTTCACCAACATGAAGAGCACCTGCATCGAGGTGGCCAAGCGCCTGACCCTGAACGGGTTCCCCACCAGCTATCTGATGGGGGACATGCCGCAGAGCAAGCGCCTACGCACGATCGATGAGATGAAAGAGGGCAAGATCAAGTATCTGGTCGCAACCGATGTCGCGGCCCGTGGCTTGCAGATTGATGACCTGGCGATGGTGGTGAACTACGATATCCCTGAGGATTATGAGAGTTACGTCCATCGTATCGGGCGCACCGCCCGCGCCGGCAAGAGTGGCAAGGCGATCACCTTCGCAGATGAGGAGTATGTCTATGGCCTTGAGGGAATCGAGGATTACATCAAGATGAAGATTCCCGTAATCTGGCCGCAGGAGGGAGACCTGCCCGTGGTCGAGGACAAGACCAAGGACATGAAGTTCCGTGATCTTGTCTCTCCCAAGGAGTATGCCGGCCACAGCACAGACCGCGAGGAGGACTACCGCGGCCGGGGAAGGGGTGGACGGCCGTCCTCCAGAAGCCGTGGAGGGAACCGTTCCTCCGCCCGTAGGGGAGAGAGGCGTGGAGGAAACGACGCCCCGCGGGGAGAGCGCAAGCCGAGGCCCGTCGTGGGGCATCCTCGCAAGAGCTATGCCGAAATCCAGAATATGCCGCTTGAGCAGCGCCTCGCCTACTACAAGCAGGAATACCAGGAAGAGAGCCAGCCGATGAACGCCGAGCAGAAGATTCAGCCGAAGCGCCGTCCTCAGAAGAGCGGCCAGCCAAAGCAGGCAAAGAAGCCGGTGGTCATGCCAAACGCGGAGCAACCGCTTCCACCGAAGCAGAAAAAGGGATTCTTCTCCTGGCTGTTCGGCAGGAAAAAGAAACAAGAGGGCAAATGACCGTGTTGGCGAAGCTCAGACTCTGTCTCGGGGCGGCCGTTCTCGCACCCCTGCTTGTCAGCAACATCGTGCTGGTCTTCCTTCCCTATGCCATCCTCTGCCTTTTGGGAGGAAAGCGCGCTGCCGTCTGGTGGCGTGACCATTGGCTCAGATTCATGAGTAACGCCTTCTTCGTGTGCCTTGGTGTTTCCTACCACACCACGGGGAAGGAGAACCTTCCCTCCAGAGATCGGATTTGCTATATCGCCAACCACCAGAGCCTGCTCGACCTGCCCGCCATTTTCGCGGCGGTCAGGCACGAGCCCGGCTCCATCACCAAAGTGGAGATCAAGAAGGTTCCTGTCATCAATTTGTGGTGCAAGGTGCTTGGCTGTGTCTATATCGACCGCAAGAGCGTCCGTTCCTCGATCAAGGCGATCCTGGATGGGGTCGCCAATGTGGAGAAAGGCATCCCCATGCTGATCTTCCCCGAAGGAACGAGGAGCAGGACCGGCAAGGTCGCCGAATTCAAGGCGGGGAGTTTCAAGCTCGCCACGCGAAGCAACGCGGTGGTTGTCCCGATCGCCATCGAGGGTACCCGGACTTCGCTTGAGTCCCGCCGGAAATGGCACACGCATGTGTATGTCTCGATCGGCAAGCCTATCGACACCTCGTCGATGACTGACGAGCAACGGAAAGAGATCCATTCCCTCGTGCAGGATGAAGTCATCGCCGAGCACGACAAGCTCGTGAAACTCCATGGCTGACTTGCTCGAGGTCCGCGACCTCGGTTATTCCTACCAAAGCTATACGGGAAAACCATCCCGCCAAGTGCTCGACCACCTGGACCTCTCTGTACCTATGGGACGGAAAGTGCTGGTGCTCGGCCCCTTCGACGCGGGCAAGACCACCCTCGCACGGATTCTTTCCGGCCTGACTCCCAAATACCTTGGTGGTCCGATTACGGGAACGTTGACGCTGGATGGGAAGAACCTGCTGGAGTGTGAGCCGTGGGATTTGGTCGAAGAGGTCGGCTACGTCAGTCAGAACCCCCAGGAGCAGTTCATCGCCTCTACGGTGGAGGACGAGCTTGCCTTTCCTTTGGAATCGCTGGGGGTCGGGCGGCCGGAGATGCGCCAGCGCGTCGACCAGGCGCTGAAGCGTTGGGGGCTTGAGAAGTACCGCAGGGTGAGCGAGTCCCAGCTTTCCGGCGGCGAGCGCAAGCGGGTGCTTGTCGCCTTGGAGGAGATGCTGGATCCGAAGCTCTGGATCCTTGACGAGAGCTTTGACGACCTGGACCGGGACTGGAGGGATCAGCTTTCCGGGTCGATCCGGAAAAGCAAGCACGCGGTGCTGGTGCTTGCCTCCCGGTACCTGTCCCAGTTCCCAGGGCTGTTTGACGATATCTATCTGCTGAAAGATGGGCGGCTGGTTCCCGCGGGGGAAGATCCAGAGGCATCATTCAGCGCCCTGTGCGGGGATGACGGGCTTGTACCGCTACATCCGGTCAGGTCTGAGGGTGGAACACACGTGCTTGAGGCCCGCGATATCCGGATTGCCCACCAACGGATCAGCGATGAGGATCACCGTATCTTCCATCTCGAGGTTCCCGAGTTCCGGCTGGAGAGCGGCCAGATCATCACCTTGGTGGGGGAGAATGGTTCGGGCAAGAGCACCTTCGCCCGTGTTGCCTGCGGATTGGACTCGTTCGAGAAGGGGACGATGATGATTGATGGAAGGAGTTTGACCCGGGACGAGCTGAACTGCGCGGTGGGATACCTGTTCCAGAACCCGGACTTGCAGATTTTCCTTCCGACGGTCAGGGACGAGCTTTCCTGGTCGCTTGAGAGGGATGCCTCGATGGACCGCAGGGGGATTTCCGAGCGGGTGGCCCAGGCATGTTCCCTGTTCGGGTTGGATCCTGATGACACGCCGACGACGATGAGCTA
Source organism: Spirochaetales bacterium (assembly GCA_028722305.1). Lineage (GTDB taxonomy): Bacteria > Spirochaetota > Spirochaetia > Sphaerochaetales > Sphaerochaetaceae > RUG023. Next base: position 80,136 of record JAQYHB010000033.1, read on the forward strand.
CCCCCAGCGGAAAGCGTTGCAGGGAGCTGTCTACTATCTGCTTGACCGTCCGTTCTATGTTCTTGACGAGCTGGACAACGCGCTGACTTACCGCAAGGCCCAGGAAATCACGCGCTTGCTCGCGGGCAAGGGCAGCGGCATTCTTGTCATCACCCATGACCCCCAGTTCGCGCGCCTCGTGGGAACTGACGGTTTCCGGATTGACGGACAAAGGATGGTGCGTGCATGACGACGGATACCTTCATCGCCGGCCGCGGTCCTCTCTACCGGATCGATCCCCGGGCAAAAGTGCTGTTCCTGGTCGCGATGACCATATGGTTCTTCCTGCCGGTCGCCCTTGGGGCGTTATGGATTGTCGTCGGGGTCCTGTTCGCGGTGATTGTGGGATCGGTCGGGATGGAATACAGCCGGCGGGTGCTTGCCTCGATTTCCGCCATGTTGCTCTTCATGGTGCTTTTCATGCCCTTCTCGCAACGGACAGGGGAGAGCTGCCTTTCCATCAGGGACTGGACGCTGGTCACTTGGGAAGGTCTCTGGCAGACGCTGCTGCTGATGGGACGTTTCATGGGAATCACTTTCACCTGCACGTTGCTCTTCGCCACTACGAAGATGCACGATATCACCTTGGTGCTCCAATCCTGGCATCTGCCCTACAAGGTAGCCTTGGTGGTCACCCTTGCGTTCACCTACATCCCCTTCATCGGCGACAGTTTCCAGGAAATCCAGGAAAGCCACAGGCTTCGCCGTCCGAGTGTCTCCAGCGGAAAGAACCACCTGAAGGACATGCTTCCCACCCTGACCAGCGCCCTCGTCGTATCGCTCCGTTCCATTCCGTTCCTAGCCATGAGTCTTGAGCAACGGGGGTATGGCAGAAGGGGAAAAAGGACTAGGTACCACGATTTCTCACAGTACCGTCATGGTGTCCTGAGCTGTGTTCTGGTGGTGACCGGGGTGGTTGCCCTGTTTCTCGTCTGCCGAATGTGAACCAATCGTGTATTGACACTTTTCCCCTAAGGGTTTACTTCAATCGGCAAGAGGCTAGTATGATGGAAACGAAGAAAAAGAGTAGTGCTTTACAAGTCGCCGTCATTGCTATTTTGACGGCTGTTGTCGTCGTCTTCACGATGGTGGTGAAGATTCCTACCGCGCGTGGCTATTTGAATCTGAGCGATGTGGCGATTCTCTTCATCGCGCTGACGTTCGGTCCGTGGACCGCATTGTTGACCGCTGGCCTGGGCGCCGCCCTTGCCGACCTGCTTTCCGGCTATGCCCAGTGGGCTCCTGTTTCGTTTGTCTGCCATGGGTTTGAGGGTTTGTTCGTCGCCCTGATCATCCGTGGCGACACCTCGAGCTGGCTACGCAAGATTTTCGCCTATCTTGCCGCGGTCGTGATGGTGGTGGGTGGGTATTTCCTGCTTTCCGGCTTGTTCATTGCGGGCTTCGGTGTCGCGGCCGCCGAGATTCCGGGCAACTTCGGGCAGGTGACCGTAGGGTTCCTGCTTGGACTCGCGGTCTCGCTGGCTGTCGCCAAGGCCTATCCTCCGGTTCGTTCGCTTGCCTGGTAAGGCCCAATCCTGTACAGAATCGGTGCTTTTTGGTAGGATTCCAACCATTGGAGGAAATCGATGCCCCAAATCCACGATACCGTTCTCGTGCTGGACTTTGGTGCCCAATACAGCCAGTTGATCGCACGCCGTGTGCGTGACCTGGGTGTCTACAGCACCATCGTGCCTTTCACGACAAAGGCCGAGGCCATCAAGAGCGTCCATCCTGTCGGCTTGATCCTTTCCGGAGGACCCGCAAGCGTCGACGAGGAGGGCGCACCCCATCCCGATCCCGAGATCTTCAAGCTGGGCATCCCCATCCTGGGCATCTGCTACGGACTGCAGGTCATGACATGGACGCTGGGTGGCCACGTCGCAAGCGCGAGGAAGAAGGAGTATGGACTGGCTGGTCTGCACATTACTGACGCAGGAAGCCGCTTGCTTGCGGGTGTCAGCCAGGGTAGCCAGATCTGGATGAGTCACGGGGATTCTGTCGACAGGATGGCCGACGGGTTCCGCATCACCGCCGATACTCCGAACTGTCCCTACACGGTCGTCGAGAACGACGAGCTGCGTTTCTATGGTGTCCAGTTCCATCCCGAAGTGGTCCACACCAGGGAAGGAAACAGGATGCTGGAAAACTTCGTCATCGGCATCTGCCATGCCAAGAACGACTGGAACATGGGCAACTTCGTTGATGACGCGGTCGCCCAGATTCGTCAGCAGGTTGGCGACAAGCAGGTGTTGCTCGGCCTTTCCGGGGGTGTCGATTCCTCGGTCTGCGCGGTCTTGATCCACAAGGCCATCGGCGACCAGCTGGTCTGCGTCTTCGTCAACAACGGTCTGCTCCGAAAGGGCGAGGCCGAGCAGGTCCAAAAGGTTTTCCGGGACCACTATCAGATGCGGTTCGTCTATGCGGATGCGGAAAACGACTTCCTGACCACCCTGAAAGGGGTCAGTGATCCCGAGACCAAGCGCCATATCATCGGCAAGGTGTTCGTCGACACCTTCTACAAGACTGCCCGCCAGTGCGGCGACATTTCGTTCCTTGCCCAAGGGACGCTGTACCCGGATGTGATTGAGAGTCGTTCTCCCAGTGGGGGTCCTTCATCCACCATCAAGAGCCACCATAATGTCGGAGGGCTTCCGAAGGACTTGAAGTGGCAGTTGCTGGAACCTCTGAAGGAGCTGTTCAAGGACGAGGTCCGCCAGCTTGGACGCGAGCTTGGCCTGCCTGAGGAGATGGTGGACCGCCATCCGTTCCCCGGTCCGGGGCTTGGTGTGCGCTGCATCGGCGAGATCACCAAGGAAAGGCTCGATACGCTCAGGGAGGTCGACGCGATCTTCATCGAGGAGATCCGCAAGGCCGGCCTGTACGGAAAGATCTGGCAGGCGCTTGCCGACCTGCTTCCCGTCAAGTCTGTAGGCGTACAGGGCGACCACCGCACTTATCGCGAGGTCTGCACGCTGCGTGCCGTGACCAGCGAGGACGCCATGACGGCCGACTGGTTCCGTTTCCCGCCCGAGGTGCTTGCACGGTGCGCCAACCGCATCTGCAACGAGGTACCGGGAGTCAACCGTGTCCTGTATGACATTACTTCCAAGCCGCCGGGGACAATCGAGTGGGAGTAAAAACACGAATCCCTGTAAGTCTAAAATCAATAAGGCTTGCAGGGATTTTTTTGGCTCTTCACGTTCTCTTATGGGATTTGCATCTGATTGATGGGATGGAGATGTATAGGATCGGGGAGAAGAAATAGCCTTTATTCCTGTAGCCATAGCCGATCCTCTTGGCAACCTTGATCCTGTTGTTGAAGCCTTCCAGCTTGCCCGTGGAGATGGGATGGACGGCATGGGCGACGAGGCCTTCGAGCCGCTTCTCCTTCAGCCGGGCGAGCTTCTCCAGGGCAGGTATCCCGTTTTCCTCCGTACCCTTGGACCATGCCGTCCAGCCCTCCCTGACGGCATGCTCGTCCCTGAGGCCGGACAGCCTCGCCATCTCCTCGAAGAAGAGGGAGAAATCCGCCTTCGTCCTCCCCCTGCCGGCCCACAGCACGTCCCCTGTGTCCAGGTCCATCACGCAGGTCGCGTACCGGTGCCCCTTGTGGATGGCGAACGCATCCACCGCAAGGCGCTTCGGCCGGTATCCTTCCCCGGCCGGCTCCCGCCGCCTGCCATCGGTCGCCCCGTCCATCAGCTCCTTCTGGATGCGGTGTGTCGTCTCCCAGTGTATCCCCGTGATCCGCTGCACCGTGGCTATCGGCAGGTTGAGGCGGAGGAAGGAGCCCGCCCACGCTGCCGCCCGCCCGGTTACCCGCGTCTGCGGATGCCTGAACGGGATCTCCTCGCAGAACGTCCTGCCGCAGGAGGGGCACAGCACCTCGTCCGTCCTCGCCCTGCTCGCAAGGTGCAGCTGCACGTGCCTCCCGTCTTCCGACCTTTCCGTATTGACGTACGCGTAGGGGTGAAGCGCCAGATATGCTGCTCTATCCCGTTCCCTGAGCATGTGCGGTCCCCCTGTTTTTGTTGGTAGCTAAACGTTAGGACTCACATGCTCTTCTTTTCAGCATCCCCTCTCTTTCCGTGAAGAACCGAATTATTGATTGAATTCTGGCAGGGAACTCGACACTTTCCCAAAAGCTTCTTAACGGCATCTGGTGCTTGGAACTGATTTGAAAATCTCGTTGAAACGGTAGATTTTTCGATTTTAAATATGGTTAAAACGGTAGTTTATGCAGATTGAATCTTTGATAAATAAGTACTATAATTGGTTTGCTATATTGAAGAAATGGAATCGGATGTACCACTGAGGTATACTATGTTCAGAAGAAAAGCACTTGATAAGATGAAGTACTGGAAAGAAAAGAAGGCTCCCAAGTATTCTGTACTTTTGGAAGGAGCAAGGCGAGTAGGTAAAACGACGATAGCAGAAGAATTCGCAAAGGAGGAATATAGATCATATATAAAGGTCGATTTTGCGAATGTAAGGAAGGATGTTCTGGACGTGTTCGATGACATTTCTGATTTGGATATATTTTTCCTTCGTCTGCAGGCCGCCACAGGTATCACTTTATACAGAAGAGAGTCTGTCATAATTTTTGATGAGATTCAGCTTCAGCCGAAAGTGCGGCAGGCAATAAAATATCTGGTAGCCGATGGGAGATATGACTACATAGAGACAGGCTCCCTGATCAGCATAAAGAAGAACGTGAAAAATATAGTCATTCCATCAGAGGAATTGAAAATACAGATTTACCCAATGGATTATGAGGAATTCCTGTGGGCCACCCAAAATGACACATATTCGGCTTTAGGAGAATTGTATAAGCGGGGAAAGCCTGTAGGAAACTCTTTAAACAGAAAGCTGATGCGGGATTTCAGAATTTACATGGCTGTTGGCGGAATGCCGCAGGCTGTTGAGGCCTACGTAGAAGGCAGAAACTTTACGGAAATTGATGAAGTGAAACGAGAGATTATCAATCTCTATAAGGATGATTTCTATAAAATTGATGATACCGGACTGATCGGCAGAATGTTTGATTCGATTCCTGCCCAGCTGGCTATAGATAAAAGAAGTTATATTGTCTCCGCAGCAACAGGTAAGAAGAAAATCAATAAGGATTTGGAACGATTACATGATCTGCTGGATTCAAAAACAGCTCTTGCTTGCTATAACGTATCGAATCCAAGTGCAGCACTTTCACAAACCAGGGACAATGATACGTTCAAGCTGTATTTAGCTGATACAGGACTCTTCACGACCATGATATTTAATTCATCCGGGAAAACGAATGAGGATATCTATAATAGATTATTAAGTGACAAGCTTCCGGCGGATCTGGGATATTTGTATGAAAATGCAGTGGCTCAGATTATAGCTGCTTCAGACAGAAAGCTTTATTACCATACCTGGGAGGACAAGAACAGCTCTCATTATTATGAGGTTGATTTTCTTCTTTCGTCAAAGACGAAAATTATTCCTGTAGAGGTTAAGTCTTCCGGGCTTGGTAAACACAGATCTATAGATGAATTTTGCAGAAAGTACTCAAAGCAGGTCGAGAGGCAGATCCTTTTATCCCAGAAAGACCTTGGCAATGAGGGCGAGCTGAAATTGTATCCATTTTACATGCTGCCGCACATTCTCGAAAATCTGTAAATCTGGGCAGGGACCCTGTAATACATGAAAGCTTTATGTTGTTGATTATTGAGCCGTACCATCTCGGGCGAGCAGCCGGTGAATGAAGCCGCGGCAGCGGAAGTCGAGGACTCCGCGACCGAAGCTGGAAAGTACATCGGAACTTACGAAAGGCAAGCTGTCGAAAAGTAGATGTTTTATATCTACAACAAAGCCATGTACGAAGTCCGTCTTTCGGAGAAGACCGCGACGGGAATACGGCGTCTGGCGAAGAACGAGCAGGAAACGTTCTGGGTCCTGGTCCATGCGCTTGAGGATACAGGCCCCGTCCAGCCAAGGTTCCCAAACTGTAGCAAGCTGGGGAACTTCACGTACCACTGCCACCTCGCCTACCACTGGGTGGAATGCCGGAGAAAGTCAAGGTCCAGGGCGACTCACGTATATTGAACTTCACCGGGACCATCGAGTGGAAGTAGAGTAGTAGAAACCTTCAAAAACCTACATTTGGCGCGACCAGGTGCAGTTTTTTTGGGTTCTTCACGGAAAGTTGGGGGATGAGGGAAAGCAGGCGGCGCAATAGTTGCAAAAAGGGCATGCCGTCTGGTTCCATTTTGGTTACCAACCACAAAAAGGAAACCATACAGACATGCCCGACTCACAAGATACCCAGATCCACCTTTCGTGTCAGCACTTCCGGTGCGACTCCTTCCGG
>JAQYHB010000034.1 GCA_028722305.1 Spirochaetales bacterium
GCTTGTGGATTCTCCGGATTGTTTCCCAGTGTATGCCGGTGATCTTCTGCACCGTGCTGACCGGCATCTGCCATCGCATCAGTCCCTTCACCCAGGCGGCGGCCCTGTGGGTTATTCTCGTCTCAGGATAGGTGAGCGGGATTTCCTCGCTGGACGTCTTGCCACAGTGCGGGCAACGGTAGCGGTGGTAGTGCACCTCAAGGGTCTGGGCCGTGCCATACTGCAACGGCATGTCCTTGACATGCATCTGGTTATCGCACTGGGGGCATTTGACCGTACTTGTCTGCCTTGTGCTGGAGAATGGCAGGACCAGGCGCCTGCCCTGCGCGTCAAACCGGAAGGAGTCGCACCGGAAGTGCTGACACGAAAGGTGGATCTGGGTATCTTGTGAGTCGGGCATGTCTGTATGGTTTCCTTTTTGTGGTTGGTAACCAAAATGGAACCAGACGACATGCCCTTTTTGCAACTATTGCGCTACCCTATTTTTCTCATCCCCCAACTTTCCGTGAAGAACCTTTTTCTTGCGGGTGAGCGAACCATGAAGGCCGGATTGCGGCACATCACGACCGGCTCCCTGTCCGTTTTTTAGTCCATTGACACCCTTTGTGGGGAAACATACCATGGAAGAGTCCTAGGGGTGGTCGAAAGGCCTGAGATGATACCCGTTACCTGATCTGGATAATGCCAGCGTAGGAAGTGGAGCAAATCACCGAACACAAACCCCCGGAGAACATTCTGGGAGGTGCGAAATGCACAACAAATCAATGCTTATGGCCGCTCTGGCCATGTTGGTCGCCGGCGGCAGTCTGCTTGCGAATGGAACCAAGGAAGAATCAAAAGCGAAGCAGGCGCAGGACGAGTCGGGCGTCACCGTCTATGCCACCAGCTCCTTCTGCGGAGACTGGGGTCCCGGCCCGAAACTGGCCAAGGAATTCGAAGCCAAGACCGGCATCAAGGTAAACCTGGTCGACGCGGGAAGCACCGGTGAGATGCTGACCAGATTGATCGCGGAGAAGGAGGCCCCGGTGGCCGATGTGGTCATGGGCATCTCCGACAACCTTGCCCCCCGCATCTACGATGCCGGCATCCTCGCCTCCTACGACGCTCCGGCGCTGAAAGAAATCCCCGATTTCCTCGAGTTTGACCCGCAGGACCGCCTGCTTCCCTATGACTACGGCAATTTCGCCTTCGTCTACGACAGCGAGAAGCTCGCCCCGGAGGACATTCCCCACTCGCTTGACGACCTGCTCGACCCGAAGTATGCGAAGAAGGTGATCCTGATCGACCCGCGCACCAGCGCCGTCGGCATGGGCCTGCTGGAATGGACCATCGAGGTCTACGGCGAGGACCACTGGCTCGACTGGTGGAAACAGATGGAGCCAAACACCCTGACCATCGCCAGCGGCTGGTCCAGCGGATACGGCCTCTTCACCGAAGGAGAGGCGCCACTGGCGATCAGCTACACCACCAGCCCGGTCTACCATGTCATGTTCGACAAGACGACCCGTTATCAGGCGCTGATCTTCGACGAGGGTCACAACACCACGGTCGAGGGTCTGGGATTGATCAAAGGCGCCAAGCACCAGGCAGCGGGAAAAAGCCTGATCGACTTCGTCCTGACCGACGCACAGCTGGATATCGCCGAGACCGACTCGATGTACCCGGCAAACGCCTCCGTCAAGCTTCCCGACGCTTTCGACTATGCCCCGAAACCGGAGAAAAACCTCTTCATGGACGCTGACGTGCTGGCAAAGAAACAGAACGAATGGCTGGATGCCTGGGAAAAGGCGATGGGGAACAAGTAATGCGTGCCAGGCGCCACAACTCCTACGACACCCCAGGCTGGGTGGCTCTGCCTTCCAGCCTGCTTGTCGCGGCGCTCTTCTTCATCCCGTTGCTGGCGACCCTCAAGGGGGCCGTCACCAGCGGGACCTTGCTTTCTTCCTTACGGGATCCATACATCCAGAAAACCCTCTCATTCACCATCTGGCAGGCCTTCCTCTCCACCCTCGCATCGCTTGCAATCGGTCTTCCTGGAGCATGGATCATGGCCACCTTCAAGTTCCCAGGCAAGCGCTTGGTACGGGCAGTCAGCACTGTGCCTTACGTACTGCCCTCCATCCTTGTGGTCCTCGGCTTTGTGATTTTCTATGGGAACAATGGAATCCTGAACCGGGCGCTGATGACGCTGACGCGCATAAGCGAGCCCCCACTCCATATCCTCTACTCCCTGAAGGCGATCATTCTCGCCCACGCCTTCTATAACTTTCCCCTGGTCATGAACCTGGTCTCCACCGCGTGGAGCCATCAAGACCCCCACCCCGCCCAGGCGGCGTTGACGCTGGGAGCCAGCAGATGGAGGGTTTTTTGCACCATCACCCTGCCCAATCTGGCCAGCATGGTGGTCTCTTCGGCCATCCTGGTCTTCCTCTACTGCTACAACAGCTTCTCGATCATCCTGGTCCTTGGCGGAGGGCCGGCGCGCACCACGCTGGAAACCGAGATTTACCGGTACGCCAAAATCACCCTCCAGCCGGACAAGGCCGCAGCCATGGCCCTGATCAGCCTTGTCGTCGCCTTGGCGTTCCTGGTTCTCTATCTCTGTGTCTCCCGCCTTTTCAGCCAACCTGACGAGGTCTCCTCCGCGGTCCGGACCAACGCCAAAGCCCCGAAAGGGCTGGCCGCAGTCGCCATTTACGCCTTCTCGTTCCTGGCGATCCTCTTCGTCCTTGGGCCAATCGTCAGTGTCATCTGGCGTTCCTTCACCAACAAGGCGAGCCTCGCCGGAGGAAACACTTTCAGCTTGAAGTGGTACAAGCAGCTCTTCGGCATCACCCAGGCGAACGGCACCATGGGCATCGCCCAGGACGCCCTGGTCCACAGCCTTGCCATCGCCCTTGCCTGCGCCCTGTGCAGCATCCCCACCTCGCTTTCCCTGGTGGTCGCCATGCGGAAAAAGAGTATGGCGACCAGCCTCTTGGAGCTGTTCTGCATGCTCCCGCTCGCAGTCAGCAGCGTAATCATCGGCCTTGGATACCTCTTCATCGCTACCAGACTGAGGATCGTAGGCTATCCGATGGTGGTGTTAGCCCACCTGGTCATCGCCATCCCAGTCTGTATCCGCACCCTGCTTCCCGAGGCACGTCGCTTCCCCCAGCACTATATCGACGCCGCCCACACCTTGGGGGCCAATTCCTGGAAGTGCTTCTGGACGGTGGAACTGCCGCTACTTCGCGGCAGCCTGATTACCGGTGTCGCCTTCGCCTTCGCCATGAGCCTGGGCGAGCTGAACGCGACGCTGACCCTGGCAGGGAGATCCATCCGTACGCTACCGATGGTCATGTACCAATTGATTGAATCCTACAACTACCAAGGGGCCTGCGCCCTGGGCACCATCCTGATTCTCGCCAGCCTGCTGGTATTCTGGCTGGACGAGCAGCTTCGGGGAAGGGAGAGCCTGCTATGATGGTGTTGTCGGGAAGCATGTACAGCGCCACGCTAGGGGGCAAGACCCATCTGACCGTGTTGCTCCCTTCGGACAGTCAGGACTACGGGGACGGACAACCCAAGGCCCTCAAAGGCCCGTACAGGACCCTCTACCTGCTGCACGGCATGGGCGGAGACGATAGCGACTGGATCACCCACACCAGCCTCAGCCACCTTGCCAAGCGATGTGGAATCTGCGTGGTGCTCCCCTCGTGCCTTTCCTCCTTCTATGAGGGAAAATGGGGCGAGTACGTGGGTCGCGAGCTCGTCGAGGTCACCAGGCGTGCCTTTCCGCTCTCGTCCAAACAAGAGGATACCTGGATCATGGGCGCGTCGATGGGGGGCTGGGGAGCGTTGCACCTCGCGGCAAGCTATCCCGGCACCTTTGGCCGTTGCATCGCCCTTTCCACCGCCGCCATGGGCCGGCCCCTTCCCTTTCCCCGTTGCCCGCTCTATCTGGGATGCGGAAGCGAGGACGCGCTGCTTGCCGAGAACAAGGAACTAGCATGTCTTCTGGGAAGCGAGCTCCATGTCTCCAAGGGCGGGCATGATTGGACCTATTGGAACAGCGCCCTAAACAGCCTGCTTCAGCCGGCAAGCTGAGCGATGATCGCTCGGTCGCTGGGGGCGAACGGCATCGACGCCATCTCTTCCTTGGTCACCCAAGCCAGCCTGCTGTGGACGGAAAGCTTGAACCTCTCGCCTTCCGGCAGGGTCACCGCGTGGGCGGTCAAATGGTACAGGGTCTCCTTGTTGACGAAATCGTAGCTTGCCAGTTCGTCTCCCACCCCGATATGGACCCCGAGCTCCTCCATCCACTCCCGTTGCAACGTGTCGGCGACACTCTCACCCCAACGGTTCTTTCCCCCGGGAAATTCCCATAGGCCACCGATGGCGCCACCTTTTTCCCGAAGTCCGACCAGATACTTTCCTTCCCGGTCCCTCAGAATGCCACATGTCGTGATGCGATGTTCCATACCAGCTCCTACAACAATACGATCATCGGGAAAAGAAAATGGATGACGGCAATCACGAAGACTGCCTTCCCCAGTTCATGCTTGTTCCGCTCGATGACACTTGCGGCGTCATCCACTATACCGCTCACCCTTCCATGGGCCTGACGGCGCGCAATGGCGATGTACCAGACCACCAACGGGAAAATGGTCACGGTAATCAGAAAATCCCCGAGCAATGGCGGACCTGGCTCATACGGGAAGAAAATGGAAAGGATCCCAAGGACACAACCACCTTCGATCAACAGATGCCGTACCCAGCTGACCGAGCGGAAGGCATAGCGCAACGAGAGCAGGATCGGGAACTTGACCCCGTGGGTGTCGCTGAGCAGCATCATCGACCCGATGGTCAGATAGACCAGCTCCAGGAAATAGACCTGGCTCATCATAGGCACTCCTCCAGCTCCTGGCTGGTGAAGTACCCGCCCGCGCCCAACAACTTCCCCTTCCACTGGTGCAGCCGGCAACCCTGCAGGGCGGCCTCGAAGGGCTCGAGTTTCTGGCCGAGCAGGCAAAGGATGATGCCGGCCAGCACATCCCCGCTTCCAGCGACGGCGATGGCGGGGTTCTTGCAATCCAGGAAGGCCATGCGCCCCTCTTCCACAATCTGGTTGACCGCGCTTTTCAACACGACCACCGCTCCCAGCTGGGTGGCAAGACGGGTGATTCCCGAAAAGAGCGCCTGGGGCGTGTCATGGACGATATCCTGACCGAGAAGAGCCGACGAGAGACGGGAAAGCTCTCCCACATGGGGGGTCAGCACCATGGGACAATGGGGCCGGTAGCCATCCCTGACCAAGTTGGCAAGGGCGGTCAGCCCATCAGCGTCCACCACGACCGGCTTGCCACTCTCGAGGATTCTCCGTAGCAACGCCTCCCTTCCCGCGCCCCATCCCGGACCAGCGAGGATGGCGTCAAACCGGGAAAGGTCGAAGTCTTCCTCTTCGTGCCGTACCATGACCGAAAGGCCGGAAGCGGTGACCGCCACAGGATAGGAATCCCGGTCGGCGAACAAGGTCACCAGTCCGCTTCCCGCGTGGAAGGCTGCCTGGGATGAAAGCCTTGCCGCGCCGGAGTACTGCCTGCTGCCAGCAAAGATGGCGACACTTCCACGGCTGTTCTTGAAGGCGTCCAGCCGAAGAGGAGGCTCCACCGCCGAGACAATCGACTCCCAGCTGCCAACTGACGGGCAGGCCTCGATGAAACGGGGAGGAAACGAGGGATTGAGCACCACAATCTCCCGGCCACAGGAGGCGCAGGTCGCGGGATGGAACATGCAGCTCTTGGCGAGACCCATCGTGTAGGTCACGTCGGCATGAAAGGAAAGCGCCGATACGGGGATTCCATCCCCGATTCCGCTAGGCAGGTCGATGGCGACCTTCCAAGCCCGGGTGTTGGCATTGGCGCGCTCGATCCATCTCTTCGCGACACCTTCGACCGGACGGTTCAGACCTACCCCGAACAAGCCGTCGACAATCACCTGGGAGAAGTCGATTGCCTCATCAGCCCGGTCCAGAAGGATACGGTGTATCGGAAAATCAGTGATAGCCTCGCTTTGGATCCTGCAAAGCTCGCTCCGGGACTCCATGCACAACACCCGCAGGTTGCTGTAGCCGTCACACGCAAGACTTCTGGCAAGGGCGAGCGCGTCCCCTCCGTTGTTTCCCGGCCCGACAAGGAAGAGGATGGCGTCGTCCTTCCCGATCCGCCCATCGCGTTCCATCACCTGGCCCATGCGGCATGCCGCCTGTTCCATCAGGATGATGGCGGGAACGTGCTGCTGGCTCAATGTGTCAAGGCCCTGCGCCTGTGCGCAAGAAATGAGGGAATCCATGTAACTACTGTATCACACATTGGGTTTTCTTGTGGATGAGTCTGCTATGGCTTGAGACTTCAAAGTGGTCATGGTACATTGCTCTGGAGAGGAATAACGCATGCAGGACGCTGGTCTGGTCTGTTCGTTGAAGGCGAATTACCCGAATTTCAAATTGGACACGGAATTCTCCGTCAGGAAAGGGGAGCTGGTCTGCATCATCGGACCCTCTGGTTGCGGCAAGAGCACTACGCTGAGCATCCTCAGCGGTTTGCTTGACGGCGATACAGGCACCAGCATCATCCTGGATGGCAACGACATCACCCATCTTGCCCCGGAAAAACGCCAAGTGGCCCTGGTCTTTCAGGACTACGCGATTTTCCCGCAGATGAACGTGCAGGACAACATCGCCTATCCCTTGAAACTGCAGAAGGTCCCCCGCAAGGAGCGGACGGCCAAGATCAGCGCTTGGCTTGACCTGGTCTCCCTTTCCGGCTTCCAGAAGCGCAAGCCGAGCCAGCTTTCGGGTGGGGAGCGCCAGCGCGTCGCCTTGGCGCGCGCACTGGCAAGCCAGCCCAAGCTGCTGTTGCTTGACGAGCCCCTCTCCGCGTTGGACACCAAGCTGCGCAGACATCTGCGCGAGGAAATCCGAAGAATCCACGACGAGACCGGCGTGACGATGGTCTATGTGACCCACGACCAGGAAGAGGCCATGGCAATCGCGGACAGGATCATCGTGATGAACCAAGGACATATCGAGCAGATGGGTGATCCCGAGGAACTGTACCACCACCCCCAAACGCTATTCACCGCCACCTTCATGGGCGACGGCACGACGATGCCCTATTCCATCATCGCCGAAACGTTGAAGAGCGAGGGAAACTCCTACGTCCGTTTCGCGCCAAAACAAGGAGAACAGGTGATTTTCTTCCGTCCCGAGCAGGTCACCGTCCAGGACGACAGCGACCTCCCCTTCCCTGAATACCTTCCCCACCTGGAATTCCAAGATGCCAAGCTGGTGTCCTGCATCTTCCAAGGCGCGGTCTTCGAGGCGGTGTTCCAGTGGCATACATACCGGATTGGAGCCATCGTAAAAAAACGCCCCAAGCAGGACTATGCCACGCTTGGGGTACGTCTGGTGGATATCCGGCAGTTCCTCGATGGCGAGGCAATCCGCTGACAATCCGGGAGGAAGGACTCACGCCTCCAGACCACAGATGTCGTCGATGTCGGCGTCATCGATTCCTACATCGTGCACGCCGTGCATCAGCATTTCCGCCTGGTCGAAACAGACATCGATACCCTGCGCATGGAGATTGCGAACTACCTGCTGCGGGTTCTTCATGCGGCTGATATAGGCAACCTTGCTCCGGGTGCCAATGTGAAACAAATTCAAAATATTCCTAAACATATATGATAACCTCTTACGTGCAAGCAAAAAACAACTGACAAAAATACACTTCGGGAAGCACTCTCAAGTGTCCGATTCACCCAAATCACCTAATGACGTTATTGGTTGTCTTGCGGTGGAGGTTCGTGGATGTTACCACGACTAAACCAAATAGGGGACTTCTTGTCGGTAACCCCAATATAGGCAAAGAGGGAGCGGAAACAGCATGCGTGCCGCTCGCTCCAGAGAATGAATTTCCTTGCCCTCATAGTGGGATATACCTCTTCAGTTGTTCATATAATAACACCAATTCCCGTTATTGTAAAGTATTATCCATGTCCAGGAAGCCTAGGCACCCTGACTCTATTCCCTGAAACACGCCCAAGACAACCATTTTCAAAGGCGAAAACCACCCTGTACGAAGAAGTGCGATGGCGCTGAAAATCTTTTGAACCATCGTTTGTCGGCCGTCAGAACGAGACAGACCCACTACCCAGACTGTTGGAGAAGAGAGGACCAGAATCTGCAATCGACGGCTATGGAGCCACACCAAGAACGGAGACAATCCTGGTTCAGTCCAGCACCTCTTCCTTCCAGTCCTGAACGGTGTGCCCCGTGGAGCTGAAGGCGATGCCAAGCAGGTGGATCGTCTTCCCCCGCTCCAGGCGGAACTTGTCGGCATAGTGTTTGTCCTTGATCTGCCTCAATGCAGTCTCGGCACTCTTGTCCGCCTTGAACTCCATCACGTATACATGCTCCCCCGCATCCACCGACAGGTCGATCCGCCCCTCGCTCGTCTGGTCCTCCGCCACGACCTTCACCGCCTTCCCGCACAGCAGCATCACCACGTCCACCACCTGCGCGAAGTCCGGCTCCTTCTTCCCCGCTCGGTACGGCACC
>JAQYHB010000035.1 GCA_028722305.1 Spirochaetales bacterium
GCTGGATGTCCTTGCGGTCCCTGCTGGTCAAATGAGATCCTTTCCTTCGTTCTGTTTCCATGGATTCCCTCCTTGAAAAGAAATCGGGAAAGGACCGACAGCTTCCTCCTATTGTAACAGTAACCAAGACTCCCTGCCTTGCTACGGTTACTGCAACATCCCTCTCTACTTTCGGATTTCAATGTTCGATCTGAAAAGATGGAAATGGCATGTTGTCCCATGACACCCCGCGTCTGCGAAGAAGGAACGATTCCAATGCCGGACCGGACAGTATCTGCTTCGTGCTGCCA
Source organism: Spirochaetales bacterium (assembly GCA_028722305.1). Classification (GTDB taxonomy): domain Bacteria; phylum Spirochaetota; class Spirochaetia; order Sphaerochaetales; family Sphaerochaetaceae; genus RUG023. The sequence goes on from JAQYHB010000035.1 coordinate 291, forward strand.
CTCCGATAATAATAAATTCCTTTACAGGATATGCCTACCGGATAGGACGGCACATCGATCTCGATATACGGAAGGCCGTTTTTCTCAAGGAGATTTACATCAACAATGATTCCCATCGCATCTCGGATCTTATTGGGAATATCTTCCATCAGCTTCTTCCGATAATCTCTCCATCATCATTACAACCAATATATATCTTGCCGCCCTGTGCATTTGCAAAACCGCAGACCCATTCCAAGTATGCATCTTTCCACTTGGATTTCCATTCTATGTTTTGTTTCTCAGGCATCTGCGTTCTCCTTGCGGACGATTTACTGCTCCAAAACTATCGTTTTGTAATCGGTCATCCATGATTGTAGCATGCGAAACATGCCTGCAACATCGCGAAGATGTACAGCAACTCGCCCATACGAATCTTTCTTGTCCCGCACACAGGCCTGTAACAAACAGGGGTCGGGGACAATCCCCAACCCCGAAAGCATCACGATAGCGGTTATTTCTCGTTCTCGCGCAAATGCCCGAGCGCCCCGCCTGGGTGCCACTTCACATACTGGCGGGGATCAAGGCCGTAATCCATCTGCAGATAGACTGAGAGCACCTGCAGGATGAAGGTCTCGACGATGATGGACATGCGGGGAGCGCGGTTGAGGGGGCCACCCTCCTCCTTCACCCCGGCAAACAGGAAGGCGTCGCTTTCCTTGGCGAGCCAGGAATCAGAATTCCCGGAAACGCCGATCAGCTTGGCGCCGTTGTTCTTCGCCGCGGTCACCGTCGCCTTCATCTCCGCGGTCTCGCCGCTGTTGGAGATGAAAATCACCACGTCGCCGGCCACCAGCTGGCCCGAAGAACCATGGACCGCCTCGGTACCGTGCAGATAATAGGAAGGCGTTCCCGTCGAGGAGAACAAACTGGCGATATAGCCGGCCAGATGGCTCGGCTTGCCGATGCCTGAGACGTGGACCCTGCCACCCTGCTTCTTGCTGGCGATGATCAGGTCGCCCGCCTTCTGAATCTGCGTGTAATCAATACCAGAGAGGAACTCGTCCGTCTCCTTGCGGGAAATCTCGACGAACTTCCTGCAGGTTTCCAACTTCGCATCCATATTCTCAAACTCCTTATCGCAAACGACTGAAATTGGGTTTGTGGAACCCCTTCTCTTCGATGAACCGCTCCACCACGCCCAAGGTGGGCAGGCTCGGCATGGCGCCAGCGGCGCTGACCGTGCGGCTCGCCACCTGGTTGGCGAAGGCCATGGTCTCCTCGACCTTCCAACCACAGGCGATACCGGTGCAGAAGGCCCCGACGAAGGAATCACCGGCGGCAGTCGGGTCGACTACCGTCACTCCCTGCAGGGCAGGACTGTGGAAGAAGCCCTCGTCGTTCATCAGCACCGCGCCGGCGGAACCCATCGTGACCAGCACGTTCTTCACGCCTTTGGCCCTCAACGCAGTGCAGACGGCGACCGCTTGTTCCTTGTTGAAGAAAGAGCCCTCGTGCTCGATGGTGATGCCGGTCAGGTCGGCCGCCTCGTGCTCGTTCGGAGAAATATAGGCGAGATGGGAGAGCAGGCTGTCGGAAAGCGGCGCGCTCGGAGCCGAGTTCAGCATGACGGGCACCCCCTTCTCATAGGCCCAGGCAGCGACCAGCTCGTTGATTTCCATCGGAATTTCCAGTTGCAACATCACCAGATCGTAGTCACCGATAGACTCCTTCAGGAACGCGACATCGCGTTCGGTAATCGCCATATTGGTACCTGGCAGGACAATGATCCGGTTGTGGACCGCCCCATCGGCCTGTTTCTGCAGGATGATGACCGAACAGCCAGAAGGAAGCTTGTTGTCATAGGCGACATGGCTGACGTCGATTCCGTCTTTTTCCAGCACCTCGATCATATCCCTGCCGTTGGCATCGCGGCCAAGCTTGCCCACCATCGTCACCTGCGCCCCCAGACGGGCAGCCTGCACCGCCTGGTTTGCCCCCTTCCCGCCAGGAGCCTTGGAAAAGGATTTCCCCAATACGGTCTCTCCTTCGTGGGGTACCTTATCGGTCAACGCGATCTGGTCCATGACAAAGGACCCGACCACCAGAATCTTTGGTTTCCTCATAGATGTTCCTCGATATCAGTCTACCTGTTTGACAGGTACTTTGCAAAGGATTTATGCAAATCGCCAACAATCATTGGAAAAGAGCCTGCTGTTGCATGTACCGTTTCAGGAGGAAAAGACAGAAGAAAGGGAAAGAAACAATGGGGAGGGAAACACCCACGTTTCCCGTTGTGAATTTGATGCCATGCCGGATGTCCGGATACCTGTCGCTTCGGACAAGCTGGACCAAAGATTTTGCCTGGTTCTGGTTCGCTTTGATTTCGACCGGTATCAGTTCACTGGCAGAACGGATGAAGAAATCCTCTTCCAGCGTCGAGTTTTCCCGCTTGTAATAGCAGAGCGGATAGTCTTGCCTGGCAAGGGCTTCCGCGGCGAAGTTCTCATACACCGCTCCTTTGTATACCCCTAGATTCCGGTTGGCCCGTACATCTGTCTGAGCCTCTTCGTCAAGGGAAGCAATCAAAAGACCTGTATCGGCAAAATATACCTTGAATTTACCTGCATCGACATTCCCTTTCAACGGCAATTCGGGGAATCCGAGACAATGGCAGACATTCACCAAGCCTGCATCCGAAAGCCAATCGATGCAACCAAGATAATCCTTGGCACGTGCTCCCTTGGCAATTGCCGCATACTGGAATTTCTTGTTCTCCCTGGCAAGTTGCGCGGGAAGAGACCGATACGTATGCATGATCCTGGCTTGGTCCAAACCCTCGGTATACTTCCGAATATCGCTTTCATAGTCGGAGAGAAGCTGCCTCTGGAGGCTCACTGGCTGTCCGAATGTCCCCTGCTCGATGAATGCCGACACAATTCGGGGCATGCCCCCAAGAACGCAGTACTCTAAAAACAGCTTGGAGTACATCTGGTACTCGATATCCGGAAATGGACTGGCGGAAAGCATGTGTTGAAGCATGTCGGAAACCGTATCGTCCTGATATCCCTTTGCCCAGAGAAACTCCTCAAAGTCCATGGAGAACATCTGGTAGTCCTGCTTGTAACCGACACTGATGCTGGAAATCCGTTTGTACTGGATACCAAGAAGAGATCCCGAACAAATCACGTCAAAACGGCCATCCTCCGAAAAGAACTTCAATGCAGTGGCAATCTCTGGGAATTCCTGTATTTCATCAAAAAAAATAAGGGTTTTCCCTTCGAGAAACTGAAAATTGGGATTGAGTAGGGAAAGCAGGCGGATGATCTCCTCGGCCGAATACCCGTTATCCGTAATTCTCTTGGCTGCAGGAGTGGTGACGAAATTTATCTCGACCAGACTCGCGTAATGTCCTTGCGCGAATTTCCTGATGGTCTCTGTCTTTCCAACCTGTCTGGCCCCATGGATAACCAAAGGCAGATGTCCCTTCTGGGCTTTCCACTCCTCTAAGAAACCATCAGCTTTCCGACGCAAATACCGCAAGGGACGCCTCCTTCGTGTTCCAAATGGAAACGGCAACAATCATACAGCACTTTCATGAGCCACTTTACAAGCCGCAATCACACTTTTATGAGCCACTTTGTAAGTGGAGATTCACACTTTCATGAGCCACTTTGCGACAGTCAAGGCCGCTAACCTGTTCCAGTCAATCCCATCAGCCGAGAGGAAGCGGTTGGTGCTTCTGGAGGAAGGCGCGCCCAAGCCCCCATCCGCGAACTTCCGCTGCCTGAAGGAGGATCCGTTGGCGAAGACCGATGCCAGGAGGAAGCCGAAGATCCTTGAGACGGGGATGCCCCGGAGCTTCCTTGCGCCAGCCCTACGGAGGATGGCAAGAAGTCCGTATTTGCGTATGGAATCAGCGCGGATTTAAGCTATCACCCCTTTGCTTCACATAAGAAGAACATCTTTTTAAGAGTTATCTCACATCACATAACCGGAATGAGTTTACAGTGCATTCATCACCTTTTGGTACTTGTGCCTGCATGAGACAAAAAAAGCCGGGGACAGCACGCTGTCCCCAGCCATACAGCATCCAAGAGCTTTCCCTCACATCCTCTCGAGGAAGGGAATACCGACCAAGGCGAAGGCGTCGCGGAAGACAGCCAGCACCAGCGAGCAAAGGCCGACCCGGGCGACCACGAGAGCCTTGTCTTCGGCCTTCAGGACCGGATTGTCATGGTACCAGGAGCTGAACAGCTTGGAGAGGTCGTACAGGTACGAGCAGACCAGCGACGGGTCGAACTGGGTACCGGCCTTGGCCACTATGCCAGGATAGTCGGCCAGGGCGGAGATGATTTCCCGCTCCGTGGCCCCGCTCAACAGGTTGGCGTCGAAGGCCACCCCTTGGTAGTCCTTCTTCACCTCGTCGTACTTGCGCAGGATCGAGGAGATGCGGGCTCCCATGTATTGGAGATAGGGCCCTGTGTTGCCGGTGAAGCTGATCGACTCCTTCGGGTTGAAGATCATGTCGTGTTCCGGGTTGACCTGCAGAAGATAGTAGTTCAGGGCGCCGAGGGCGATAGCTGCGCTGGTAGCCTCGACATCGCCGACCTCCTCCTCGCGTCCCTTTTCCTTGATTTCCTCGGCGGCCAGCTGGGACAACTGCTCGACCAAGTCGTCGGCATCGACGACCGTACCCTCGCGGCTCTTCATCTTCCCGGTGGGCAGGTTGACCATGCCATAGGAGAGATGGTGCAGTTCCTTTGCCCACGGATAGCCGAGCAGGCCAAGGACGTAGAAGAGCACCTTGAAGTGGTACTGCTGCTCGCTTGCCACCACGTAGATCAGGCTGTCAAACGGCCAGTCCTTGTGACGGGTGATGGCGGTACCGATATCCTGGGTCATGTAGAGGCTGGTGCCATCACGGCGCAGAAGCACCTTCTTGTCCAATCCGATTGGAGCAAGGTCGACCCAGACCGAACCGTCCTTCTCCCGATAGAACACCCCGTCTTCCAGACCTTTGAGCACCTCGGCTTTGCCGAGCTTGTAGGTGTCGGACTCGTAGTAGAGCTTGTCGAACTGGATGTGCATCGTCTGGTAGCTCTGCCTAAGGCCGTCCAGCGTCCATCCGTTCATCAGCCTCCACAGCCGCATCACCTCGCTGTCGCCCTGCTCCCAAAGCTCCAGCATGTGCTGGGCCTGTCCGGCCGGACTGTCCGGAGTCTTCTGCCAGTCCTCGAGGGAAAGGGTTCCACCTTCCTTCTGATATTTGGCGAAAGCTTCTTTCTCCCAGGTGGCGAAGCGCACATAGTAGTCTCCGACAAAATGGTCGCCCTTCTTGCCGGTCGACTCGGGCGTGGTCCCGCCCCCGAACTTCTGGTAGGCCAGCATCGACTTGCAGATATGAACGCCCCGGTTGTTGATCAGGTTGACCTTCATCACCTCCGCGCCATTGGCCTTCAGGATCTCACTGACCGAGGAGCCGAGCGAGTCGTTGCGCATATGGCCGAGATGGAGCGGCTTGTTGGTGTTGGGGCAGGAGAACTCGATCATCACCTTCTTGCCCTTCAACAGGTCGGTGTGGCCGTACGGCACACCCTCGACCACCACCGTCTGATAGAGCTTGTTGGCCAAGGAGGCCATGTCGAGCTTGATGTTCAGGTAGGGACCGGCCAGCAACAAGGTACCGTTTGGAGCCGATGGATCGGCCTCGATGGCGCCCTTCAGCTGGGCGGCAATCTGCTGGGGTCCCGTGTGCAGGACTTTCGCGTATGCGAACAACGGAAAGGCGATATCCCCCATTTCCGGCTTCGGCGGGGTCTGCAGGACCAAGGCAGGAAGCGCCACTCCCTCCCCAAGCTTACCAGCGGCCAGCTTCGCGAGCTGCGCCTCCACATATTCCTTCCAAGTCTGTCTGACTTCCTCAAGCATGACGTTTTCCTCTTCTTCGCACCACTATACCGGTTTCACGGACGCAAGACTAGAGCACGGGACGAACGGAGACCTCTCCGGTACCGAGAATCTGCAAGCTTCCGTCGGCCATGCGCACGCAGAGCCTTGCGTTGTCATCAATTCCTTCCACCACCCCCTGGCCGACCAAGTTTCCCGCCTGAAACAGGTAGACATGCCGGCCCTGGAGCATGTTCCGATTCCGATATTCGGAGAGGAAGGCACGTTCCTCCAGGTGGGCGCTGAAACCGCAAAGGTCGCGCACCAGGCTTGCCACCAGCAGGTTCTGGTCCACCTCGTCCGGCACTTGGGAAGGCCCGGCGAACAAGCTTCCAGCCTTTTGTCGGATTTCCGGCGGGAAGTCCCTCTCCTGGGTGCAGAAATTGATGCCGATGCCGGAGACGACCGCAGACAGTTGCCCGCTTTCCAGGTCGAAGACCCCCTCGGTCAGAATTCCAGCGACCTTCTTCTCCTGGTAATAGAGGTCATTGACCCACTTGATCTGGCAATGCAGGTGGCAGCTCTCCTCGATGGCCAGGGCAGTGGCGACAGCGGCGGCGCTGGTTGTCAGCAGCGCCCCCTCAGCCGAGGTATGAGGACGGAGCACCAGGGAAAGGTAGATGCCTCCATGGGGACTGGAGAAGGAACGGCCAAGCCGTCCACGTCCCCCACTCTGGCGACGGGAAATGCAGAGGGTCCCATCCGGGGCACCCTTGGCTGCCAGCGCCTTGGCTTCGTGGTTGGTGCTGTCGATATCTTCATGGAAGTGGATCTCGTGGCTGGGCAGCAGCTTCCGGAGCATGGAGAGCGACAATTGGCCATTGTGGCTGAGGCGGTAGCCTTTGTTGGTCCTTGCCTCGATGAAGAGCCCGTCGTCCCGCAGTCCCTCGACCGCTTTCCATATCGCGCTCCGGCTGATGCCAAGCTTCTCGCTCAACTCCTGTCCGGAAACAAACGATCCCCCATGGGCATTCAGGTATTCGCCCACCTTTTCCTTTGTCGTCATGGCGCCATGCTACACCGAATTGTCAACCTAATCAATGTTTACATTAAAAAGGAAATGCCGATAGGGTATGGCGTATGAACACATTACGGAAATTGCTTGTCATCGCCCTCTTCTGCGCCTTGATGATTGTCGGGGCCTTCGTGAGGTTTCCCCTTCCTCCGGTGCCCATCTCGCTGCAGACCTTCTTTGTCATGCTGGCCAGCCTGGTCTTGCCGCCCGCGATGGCGACAGAGAGCATCGCCCTCTATCTGCTTCTAGGTGCCGTCGGAGTACCCGTTTTCTCGAGTGGCGGCGGCATCGGCGCCCTTGTCGGCCCGACAGGCGGGTTCTTGGTCGGCATGCTCTTCGAGGCTTTGGTCGGGAGCCTGATCGCCGACCACAAGGGCACCAGCGGCCTCTGGCGCGACCTGGTCGCCCTGCTCGTGGGCGAAATCGTCGTCTATGCCATCGGAATTCCCTACCTGAAGGCCCGGCTCTCCCTGACTTGGGCGAAGGCCTTCGCTGTCGGCATGACCCCGTTCCTTATTGGCGACACCATCAAGATCATCGCCGCCCTGTCGCTCAGGCGTCCCCTCCGCGACCGGGTAAAGGCATTTCTAGACAAGGAAAGCGAGTAGGCAAACCCTTTTCCTTCTTTCCCTGGTATAGTTACAATGGGACAAAAGGAGGCTCGCATGGATCCTTCCTACGAGCGGGAATTCCTTTCCACCTTCGAGCGCGCGAAAGGAGAACCCCGGTTCTATATATTGCAGGCTATTCCCGAGATGGAAGCCATCGTCCACCTTGCCCATGAGCTCATGGAGCTGATGTTCCCGGGGCGAAGGGGCAACAGCGATGGGGACGGCACATTGGAAGACAAGGTGCATGTCCAGCTGGTACTGGTCTGCAATCTGCTCGCGGAGCAAATCCGCAGGGCCTATAACTATCTGTACCCCGAGGAGAGCAACGCATACCACCACGCGAAGGCGCAGGAGGATGTCGAGGCAGTAGTCAGAGAACTACCCGGTATCCGCAGGGCGCTCAAGTTGGACGCCAAGGCCGGCTTTGCGGGAGATCCGGCCGCGAGCGGGACCCAGGAAATCATTCTCAGCTACCCGTACATGAAGGCGGTGACCATCTATCGCGTCGCCCACGTACTCTATGAACGGCACGTACCACTGGTACCGAGAATGCTCAGCGAGTGCGCCCATCAGGAGACCGGCATCGATATCAATCCGGGAGCCAAGATCGGAAAGGCCTTCTTCATCGACCACGGTACCGGCGTAGTCATCGGTGAGACCTGCGTCATCGGCGACAACGTGAAAATCTACCAGGGCGTCACGCTGGGAGCGCTGAGTTTCCCGAAGGACGCCTGCGGAATGCTGATCCGCGGCGTGAAACGTCACCCGACAATCGAGGACGGAGTCACCATCTACGCCCATGCGACCATCCTCGGGGACATCACCATCGGAAGCAACGCCGTCATTGGCGCCGGCGTATGGATCCGTCGTGACGTGAAGCCAAACACCATGGTCACCCGCGAGGAACCTACCATCATCTACCGCGATCTCTCCAAACGCAGGAGCAACGAGGCCCAGCTGAAGTTCTACGAGGGGTTGGATTACGCGCTTCTCTAGCGGCTATGCGACGACCCAGCCGTCGGAGAGTAGCGACTCGATGTCCTGATACTGGACACTGAACCGCTTGCGGAAGTTACGGGTGAAATCCATGAACAGAGGACCGGATGCGATGCCCGAGAGACGGACCACGCCGAAATCGGTGGCATCGCAGGACTGGTCGACACGCATGAACCTGCCAATCTCCCCCTGATAGCCGATCGCGTTTGCCGGCTCGACGCCCCGTTCCAAGTACTTTCTTGTCTGCATGATCCGTTTCGCGCCCCATGAGATGTACATCGTCTTCCTCCTGGTACAGGAAGACGATATACCTCAATACTGCCAGATTGTGGCAGGATTGTTCAAAAAAGCAGACACGAGTTCAATCGACAAAGCGCGCAGCCTGACGCTCCAAGGGAAGAGCCCTTCGGTAGCGTTCATAAAAGCGCTCGAATCCGCGAATTTCTTCGCTGGTGGGAACAACGGTCGTCACCTTGCCAGAGGAAAAGACCTGCTTGTCCAGAAACTCCTGCAAGCCAAGGGGACTATCAAGGTAGGCGGCAAGCAGGGCGATACCCCATGCTCCTCCTTCCCCTGCGGTTTCCATGACGGAAACCGGGCTCTTCATCGCCGCCGCCATCAGCCGCTGGCCCACCCCGGGGGTCTTGAAGAACCCGCCATGGCCGGTCAGGCGGTCCAACACCACGGATTCCTGGGAAAAGAGGATATCCATACCCGCACGCAAGGCGCACAGGGCGGTGGAAAGCTCTGCGCGCAGGAAGTTGGCAAGGGTAAAGCCTCCCTGGCTTGGACGCACCAGAAGCGGCCGTCCCTCCTCCACGTCGGTCATCGACTCTCCGGAGATATAGTTGAAGGGAATGATTCCTCCGCAGTCGGAATCGCCCTTGAGCGCGAGCGGGAGGAGCTTGGCATACAGCTCCCCTTTGTCCACTTTGTGCTCCATCGCCTCCTCGACCTCGCCAAAGAGGCGGATCCACTGGTCGTATTCCCCGGTGCAGTTGTTCGCATGGCTCATGGCGCATGGCCTTCCATCCGGAGTCATGACCAGGTCGATCTTGTTCTCATATACCTTGGAGAGGGGCTTTTCCAATACCACCATGGCAAAGGCGCTGGTTCCGGCCGAGACATTGCCGGTCCTCGGAGCGCAGCTGTTGGTGGCTACCATGCCGGTGGCGGCGTCTCCCTCAGGCGGACAGAGCGGGCACCCCGGGGCGAGTTCCCCGCTCGGATCCAGGAGCAGCGCCCCTTCCTTGCTCAAGGCTCCGGCATTCTCTCCCGCCCTGAGCACCGTCGGCAACAACTGCCCGATGCGCCATCCATAGCCGGCCTGCTCGACCAGCCTGTCGAATTTCTCGACCATGCGGCTGTCATAGCCGCCCCGCTCCGGGTCGATCGGGAACATGCCCGAGGCATCATCGATGCCAGCAACGTCACGCCCGGTCAACCGGAAATGCACATAGCTGGCCAAGGTACGCAGATGGGCGATGTGTCCTACGTGCTCCTGCCCCTCCAGCATCGACTGGTAGAGGTGGGCCACCGACCAGCGCTGGGGAATCGGGTAACCGAAAAGCCTGGTCAGCTGGTGGGCTGCGTCCCGGGTGATCGTGTTCCGCCAGGTACGAAACGGCACCAAGAGCCTATCCTGCGCGTCAAAGGCAAGATAGCCGTGCATCATCGCGCTGATTCCCATCGCCTTCAAGGCGTGGATCCTGACTCCATAGCGTCTCTCCACATCCCTCTGCAGGCTCCGGTAACAGTCCGCGAGACCGGACCATACGGCTTGTAGGCTGTAGCTCCAGATTCCCTCGACCAGCTGGTTCTCCCACTCGTGGCCGCCCTGGGCGATCGGATGGAAGGAATCGTCAATCAGCACCGCCTTGATACGGGTGGAGCCGAACTCGATACCGAGCACGGCTCCTCCTTGGGCAATCAGTGTACGCGCGTCCATGTTCAGCAAACGCCTTTCTTCAGCAGGATGTTGGCATAGAGGGCCTTCTCGCTGGTAGCGATCACAGCGTAGGCCTTCCGGGCCCGGTCATAGAAATCGAACCGGTCGATGGTCTGGTAGCCCTTGTAGTGGGAATCACCCTCTTGCAACAGCTTATCGTAGGTGTCCCAAATCGGGGTTTCAACAGCATCGCCCTTGCTGACCGCCATCAGGATGGTATTCTGCTGGGCATGGTCCAGCGGCAACAGGGTCAGGACAGCCTTCAATACTTCAGGGACTCCATGTCCATCCAGCCTGATGACCCGGTCGTTGACGCTGCAGGAAGGGAAGTTTCCATCAGCGATCACAATCTCGTCGCCGTGCCCCATCTCGTCGAGCACCTTCAAAAGCTCGGGGCTAAGAATCGGGGGAATATGCTTCAACATCGCCACAACTCCTTATCGTGTCTGTTTCTTTGACTTCTCGTTGAACTGGGCGACATTCTGCTCGGAGACCCGCAGATGCTCGCTCATCGCCTCCATCGTCGCCTTCTCATCGTGGGCAGCGATTGCGTCATAGACCTTCTGGTGGCGCGCGATCGCGTCATCGATACCGCCGGGAATCAGGACGCCCTTGCCCATATATTCGGCAAGCAACGATACCAGCACCTGGTTGAACATCTCCACCAGCGGGTTCCCCGAGGCATGGGCGATCAACAGGTGGAACTGGCTGTCAAGCCGCACACGCTCCTTCAGGCTGAGCGTCTTGTCCCTGAACTGCTCCAGGTTCTCCCTAAGGGCTGCCAGGTCCTCGTCAGTGGCATGTTCCGCCGCCAAACGGGCGGCGTTCATCTCGATGATGCCACGCATCTGGGTCAGGTCGCTGTCGGTGATATCGTGCATCTGGCTGAAGCGGTTGATCGCCGCCTCGACCGTCCCGGCCTGAGGTCTGGTGATAAAGGCGCCCAGGCCGTTCCTCAACGTGAGGAGGCCACGCTCCTGCAACATCTTCAGCGCCTCGCGGATCACCGGCCTGCTGACTCCGTACCGCGTAGCGAGCCGTTGCTCGCTCGGCAGCTTCGTGTCCACCTTTCCCCCGGGGGAACTGAGGATCCACTCCTCCAGCTGGTCGGCGATCTGCTGACTGAGGTTGGCGCGATTAATGGTAAAGGACTCTTCCATGCTTGTTCACCTTGTTTGGTATCCCATGGGGAACTCTATCACATTTCCTCCACGACAACACGAAGTTTTTCTTCATGCGCCCGCCGCCATCGCCATGTGGTTGGGAAGCGCCATGATGATCGGGGAATAGTAGGTCATCAGGAACAGCTCGCCGATCATGATCAGCACCATCGGCAGGATTTCCCTGATGACACCACTGATCTTCGCCTTGGAAAGACCGGTGACGATAAAGAGCAGCATGCCGAACGGCGGGGTAGAGAGGCCGATCATCATGTTGAAGCAGATGATGACGCCGAACTGGACCAAATCGATGTTGAAAGCCTTGACCAATGGAAGCACCATGGGCACGAAGACCAACTGGATCGTGCTGACATCGAGCACACAGCCAAGCAGGAGAAAGATGATGTTGACAATCAGCAGGAACACGTACTTGTTGGAGGTGAATCCCAACACCAGCTTGGCGACCGCCGCGGGAACCTGCTCGCGGGCAATGATGAAGGAAAAGAGCATCGAGGTGCCGGTCAAAAGAGCCAAAGTCGCAGTGTTCGCGGCACTCTTGCGCACAATCTTCACGAACTTCTTCCACCCAAGGGAATGATAGATGAAGATCGCGATCAGCAGGCAGTAGGCGCTCGCGAGAGCCCCCGCCTCGGTCGGAGTGCAGACGCCGGTGTAAATGCCGCCAAGCAGGATGATGACGGTCAAAAGGGCCGGCGCCGCCTTGATGGTCGCCACTCCAAACTGCCGGAGGGTCATCTTCACACCGGAAGGATAATTGCGCTTGTAGGAGACGATTCCGACATAGATAGCCAGGAAAAGAGCCAAAAGGACACCGGGAACGACCCCTCCCATGAAGAGCTTTCCGACGGAAGCGCCGCTCAGCATGGCGTAGATGATCATGGGAATCGAGGGGGGAAAAATCGGGCCGACCGTGGCGCTGGCGGCAGTGATGGCCGCGCTGAACTCGGCGTCATACCCCTCTTTCTTCATCTGCTCGATCTCCATGACACCGATACCCGAGGCGTCGGCGATGGCAGAGCCGGTCATGCCGCTGAAAATCAGGCTGATGGCGACATTGACCTGGGCGGTACCGCCCTTCATGCGGCCAAGCAGACCGTTGCAGAAAGCGAAGATCTTGTCGGTGACCTCGCTCTCATTCAGCACGTTGGCCATAAAGATGAACAGAGGTGCTGCCAACATCGTGTAGTTTGCGTACATGTTGCCGGTGATGACGGTGAAAACCTGTCCCAACATCTGCGGGCCTTTGATCAGGAAATAGATAATCGAGGCCGCCAGCATCGACAGGGAAATCGGCATGCGGATGATAAAGCAGAGCGCAAGCGAAAAGAACAAAGCGATGACAGGAAAACTCATCATGCAGCCTCCAGATAGGTGTGTTTGGCTTTCAGGATATTCATGACGGTGCGGTACATCATGTCGACGTACATCAGCATGAACGGGCAGAAGACCACCTTGTAGGGCATCTTCAGGACCCCGGTCACCATGGTCCGGGTCATCAACGCGTGCAGGCATGGCATCGTGGAGACGAAAAGCAGGAACAACAGCAGGATGTTATAGAACAGGTAGATGGCGAACTTGCCCTTCGGCTGCAACACGTCAAAGACCAGACCGAATACGACATGCTCGTCCCGTTTCATGGCCAACCCCACCCCGAAGAACATGGTCCAGATATAGCCGAGCACGGAAATCTCATAGCTCCATGTCACCGGTTTCTTGAAGAAATAGCGGCTGACGATGGCCAGCATGAACGTGCAGAAAATAATCAGAAAAGAAAGATCGGTGATGACCTCGAGCACAACGTCGATGCCATCCGCGATTCGCCTCCACAACGACTTTTCCATGAGAAATCCCCCTAATAGAAAAAAGGAGATGCGGGCACAATCCCGCATCCCCCAAAAACCAGCAGCTTATTTCGCCGCAGCCTGGATCTTCTTGTACAGGTCCATATCCCACTCGCCGGTCTGTTCCGGATGAGCGGTATAGTAGGCGGTGACGTTCTTCTTGAAATCCGCGAGGTCGGGATGCGTGACAGTCACGCCGTTCTGCTCGAGGATCTGGACGTCCTTCGCCTCCTCGGCGATACGGGCGTCGTCATTGACCTTCTTCGCATACTCGATGGCGCCGCGGACAGCCTCTTTCTGCTTGTCGGAAAGGCTGTTCCACTTGTCCTTGTTGATACAGGGCAGGATGCTGTCGACGACATGGTTGGTGATGGCGACATATTTTGCGACCTCGTAGAACTTGGCGGAAACGTCGGTCGGAAGCGGGTTGTCCTGGCCGTCGATGGCGCCAGTCTGCAACGAGGTATACAGCTCGCTGAAGGACAGCGGAGTCGGGTTGGCGCCCAAAGCCTCGCCCAGATGCAGCCATGCGGCAGAGTTCGGCATGCGCAGCAGCAGTCCCTTCATGTCGGAATACTTGTTGATCGCGCGGTTGCGGGTGTTGACGACACGGGCGCCAAGATAGAAGGCGCCGAGAGGAACGACATTCACCTTCTCCTCGATACGGGGGAAGATGTCCTTCTTGCCGATGTCGCCATTAAGGACGCTGGTCATGTGCTCGTAGCTGGACCAGAAGTATCCGCTGTTGATCATCGCGCACCACTCCAGTCCTTTCTGGGTGGAGAGCGTCGGGAACGAAAGGTACGCCAGGTCGGCCTCGCCATTGACGATGGCGTCAAACTCGTTCTCCGAAGAGAACAGCGTGCCGTCGGCATAGGTCTTGCAGGTGACCGATCCCCCTGACAGTTCTTTCACCTTGTCGGCGAACGCGGTCATGGCGGTGGTATGCGAATCGCCAGTGACGGACACGGAGGTGAAAATCAATTCGACCGGCTTCTCCGAAGAACCGGAGGCCTTTTCAGCACCGCCTTGCGCGAATGCCATCGGCATGGCGAGCGAAAGCGCAAGCAAGGCAACAGTAGATTTTTTCATGACAGTCTCCTTTTGTTTGCAGGCAGGAACCTTTCAACCTGTCTTATAGGTAAAGTGTCTTACCATTTTTTCAAATCTGTCAACGATTTTGTAGAAAAACAAAATCCAATACGCAATATCACCTTGCCAGACAAGGAAGAGGAAAAGCCAGAAAACGTATTTGTGAAAGGCTATGTCACAACAAACAGTTGATAAATAGCCATTTTTATAGGGGAGCCTTAAAACTCCCCTACAAACTGGAAGTTGTTTATTAAACCTTTTTAGCCTTAACCAACAACATCATAGGTCTACGCATTTCATTACACATTCCCGGCATACCCATCATATCTGCCGGAGGCATTGCTTCCTCAATAGCCTCAATTTGAAAACCACATTTTATAAGTGTATTCAATATCTGCGTTAATGTGTGGTGCTGTTTAATTACTCGTTGACCAAGAAAGTTGGTTTCTCTTTCGCCTGTGTAATAGTAATTGTCGATTGGCCAATATTTAGGTTTCCCATTTTCATCATAAATCCAATCCTCATTAACACCTGCGGTGAAAGTCGGATGTTCAATATTGAATAGGAAATACCCACCTACTTTTAATGTGCAATACACCTTTTGATAAACATTAGCTAAATTTTCGATATAGTGCAGTACCAGGTTAGAAACAACTAGGTCATAAGTATTTTCAGGATAAATGTATTCTTCAACACCGCAAACTTTATACTTGATTTTGTCATCAGAGTTATCAGCTACTGCTTTTGCAATCATTTTTTGACTACTATCAATACCAAGAATTTCAGTAGCTCCCATTTGTGCGGCATATTTGCAATGCCAACCGTAACCACATCCTAAATCCAAAACTTTTTTTCCCTGTAATTTAGGGAATAACGGTTGCAACTGATGCCACTCTCCAGCAGCTTTCAGACC
>JAQYHB010000036.1 GCA_028722305.1 Spirochaetales bacterium
TCGAGAGGTTCGAGCGGCTTGTCAACGGATGAAATTTCCGTTGACAAATCGTTGACAAAACAATGAAAAAGAGCAGGATTCCAAACAAAAACCTGCATTTCAAGCATTGTTTCGCATAAGAAGGGCAATTGTCTCAACGTGGGTCGTGTGCGGGAACATGTCCACCGGCTGGATGCCGAGCACTTGGTAATCGCTGAACTCTTTCAGGTAGTGGAGGTCGCGGGCAAGGGTGTTCACGTTGCAGCTGATGTAGACGATGGTGCTGGGAGCAAGCTTGATGGCACTGGCAAGAAAGCGTTCATCACTACCCATCCGGGGAGGATCCAAAAAGAGCACGTCGCACGTTACTCCCTCGTTCGCCATCTGTTTCAGCCTGCTGGATGCGTCGTCGCAGATGAAGCGGATATTCGCAAGCTTGTTGCGCGCCTTGTTCGCCTCGGCGTCCTTGACAGCGTCAGGGTTCAACTCGACGCCGACCACCTCTTTGACTCCCTTGCTTGCGGCAATCATGCCGATGGTACCGGTTCCGCAATAGGCATCGATGACGGTATCCGTCGGCTTTAAGCGCGCCATCTTCATGGCGATATCGTAGAGCACCTCGGTCTGGCGCGGATTGACCTGGAAGAAGCTTTTGGCGCTGATCCGGAACCAAAGCCCGCAAAGTTTCTCCTCGATGAACCCAGGGCCCATCAAAGTCTTCTCCGGATCAGGACCAAGGACCATGCTAGTCTTTGCGCTGTTCATGTTCAGCAGGATGGTCTTGATCTCGGGATTGCGCTGACGGAGCAGGTTGATGAAATCGTCCTTGTGGGGAATCGGCCAATCTCCGCAGACAAGCACCACCATCACCTGCCCGGTGTAACTGGCCCGTTTGACCAGCACATGGCGGATGTAGCCGGTCTGCCTGTCTTCGTCCCATGGGTCGATCTTGAAATTCCCCATCAAGTTCCTGACCGTGCCCAGGATACGGTCGGCCACCTCATCCTCCACCAGGCAATCGTGGATGGGAACGATATGATGCGTCCCATAGGCGTAGATGCCGCTGATGATCCGTCTGCCCTTGTATTCGCGTCCGAAAACCGCCTGTACCTTGGTGCGGTAGTGGGTAGGATCATCCATACCGACAATCGGCGCGACCGGGCCATAACCGGAAAGATTGTCCTCGACAAAGGCCTGCTTCTCGTCCAGCTGGTCCTCATAGGCAAGATCCATCAGCTGGCAACCACCACATTTTTCCATCAACGGGCACTTTTCATAACGCATGGCACAAGACTCTCCCTTTTGACGCGCTCTGTCAATTCTCGGCACCTCCCCCGATGGATTCCTTTTGGATCTTCCTGTATAACGTGAAGTATGAAGTACGTGCATTTTCTTCGCCGGGACAGAGCCTGGGAGGGCTACGGCATTCTCGATGGGGAGACAATCCATATTCTGGACGGCTCCTATTTCGGCACCCATCATCAGACGGGTGAGGCAATCGATCTTGCCAAGGTGACCTTGTTGGCCCCCTGCCGTTTCACCAAGGCGGTATGTGTGGGCCTGAACTACCGCGACCACGCCATGGAGTTCAAGCTCCCGATTCCCGAGAAGCCCATGCTGTTCATGAAACCATCGACCACTCTTCTCGACCCATTCGCCGAGATCCACTACCCGACAGGCATGACCAGCCATCTGGATTACGAGGGTGAGCTTGCCGTCGTCATCGGCAAGAAAGCCAAGGACGTCGACGCCAAGGATTGGAAGAAGTATGTGCTCGGTTATACCATCGCCAACGATGTGACTGCCCGGGACCTGCAACCAAAGACCGGGCAATGGACGGTAGCCAAGGGCTTCGACACCTTCTGTCCGCTCGGCCCCGTCATCGAGACCGAACTGGATCCCGCGAACCTTGACCTCTGCACAAGGGTCAATGGCGAGGTGAAACAGCACTCCAACACGAAGAACTTGATTTTCGACGTGCCCTTCCTTGTCAGCTATATCAGCCATGTCATGACGTTGCTGCCAGGCGACATCATCTCCACCGGCACCCCGAGCGGAATCAGCAAGCTGGACCACGGGGACGAGGTTGCCATCACCATCGAGAAAATCGGGACGCTTTCCAATAGAATCGACTGAATATGACCAGCCTATCCCTGCATAGACATCCCCACAAGATCTACGCTCCGGTATCGATTACCGAAGGCTCGATACCGCGCGCAATCCTGTATTTCTATTTTCCCATCCTGTTCGGTTCTTTCTTCCAGCAGCTGTACAACGCTACCGACGCCATCATCGTCGGTAAGTTCGTCGGCACCCAAGCGCTCGCCTCTGTGGGTGGAGGAACCAGCACTTTCGTCAACCTGCTCGTCGGATTCTTTGTGGGCTTGTCAAACGGAGCTAGTGTCGTCATCAGCCAGCAGTTCGGCGCCAAGAAGAAAGAGAGCATCCACCGGGCCATCGAGACCGCCATGAGCATGGCGATCCTCAGTGGCGTCATCGTCATGATTCTCGGCTTGATGGTGAGCCGCCTGGCCATGCGGGCCATCGGTACCCCGGAGGAAATCATGAACCTCTCGGTCACCTACCTGCACATTTTCTTCATCGGGTCCGTCAGCCAGCTGGTCTACAATATGGGTTCCTGCATCCTCCGCGCCATGGGGGACAGCAAGACCCCGCTGTATTGCCTGATTGTCGGTACCCTGTCCAACATCATCCTGGACATCTTCTTCATCGCCATTCTCGACTGGGGCGTCAAAGGCGCCGCCGTAGCGACCATCCTCTGCCAGACCATTTCCGCGGCCATGGTTGTGGCGCTCCTCCACAAGGGCCCCGAAGCGGCCTTCCAGTTCCATTTCCGGGACCTGACCATCGACCGGGACCTGATGGGCCGCATGCTACTGCTCGGAATTCCCGCCGGCCTGCAAGGTTCCATGTACAACATAGCCAACATTCTGATCCAGGGCGCCATCAACTCGCTGGGAACCATCGTAATCGCCGGCAACGCCGCCTACAGCAAGATCGAGGCCATGTTCTGGATGTCGATCAACAGCTTCGGGGTCGCCATCTCCATTTTCGCAGGACAAAACTACGGGGCGGGCCAGTACAAGCGGGTCAAGCGCGGCATGTGGATCACGCTTGCCATGAGCATGGTTCCCGCCATCGGCTTCGGCCTGATCCTGCTGACCAAAGGAAGAGCCTTCCTGCATCTGTTCACCAGCGAAGAGGCGGTCATCGATGCCGGCATGGTCATCTGCCACACCGTCGCCCCCACCTTCCTCACCTATATATCGATCGAGATCCTCTCCGGAACGGTGCGTGGCTGCGGGAACTCCATCGTTCCCACCGTCTTCACCGCCATCGGCGTCTGCGTCTACCGGGTCCTGTGGGTGCTTTTCTTCTTTCCCCACCACCCAACGCTGGTGACCATCATGCTCTGCTACCCCATCTCCTGGATCATCACCAGCCTGATCTTCTGGCTCTTCTGGGGATTCAGTCCTTGGAAACGCTCGACGCTTGGCCGTCCTGATGGACAGCCTGCAGTCTGATACCCAGTTCACGGTACGTCAGGGCGATGACGGAAATCGAGGCGACTGCCGTCAGAAGGTCCGCCGCGGGCATTGAGTACAACACGCCGTCGAGCCCGAACGTCATCGGCAGCACGATGGCGAATCCCACGCCCAGCACTACCTCGCGGAACAAACTCAGCAGACTGCTTGCCACCGGCTTACCCATGGCCTGCAGGAAGATGAAGGCGGCCTTGTTCAAGGTTGCCAAAGGCAACAGGCACAGATAGGTACGGAAGGCCTTGACGGCAAACTGGGTATAGACCTCGCTTTCATGCGAGGCGCCGAAGATGCCAATCAGCGCACGGGGGAAGAACTCGACGACAAGGAGTGCGATCACACCGACCATGACCTCCCAGAACAGCAATCTGTTCAAAAGGTCTTTGGTCCGGTCATAACGCTCGGCACCCATGTTGTAGCCGACCACGGGAATACAACCGGCGGCCATGCCGACGACAACGGAAATGACAATCTGGAAGACCTTCATGACGATACCGACCACCGCCATCGGAATCTGAGAGAACTCAGGCTGTGCGAAGAACGGATCGCTGGCAGTGGTGATACGGATCATGTTGTTGATGGCAGCCATGGCGGCAACCAGAGAAATCTGGCTGAGGAAGCTGGTGATACCCATGGTCAGCATGCGCCGATCCAGGGCAGGTCTCAGGCAGAAGCTCCGCTTCTCCAGCCTGATTGCCTTCAGATGGCACAAATACCAGGCAGAGAGAACTGCAGTCAAAAGCTGTCCGAGTACCGTGGCGATGGCGGCTCCAGCCATACCCATGTGGAAACCGAAAATGAAAATCGGGTCGAAGATGATATTGAAGACCGCGCCGGCCACCGTACATGCCATGGCGAACTTCGGGGAGCCGTCACCACGGATGATTGCGTTCATCGCTTGCCCGAACATGTATAGCGGGATACCGACGATGATCCAGGAGAAATATTCCTGGGCGAAATGGAACAGTTCGGCGTTGACCCTGCCGCCAAAGGCGGTGATCAGCTGGTCGCGGAACAGGGCGAACAGGGCGGTCATCACCAGACTGATGACAACCACCAGGACGATGGCATTGCCGACACCGACGTGCGCATCCTCCTTGTTGCCCGAGCCAAGCTGCAGGCTGACGAAGGTGCAGCAACCGTCACCGATCATGACGGCAACCGCAAGCATGACCACGGTCAGCGGAAAGACGACCGTATTGGCGGCGTTTCCGTTCGAACCCAAATAATCGGCATTGGCGATAAAAATCTGGTCGACGATGTTGTACAACGCGCCGACAAGCAGCGAAATGATACAGGGCAACGCATAACCGCGCATCAGGCGCCCTACCGGTTGCTCCACAAGAAAACGATTGTCATCCATACGAAAACCTCTCCGCCAAAGGCATAAAAAAAACGCGTCCATCCAATTGCTTGGATTTACGCGTCATACGCCACACGGCAGTAGAAACCTTATCCGGAAACCGTTTTTTTGTCAAAAGACCTTCTGGGAAAACGGGGCGGTCCGCCCCGTTTCCACCGCATCTCAGCCAAAGAAATGATGGTTCGGGATATAGCCGAACAGCTTGGGAATGGCAAGCGCGACATCTTCCGACATCGTGACCATGCACAGGACGACCAGAAGCGCGAGGATGAACGGCCAGACCTCCTTCACGAAGTCCTGGAATTTGCATCCGACGATGGAACAGACGGTGAACATCATCGAGCCGAAAGGTGGCGTCAGGCCTCCAATCATGATGTTGACGATCAGGATGACACCGAAATGAAGCGGGTCGATTCCGAATGAGCAAACGGCTGGCACGAGCAACGGGGCGAGAATCACCAAGGCGGCTCCGCCCTCGATGAACATGCAGATGAACAGAAGCATGAGGTTGATGACAAAAAGCAGCACGTACTTGCTGCTGGTCATGGCAATCAGCGCCTGGGTGACAATCTGAGGGATACGCTCGCAGTTCATGTAGTATCCGAACACCTTGGCGCTCGCGATGATCAGCATGACCGATCCGGTGCTGGTGACCGTTTCCTTCAAGATCAGCGGGACATGATGCCAGCGCAGCTTCTTATAGACGAGCAGACCGACGGCAAGAGCGAACAGGACGGCGACGCCGCCTGCCTCGGTCGGGGTACAGACACCCATCCTCATGCCAAGGATGATGACAAAGGGGATGACCAGCGCCCAGAGGGAGACGACGAACTGGGACCCAATCTGCCTGGGAGTAGGCCAGTGGTCCCGGGTCGGAGCGTACCCCCTCTTCGAGGAGATGATGTAGGTGGTGACCATGAGCGCCAGCGTCATCAGGATCCCGGGCGTATAGCCAGCCAGAAACATGTCTCCGACGGAGATGTTGGCGATCAGGGCATACAGAATCAGGTTGTTTCCAGGGGGGATGACCGGACTGACCGCCGAGGAAGCCGCGGTGACCGCGGCGGAGAAATCAAGAGGAAATCCCTTGCGGAGCATCTGGGGAACCAGGATTTTCGATTCCATGGCCGCATCGGCGTTCGCCGAACCGGAGATGCCTCCCATCAGGGCGCTGAGCAGACAGTTCACCTGTGCCAATCCACCCTTCAAATGGCCGGCGAGCACCTCCGCCATATCCATCAGCTTCTCGCTGATGCCGGAATAGTTCATGACCGAACCCAGCATGATGAAGAAGGGAACCGCGAGATAGGGAAAGGACTCGACGGCGGTGACGAACTGCTGGATCACCATCCGGATCGGGATTGCAGTGTTGATGAAGGTGAAATAATACAGGGACGACCCAATCAGCGCCAAGGCAATCGGAACATTCAGGAAAAACAGGATGAACAACAGGGCGACCGGGAACAGTGGATGAAAGACAAACGAGAACATCAGGCCACCTCCCCTTCTTTCCGCTTTCCAAAGGCGCGGATACTCTGTACCAGGCCAACCACGGCGTAGACCGACATCAATGCGAAGGAGATGACGATCGAGACGGTAATCAGCCGGTAGGAAACCTCGAGGGCGGCGGTGACTTTGGTGGATGCCTTCACGTAGAAGAAGCTCATGACACACATCCAGACCGAGATGATGGTGACGAGAATGGCATTGACCAAGGAAAAGATGTTCTTCCACACCCCCTTCGTCACCTGCATGACGATGTCCACCCCCATCAAGCGTTTCTGCTTGAACGCGCCGGCAGCCCCAAGGAAAATCGTCCAGACGAAACAGGCGACGGAAATCTCCTCCGACCAGAAATAGGTAAAATGCAGGCAATACCGGGTGAACACGTTCATGATGACGATGGCTACCGTCACCGAAATGAACACACCCCCGATATACAATTCGAAATTATCGAGCAAGTCCTTCTTATCGAGACGCACGGTTTCACTCCTCTCAACGGGAAAACAGGGGATGCGTGGCTGTGCATCCCCTGATTCCGGATGTATCGGTTATTTCTTCAGATTGGCGCGGATCTTGGTCAGCTCAGCCTGAATCTCGTCGTAGATGCCAGGCGTCCATTTCGGGAACCTGGTATAGACGACAGAGGCGGCCTTGGAGAATGCGGCGGCATCGACTTCATAGAAGTGCACACCGACCTTCTTCAAGTCCTCTGCATACTCGGACTCGAGCTTCTCCGTCTCCTCCAGGTTGTCCTGCGTACCCTTGTCGACTTCTTCCTGGATGATGGTCCTCTGCTCGTCAGTCAGGCTGTCCCAGCAGGCCTTGGAGATGCAGACGCAGGAAACACCGAGCAGGTGGCGGGTCAGGGAGTATTCCTTGACGTTCTCGTACTGCTTGGTCCCCCAATAGGTCATGATCGAGCCTTCGACACCATCGATCACACCCTGCTGGATTGCGGAGTAGGTGTCAGGATACGGCATCGCGACCGGACTTGCACCCATCGCTTCCATCGTGTAGGTGTACAGCTGGCTCGTCGGGACACGGATCTTGACGCCTTTCATGTCGGCGGGCTTGGTGACCGGCTTGTTCAGCATCATGCTGCGGAAGCCGAAGACCCAGTCGAGAGACAGGACCTTGATTCCCTGCTTCAGGGCCTCGTCGTTCAGGTGCTTGACCAGATCGGTCTTGGTCATTGCCAGGTACTCGTCAAACGAGGTGTAGAGGAACGGACCGGTGACCGCATTGTAATCGGGCACATAGTCACCAAGGAAGTTGATACCGTCCACCAAGATGACATCGGCACCACTGGTGACAAGCTCCATGCCATCCTTGCCGATGGGGAAGGTGCCACCCGTGTACAGCTGCAGGTCAAGCGTCCCGCCACTGCGCTTGTTGATACCCTCGCACACCTTGACCAAGGACTTTGCGGTCTGTTCGTTGTCTACGAATTTTGTCGTGACCTTGATCACGCGCGGACCAGACGATTTTGCTGCGGGAGCTGTCGATTCCGCACCACCCTGAGCAAAGAGAGATGCGGATGCGAGCATACCGAGAATCACGCAAAGAGCTCTAACTTTTTTCATGAAAACCTCCTATTCGGAAACTCCTTTTTGAACCTAACTTCAAGTCTACCATGCGCAATTCCCTTGTCAACAAATATCCAAATTGATAATAAATAGACAAAATACTCTTCAAAAAACTCTCTTGTACGCAATTATGGAAAAGACAGAATTTTCTCCCCTTCGTTTTCCAAAACACGATACAACGCCATGGGTTTTGCTTGATTTCCACAGGACCACATGGTTGGTCCATAGTGTTTTTTTCATTATGATATTGCGATTACACAATGAACAAAATCAGGCATTGCCAATGCCGAGGAAAACTGAAGCACCCAAGAGAAACGCTTCAGGAAAGCGACCGGATCCACTCGGTTTTGTTGACCAGATACCATGAGGGAAGACACTTGAAAACCTGGTCGCTGTTCAGGCAGATGACGACCACGACAGGAGAGGCATGGACGACAAACGCCATGAAAAGGGAAAGAGGAATGACGATAGCCCAGATGCTGACCAAGTTCATCTTCACTACGCTTTTGGTGCATCCGCCAGCCTTCAGCACCGCGTTGTTCGGCATTTCGTAGGACATGCCGACGAAGGTGACAGGCAGGACAAGCAGGAACTTGCGCATCAGCCCCATCGCCTCAGGGCTCAGGTGGTACAAGCTCATGACCGGACGACTGACGGCAAAAAGGAACAAGCCACTGGCAATTCCGATGGCAAGAAAGGCTACCTGCAGCTGCCTGCTGATCCGCATGACCCGGCCCCGGTCCCCTTCCCCGATAGCCTTGCCGATGATGACGCTGGCGGCGCTCGCCGAGCCGACAGCGGTCGACTTGACCAGCAGGTACAAGGTGGAGCTTGCGCTGTTGGCAGCAATGGCTGCAGCTGTCATGTGGCCGAGAATCACCGTCTGCATGGCGGTGTTCAACCCCCACAGCGCGGCATTGAAGACCAAAGGTCCAGTCAACCGGAAATAGCTGCCAGCCAGCCGGTGATCGACCATCACGTAATCAGAGGGACGCAGTCTCAACGCAAGCTTGCGGAAGCGGACGAAGACAAGCAGCACGACCAGTTCGACAATCCTGCAGGAAAGGGTGCCGATGGCAGCCCCTTCCACGCCCATCTCGGGAAAACCGAAACGGCCGTAAATCAGCGTGTAGTTGATACAACAGTTGACCACGAGGGCAAGGATGGAAAGAAAGAAGGAGATACGTACCACCTCGATTGACCGGAGCGTCGCCAGCACAATCTGGGTGACGGCAAAAAAACAATAGGAGAAGCGGACGATGGAAAGGTAGCGCACGCCCTCGGCGATGATCGCCTCGTCGTCGGTAAAGACCAACAGCACCTGCCGGGGAAACAGGGAGACCAAGGCAAAAAGAACAAGGGAGATACCGATTGCCAGGCGCATGGCCAAGCTGGAAATCCGTCTCATCGGCTCCAGATCCCGTGCACCCCAGTAGCGGGCGCAGAAAATCACCACGCCGTCGCCGAGGGCCATCAGCAACTGCTGATAGATGAACTGCACTTGGTTGACCGCGGCCACACCACTGAGGGCCGTCTCGGCATAACCGCCCAACATCAAGTTGTCAGCCAGGTTGACCGACAGCGTCACGACATTCTGGAGCACCAGCACGAGGGCGAGGGAGGCAAATGAGACAAGGGGAGTCATACCAGATGGATCCGCATCCATGCTCCGCTCTTATAACGGGCGATGAAAAAGGCAGAACGGAATACCCAATCAACGCACATGGCTACCCAGACCCCAATGATCTTCCATCCAAGCGCCACCCCAAGCAGGTAAGCTCCCAAGAGCCGACAGAACACAATGGAGAAAGCGCCGACGGCCAGCGTGAAGCGCACGTCCCCCGCCGCCCGCAGCGTGTTGGGAAGATTGAAGGAAAGTGGATGAAGCAGCATGGCCACCCCTTCGTGGATGACCACCAGCCAGACCGTCAGCCTCCACGCCTCGTCCGAAAGCCCGTAGAGCAGGCGGATTGCGGGAAGCAAGGCGATGGTGGCGCCACCGAGAATGACGATGGAAAGGTGGCTCATCAGAATCAACTTGCGGGTATAGTACTTGGCTTGGTCGTACTCCCCCGCCCCGACACAGCGCCCGACAATCGGGATGACCGCCAGATTCATGGCCCTGCTGACGGTGATGCCGATGGTGTCCAAGCTGTTGGCCACCCCGTTGGCGGCGATCTGGGCAGTCCCGAACAGGGCGATGACCGAGACCACGATGACACGTCCAAGCTCGAAGAACCCATTCTCCATGCCGTTGGGAATCGCGATGTAGAGAATCTTGTGCAAAACGTCCCGATGCCAGGAAACAACCTCACGCCAGGCAATCCGTACCTCGCCATCCTCACGGGAAAGAATGGCTGTCAGGCAAATGGCGGCGAACATGCGGCTGACCAAGGTGGGAACCGCCACGCCGGCCACGCCCGCATGCAGGACGAAGATGCCGATCGCGTTCCCGGCCACGTTGATCAGGTTCATGACCAGCGAGACCCGCATGGTGATGGAAGTCTTCTGGATCGAGCGCAACAGGGCGCCGGCAGCATTGTACAGGCCGAGGAAAGGAAACGAGAGGCTGGTAATCAGAAAATAGGTGGTCGCCGCCCCCATCACGTCATCATCAATTGAACCGAAAAGCCCGCGAAGAAGCTGTTTGTTGAAAACCAGGCAGAGGAAGGTGACCGACAAACTGGTCAGAAGGCTGACTGTGTAGAGCTGGCTGGCCGCCAGGTTCGCCTGCTTCTGGTTCTTATGGCCGAGATACTGGCTGACGATGACCGCTCCACCCGTGGCGACCGCGGCCAGGATTGTGGCCACCAGATTGTTGATCATGTCCACCAGTGAAACACCGCTGATCGCCGCCTCGCCGGCATTGGAAACCATCATGGTATCCGTGATGCCGACCAACATCACCAATGTCTGCTCGATGACGAGAGGGACGATCAGCTGTTTCAAATCCGCGTTGGAGAACAGCAACTTCGAGGAATCCATAGGATGGACTTTATCCTCTTGTCCCTTTTGGAGCAAGACAAACATCTACCGCGAGCGACGCCATTTCCAACGGGCGTCTTTCTCCTCCACGGTCTCGCAGGTCAGGGCGCGGCTTTCCCGGACCAGATCCTTGACCAGCTCGTCGTCCACCGTCCCGTCCATCCTGATGGAAATCCAGTTCTTCTTGTTCATATGGTAGGCGGGCAGGAATCCGGGCATCGCCACCATCGCCGGTGCAAGATTCCGGTCCACCTTCACGTCAACCAGCTCGCACTCCTCGCCTTTGCGAAGGATGGCAAGCAGGTACCATTTGCGGTTCTCCTGGTTGCGGAAGACTGCGCCCGTCTTGTCATTCTTGAACGGGAAATCCGGCCGTTCGCCGAATGCCTCGAACACCCAGTCGCTGATCCGGTTAAGCTGCTCGCTGACAAAGTACCGATTGGTGCCATAGCGGTCGGCTACCTGCTTTAGAAACTCCAGGTAGGCCATACGGGCACGGGAGACGAAAGCTCCTTTCTGGCCCATGGCACGCAACGGGAGGTACTCCTCACCCAAGGCGCACTCGACCAAGCGTCCGGTTGCCGTCCCGTCGGGATGGATGACCAGCTCGGCGCGGAACCTTCCCTCCATCACCTCATCGACGACATGGAACCCTTGGGTGTCTTCCCTCACTCCTTCTTTCCGGAGCAACTGCGGGTCGAAGGTGGTTTTCCTGAAGAAGTCGCTCTCGATGCTCATGCCTTGAAGCTGCCAATCAGGGCCATGACCTGCTTCTCGGTGAGCGTGTTGTCCTTCGCGGCCAGTTGCCAGTGGTCCCAGTACAGGGGCTCTTGCTCCAGCCCCGGCCAATGGACGACCCGCTCGCGCTTGATGTGGGGACCGAAGGTACAGCTGATGGTGGTCACCTTTCCCTCCGGCCGCCAGGGACGCATGATGGCGACGCTCTCGTCGACACAGCCGGCCACCTCGGCGGTGAACCGGCACTGGAAAAAGACGAAGCCGCGCTCACCCTTTCTCCCCGACGGGGCGGCCACATAGCCCGGATGCAGGCTGACCAAGTCGCAGTCGTTGAACAGCGCCTCGGCCCCGCCGAAGATGAAATCGATGTCGCCCCGGATGGTGCTGTGCTCCACAATCACCTCGCTTTTCCGACGAGGGGCATAGGCCCTTGGCCCACGGAAGCCTCCCGGCTCCCGTTCCTTCTCGGGAAGCGGGGCGAGGAAAAGGGTGTCCTGAAAGCTGTTCAGCCGCACATGGGAAAGATGGGCGTGGCGCACATCCAGGTAGAGGGCGACTGCCTGCCCCACCTTGCATCCGACCCCGGCGAAGTTGGAGATGTTCATGTCCTTGATGACCAGGCGCTCACCGGAGAAAAAGGCGGTATAGCTTCGGAAGGTACCCAGCTTGTTGCCGTCCGGGGCAATCTGACGGGCCCCCTCCTCGAAGACGATGCTGGTCTCCGCTTCCCCTCCTCCCACCAAGGTCAAGTCCTGATGGTCGCTGAACAGCTTCTCATGGTAGACCCCTGCGGGCAGGTGGACGATGGCGGGAACGTCATAAGGAATGGCGTCCAAGGTTTCCTGGATGGTCTGGTATTCTTTTCCAACGGTAAGTTCCATGCCGTCGATTATACACCACCATGCCCTCTTCATCACCAGTTGGAAAAACAACAGCATTTGCCCGAACGAAAAGATATGCTGTAGCCAGAATGGAGGCACATCATGAAATATGTAGTTGACCAGGACCTGTGCATCGGATGCGGGCTGTGCGAAAGCACCTGTCCCACGGTTTTCTCCCTGAACGCCGACGGAAAAGCCGTCGCCGAGGATCGGGAGGTCGAAGCCGCAGAGGAAAGTTCCGCAGCCGAGGCCAAGGAGAACTGCCCGGCCGGCGCCATCAGTGAGGCGTGACATGGTCTTCTCTCTGGAACGGGACAACCAGCCGGTCGAAGGTTGCACGGTCAGCCAGCAGATTGCCGCTGACATGGTGGTCTTCAGCCTCGCCAAGGGTACCGATATCAGCGCGGAGAGCTATCAGGAGCGAAAAATGGTCCTTGTCCTCGCGGGGGAGCTCGAGCTCTTCCTCCTGGACGGGACCAGCTGGAGGCTGGCGAAGAACGACTGTACTGTCACCCCCAGGAACGTCCCGGTCGGCGCGAGGAGCGCTGGCGGAGCCATCTATCTCGAAGTGATTCTCAAGGAAGGCAATCAAATGGATCAGAACTTGCAAGCAGGAGAGGTGTTCCACCTCGCTTCCCTCGTACCGTATGCCACCGGCCGGATCGTCAACCGTGACATCATCAGTGGCCGGCACATGAAGTTCGTCGTCATGAGCTTCGACGCGGGAACCGGACTCGGCGAACATGCCGCTCCCGGGGACGCGATCGTGTTCGCCCTGGACGGAGAGGCCACCATCGGATACGAAGGGAAGGAATACCCGATCAAAGCCGGCGAGCAGTTCCGCTTCGCCAAGAACGGCAGGCACTCGGTCAAGGCCGAAAGACCATTCAAGATGGCCCTGCTGCTCATCTTGGACGCGTAAGGAGCCGCATCGGATTCCTTTGTCCATACGGTGGTTTTCCTGATAGGATGGGAATCAAGAGGTAGTACGATGCAGAAACATCCCATTCTCGCCCTTTTGATTTCCTTCCTGTTGGTTTCCACCATGGCATGCGCCCACCGATCCACGCCGGCATCTCAGTCGGAAGCACCCCAGCCGAGCGTGGCCACCACGGTCAGCGCCATCGACAAGTACGGCAACGTCATCTTCGCCATGCCGAATGCGGAGTTGCAGAGCCAAGGCATTGAGGCCGGCGACATAGCCACGTTGACCATCGGTTCCTACCAGGTCGAGGCGCCAGTCGGCACCGCCTACAGCGACGTCGCCGTGGGTAGTCCCGTGCTTGTGCTGTACAAGGACGGACGGCTGATCGCTGCGCTCAACATGCGGAGCATGGCGCAAGCCAGCAACGCGCAAGCCGGAGACCAGGTCATCGTCACCTTGTCCCAAAAGGGCGGATATCTCTCCCAGTACACCGCCCGCCATCTGACCGCCCGTACCGAGCGCAGCCAGTTCCCGTCCGACGAGGCCTTCGCCAACTTCCGTGCCGTCAAGGCCGGCAAGATCGCTCCCAACCGACTGTACCGCTCCCTGAACCCCACCCTTGACCAGGACTCCAGCAGGATGGCCGACAAACTTCTCGGACAGGCCGGCATCAAGACCATCTATGACCAGGCCGACAAGGACTTTCCGGACCTCTGTGGAGCCCCGAACTACAAAGCCTTGCTCGACAAGGGACAAGTCTTCGGCCGGGTGGCGCCTGTTTCCTACCTGACCGACGAGTACACGAGCCAGTTCCACGACGGATTGCTGTTCATGATCGAGCATGAGGGACCCTATCTGATCCACTGCAACGAGGGAAAGGACCGCACCGGCTTTGCCTGCATGGTACTCGGAGCCTTCATGGGCGGCACCATCCAGGAACTGAAGGACGACTACATGCAAAGCTTCGTCAACGCCTTTGGACTGGAGAAGGGAAGCGAGGGCTACCGGCTGATTGAACAGTCGGTGCCTGACATGCTCGCCTCGCTGAACGACGGGAGGCCCTGCACGGACAAGACCGTCCAGAAAGTCGCGACCCGTTACCTGAAGGAGCGGGTCGGACTGACAGAAACCGAGCTTAAGGCCCTCAAGAAAGCGCTGTCCTGACGGTCAAAGATCGTTGCGCGCCAAATCCTCGAGGGATTCGCGGCGCACTGCCACATAGGACGTCCCGCCTGAAAGCATGACCGTCGCGGGCCGGGGTAGCCGGTTGTAGTTGGACGCCATCGAATAATGGTAGGCGCCGGTGGTGCACAAGGCGATGATATCCCCGCGGTGAATGGAGGATGGAAGCATCACTCCCTCCTGGATGATATCCCCGCTCTCGCAGCAGCGACCGACAACGGATGCCTTGAAATTACAGGGCTCCGCCATCTTGTTCGCCGCATACAGGGTGTACTTTGCCTTGTACAGGGCGTAACGGGGACTGTCCCCCATACCGCCGTCAATCGAGACATAGCTCTTGTAACCGGGAATGGTCTTCACCGTCCCGACCGTGTAGAGCACCATGCCTGCGTCGGCCACAATCGAGCGGCCGGGTTCCATGTGGATTTCCGGCTCGCGGATATCAAGGCTCTTGCAGGTGGAGTGGATTGTCCTAGCGATCTCGTCCACCTTCACGCCAATATCCAGGTACGGGTCGGACTCCACATACCGGACTCCATAGCCGCCGCCTAAGTCCAGTTGCCGGGCTTCGTACCCATACTTCCGCTTCATCTCCGCGATGAAGACCAGCATCTTCACGGCGGCGCGCTCGAAGACATCCTCGGCGAACACCTGCGAGCCGACATGGCAGTGGAAACCGCACAGCTCGACATGTGGCTGCTTCAGGACAAAGCCCACCAAATCGGAAGCCTGCCCAGTCTCGATGGCAACACCGAACTTCGAATCCACCTTGCCGGTGGAAACCGCCTCGTAGGTATGCGGATCGATTCCCGGAGTCAGACGGAGCAACACCTGCTGGCGGAAATTCCGTTTTCCCGCCTCGCGCTCGATCGCCTTGATCTCCTCGACATTGTCGGCGACGAAATATCCGACATGGCTGTCCATCGCGTAGGCGATATCCCAGTCAGTCTTGTTGTTCGAATGGAAATAGGCCTTGGAAAGGTCGAACCCTGCCTGCAGGGCGGTATAGATCTCGCCCGAGGAGACGACGTCGATACCCATCCCCTCTTCCTGCATGATCTGGTAGATCCGCTTGAAACAGTTGGCCTTGGAGGCGTAGAGCGGAACCGAGCTGGGACCGAAGTTCCTGACAAAAGCCGCCTTGTAGGTCCTGCAACGGTCACGGATCCGGTCCTCGTCCATCAGATAGAGCGGCGTTCCGTACTCCTGCGCCAGAGAGACGGTATCCTGGCCTGCGAACAGCAGATGGGAACCGTCTCTCGAGACTGAGATATTCTCGCAAATCATCGGTTTACCGCACCTCGCCGGCAGCCAGTTTCTTCTGCAACCAATCCTTGCCATCAACAAAGCGGCTGACGATGAAGGAGACCACGTAGTCGCCGGCGGCGTTGATCATGGTCGCCGGAGGATCGACCAGGTTGCCGATGGCGACCAGAATCGGGAAGGCAAGCTCCATCTCGTTGGGGAAGAAGATGGTGCAGATGATGTACTCGCCGATATAGCCACCGCCCGGGACACCGCTCATGCCGACCGAGGAGAGCACCGCGACCAGGACGATGAAGGGCAACTGGGACCACGACATCGGATAGCCGAGCACACCGAGGACGAAGGCGGTCTTCAAAACGCAGGAGAAGCTTGAGCCATCCATGTGCATCGTGGCGCCAAGGGGAACGACCATCTCGGAAACATCTTTCGAGATGCCGGACTCTTCAGCAACCGCCATATTGGTAGGAATCGTAGCGACGGAGGAGCAGGTACCAAGGGAAACCACCGCCGGCCGGGCCAAGTGATGGAACATCACCTTCACTGCCCCCTTGCCACCGCCGATGGCCGCGAAAAGCGGGAACGCGGTGAACAGGTAGACGAAGCAAAGCGGATAGTAGACGGCAAGCGCCCTGCCATAGGAACCGGCGACCAGCTGCGGCCCGTAGTCGGCAATCAGGCCGGCGAAAATGGCGAAGAACGCGACCGGGGCGTAGTAGGTGATCACCTGCACGAACTTCAGCATCACCTTGGTCAGGGCGTCAAGGAACGAGGTCATCACCCCCTCTCCATGCTCGACCAGGTTGACCGAAAAGCCGAAAAGCAGGGAAAAGACAATCAACGGCAGCATCGCACGGCGGGAAATCAGGCCGGGAAAATCGCTTGCGGTAAAGAAGTTCACGATCATCTGTCCCATCGTCGCATGGTCTCCGATCTCCTCGGTGACAACATCAGCCCACGGCACCAATACCGGCGGGAAGAGCTTCATCAACACGAACATGACCACCGCCGCGAAGGCGCCAGTGACCAGGAAGGTGACAACCGTCACGCCGAGGATCTTGCCCGCACGCCTACGGGACTTCATGGAGGCAATGGAAGAGGCAATCGAGCCAAAGACCAACGGGACCACGATGCAGAACATCATATTGATGAAGACCTGGCCGAGCGGCTGGATCAACGCGGCAAAACCGGGAGCGATGGCTCCTACCACTGATCCGACCACCATGGATCCGATCAGAACCAGCAGGAACCGGTAATTTTTCATGACGTCTTGTTTTTCCATAACGTCCTCCTCAAGCAAAAGACTCTTTTCAAGAACTAGTCTGTAACATATCGCTCCTGCATTCTATTGGTCAATACATTTTGTAGTATATTTCACAAGTTGTATCAAATCGTAACAAAACTCATGGTTTCTTGCCTCCTCCCAGATCCGCAGCAATGGGGCTTGCCCGTATGAACGCCATCAACACAAAAGGCGGCTCCCGAAGAGACCGCCCGCTTATCCCTGCATCCTTTCTTATAGGACTTTCTTGTTGTCTTTGCCTGGAGTGGTGACGATGATGCCGGCCTCCACCACCAAGCCCCTTTTCCGACGAGGACCTCGAAGCCATCCACCAGTTTGCCTGCTTTCTGATATGAGGCCTTGCCCTTGATCTGGCAACCTTCCAGCGTCTTCGGGTCGTAGACGGGAATGGCATCTCCCTGAGGTTCTCCAGCGTGGTGCCGAGGAACACTTCGCCATCGGCCGTCAGCCGTATGATCGCGTATCTTGAATCGTATTATGGATTTCCTCTTCTGATCCGGAAACACGAAGGAGTAGAGCCGACGGAGGCATGCCAGTCGCTGCTTCCGGAGATACGGAAGATCTTGTACCATGAGGCTCTCCTGCGGCAGAACGCTGGCGAAATCCGGGGAATCTCGGTGGGAACGGTATCGATCGGTTCGGCCTACAGCAAGTATTTCCCGGTACTGAAAAACGTCATGACGGCATTCAACCATACCTATCCGGGGATAACGTTCCATGTGACAAGTGGCTTCAGTACGGATTTGTGCGAGGAGCTCTCGGAGCACACGCTTGATATTGCCGTCATCGGGAGACGGGAAGGAAAGTGGACATGGAAGCTGCTGGAAGAGAGCCCAATGATGGCATGGGTTCCGGCTGATTCGAAATACGCTTCCCTGCAGGAATTCCCGCTGGAGATTGTCGGAGAAGAGCCCTATATAGAGATTTATTCCGGCATTGACACGGACAACAAGAGAATCCTGACGGCCGAGGGTATCACGCCGAACATACGCATGCATGCGAAAGACAGCTATACCGCATTCGCCATGGTGGAGGCGGGACTTGGCATAACCTTGAATGAAGAGAAAAACTGCGTGTTCAAAAGCGAAAAGGTGAAAATCATTCCGGTTGCGCCGGCACGGATG
The DNA here is from genome assembly GCA_028722305.1 of Spirochaetales bacterium. GTDB lineage: Bacteria > Spirochaetota > Spirochaetia > Sphaerochaetales > Sphaerochaetaceae > RUG023. The sequence goes on from JAQYHB010000036.1 coordinate 18,396, forward strand.
GTAGAAATCGGCATAGCCGCGGCGGCTGATCTGTCTCCCGCCGCCAGAAGTTTCTTACGCAATCTGGAAGAGATAGACGGATAAGGAGGGTTCCATGCATCCAAACAAAGATCCAGGCCGGACATTGAAAATCATCAACGAACGATTCTCGCAGAACGGGAACAGGCATTTTGCCCGCTTTGACCTGACAGTCGCCCAGTTCGACATACTGGGCGAGCTCTGGTCCGCTCCCGAGCACAAGCTTACCTTCAAGGAACTGGAACAGCGGCTCCACATCGCCCAGTCCACCACCTTCTGCACGGTCACCCGCCTTGCAAAGAAGGGGTTCGTCCGGAAACTCGACGATCCCACCGACAAGCGGGTGAAATACGTGCAGCTCAGGGAGAAAGGTTCTTCCATCTGCGCCCGTTTCTTTTCAGACAAGGAAGAACAACAGCGCATCCAGAATCTCGGATTGACCCCGGAGGAGTTTTCCCAACTGAACATGTTGCTGGAAAAGGTGCTCAAGCACCTGGATGCCAGCAACGAGTAGGAGGTTCGTGCCAATCCTTGCAGACATCGATCCAGGCAACAGGCTTCACATACCTGTCCAGCTCATCCAGCGAGAAGGGAATCGCGCTGTGGTCGTCGCCCCCGGCGGAATAGACCTTGTCATACCGCCTGAGCGAGACATCGAAATAGACCCTCACCCCGGCCTTCAGGCCAAACGGACAAACACCGCCCGGGGCATGGCCGGTCAAGGCCTCGACCTGGTCGAAGGGGATCATGCTCGCCTTCTGGTGGAAATACGCCTTGTACTTGGGGTTGGAGATCCTGGCATCGCCCGCCATGCAGATCATGACCGGTCCCCCGTCGGTCAGAAACGACAGGGACTTCATGATTTGTCCCGCCTCACGGCAACCGATGGCGGCGACGGCATGCTCCACCGTGTCGATGCTGTCTTTCAGCAGCATCTCCCGGTCAGCAAGACCGTTCTGTCTCAAAAAAGCCCGCACATCCTGATACGACATCGTCTCCTCCCTCTTGCAAGGCAGTGTACCGGAATTCCGTGCGTGAGTAAAACGGGCCCCCTATCGACCTTCCATGCCTGAAATATGCTAGGATAAGCTATGTTCTACGCAACCAACAAACCACAGAAACACGCCAGGGAAGAGCTCTCGTGCATGCTGCGAAGCCTTTCCATCGGCCAGACCGTCACCATCGCCACCAAGGATGAACAGGTCTCCGGCCCCATCTCCCTCATCCAGCCTGACGCGGGGCTGGTCACCATCTATGGCAGGACCTTCGACCTGGATGACATCTATGACATCCAAAAGGAGCCGATTTCCCTGTAATGGCGCTTTCCCGTGAAGAAGTCTTCAAGATGCTCAGAGAGAAGCAGGTGGCCTACCGCATGGTCGCCCACCCGGCTGTCTCCACGATGGAGGAGATGGAAAGGCTCGGCCTGGGCGAGGACACCCAGGCTGTCGCCAAGAACCTGTTCCTTCGTGACGACAAGAAACGGAACTACTACCTGGTCGTCGTCAAAGGAGACAAGCGCGTCGACTTGAAAGAGCTCAGGAAAACCATCCAGAGCAGGCCGCTCTCCTTTGCCTCGCAAGAAGAGCTGGACCAGTACCTTGGCCTGAAAGCCGGATCGGTCACACCGCTGGGAATCCTCAACGACACCAAGCGGAAGGTGGCCGTCTTCATCGACCAGGATTTCCAAGGCGGAGAAATCGCCGTCCACCCCGATGAGAACACCATGACGGTATGGATGCAGGCTGACGACCTTGCGCACCTGCTGCAGGACCATGGCAACCACATAACCTATCTGAGGTTGAACAGATGACCATTAGAAAAGCAACACAACATGACATACAGGCCATCGCTACCATCTACGACCTGCTCCATACCGAAGAAGAACAAGGCAAGAACACCATCGGCTGGATCAGAGGAGTCTACCCCACCCGGCAGACGGCAGAGCAGGCGTTGCGGGAAGACGATCTGTTCGTCCTGGAAGACCAAGACAAGGTAATCGCGGCGGCTCGGATCAACCAAGCACAAGTCCCCGCCTACCGCGGCGCGAAATGGACCTATCCGGCGCCGGACAGCGAGGTCATGGTCCTGCATACGTTGGTAGTCGATCCTCGGATGAAAGGACGTGGCTACGGAAAAGCGTTCGTAGCGTTCTATGAGCAATACGCGAGAATCCACCATTGCCCCGTGCTTCGCATGGACACCAATGCGCGCAACCGCGCGGCCAGAGCCTTATACGCCCATCTTGGCTACCATGAGGCCGGCATCTTACCCTGCGTCTTCAACGGCATCCCCAACGTCCAACTGGTCTGTCTCGAGAAACAGCTCTCGTAGTGCGGCCTTACGCCCATACCGGCTTGTCGTGGGCGGATGTCTTTTTCAGCAGGGTGATGACGACGATGTACATGGCAACGACGAAGAGCAGGAACACCAGCATAGTCTCTCCCGTTTCCCGCATCAGGCAGAAGTCATAGATGCCATGGAGCAGCATGGCGGAGAACCACGCGAAAAAGAGACAGATTCTCTGCGCCACTTTCCTGCCACGGATGTCGTAATGCTTGGCGAGTCCGTAGAAGACACCCATGAACACGGAGAACCCGAGGTGTCCCGGAACGGCGAGGATCGCGCGTGGAAGCGCCACTTGCAATCCGTAGCTGAACACGTACTTCACGTTCTCGAACATGGCGAATCCCATCGAAGTGAAACAGGCGTAGACGATTCCATCGAACCGGAAGTTGAAATCGGGGATATACCAGGTCCGCTTTTTCAGGAAGAAGAACTTCGTTCCCTCCTCCACTGCGGCAACAACGAAGAAAGCAGATAGCAGTGTGTACATCGGACTTTCCCGGGAGATGCCCACATCGAGCACAATCGACCCGACAAACTCGAGCAGGATCGAGAGAAGGGCGGCCTTGACGCCTTGGACGACAAGCGAACCAAGCAGCTGCGGATCCTCTTTCTCGACCTTGTCCAGGTTGTAGACATACCTCAGCAAGAAAAAGCCAGGAACGAGTGCCGCGCCAAGATAGATGAGCGCAAGTATTTCGAAAGGCCACAAGAACAGCATCGCGTTTCCCTCCAGCATCAACCTTCCAGGCCCATGGAATGGACCCGTCTCCTCCAAATGTGCCCAAGAGACGCGAGACAATCAAGAGCGGGGAACCGATTTCTCGCACCAAAAACCGACCATGCCAGACAGAAACCAAGAGGCCGGACGAACGCCGGCCTCTTGTCAATCGATTTCTTTTCGGTTCCACTCAGTCCCCAAGCACGTGCACGGATTCTGGAGCGAAGACCAGATGGCAGGAATCGCCCACCTTGTAGACTTTCTTGTTCTTCGGATTGGGCTCTTCCAGCTTGACCAGGGTATCGCCGACCATGACGTGGTAGTTCTGATAGGAACCCATGAAACAGGAAAGCACCACCTTGCAGGGCACCCCGCCCTCGTCTGCAAGCGTCGCAGCCTCGGGGCGGAGCACTGCCGTGTAGGTCTTGCCTTCCTGCATCGCATCATCCCCAACGACACGCACCGGATTGCCATGCACCTCGAGGATGCAGAGGCCCTTCTCATCCCGTCCCGTCATCTTTCCCCTGAGGAAGTTCGCCTCTCCGATGAAATCGGCGACGAACTCGTCGACCGGATGATAGTAGATTTCCTGGGGGGTGCCGACCTGGGCGACCTCGCCATGGTTCATGATGATGATCTTGTCGCTGATGGCCATGGCTTCGCTCTGGTCGTGGGTGACGTAGACGGCGGTGATGCCGACCTCCTGCTGGATGCGGCGGATCTCGGTCCGCATCGAGACACGAAGCTTGGCGTCCAAGTTGGAAAGCGGCTCGTCGAACAGCAGCACGGAGGGCTCGATGACCAAGGCACGGGCCAAGGCGACACGCTGTTGCTGACCACCGGAAAGCTGGTTGGTCATGCGGCTTTCCATGCCGGAGAGCTGCACCAGCTCAAGGATTTTCGTCACTTTCTCCTTGATTACCTCGTGGGGGAGCTTGCGCAGCTTCAACCCATAGGCGACGTTGTCGAAGATGTTGTAGTGGGGAAGCAACGCGTAGCTCTGGAATACCATGGCGGTATCGCGCTTGTTGGGCGTCAGACTGTTGATTGGCTCGTCACCCAGATAGATTTCGCCCGCGTCCGGGCTCTCGAAACCGGCGATCATGCGTAGCGTAGTCGTCTTTCCGCAACCCGAGGGTCCGAGCAGGGTCACGAAACTCCCCGGCTCGATGGTAAGGTTCGCATCCTTGACGGCGTAGAAATCCTTGCCGGTCTTCGGATCCTGATAGATTTTCGAAATGTGCTCCAAGCGGACGCCTTTCTTGATTTTTTCCATACTTACTCAGTCTCCTTGATTTTTCTGCTGGTGCCGAAGTATTTGATGAAGAGATTCATCAGGAAGACGGCGCCATAGGTGATGAGGATCAGGATGGTCGCGAAGGCGCAGGCGAGACTGTAGGCGCCTTTCTCCGCGAACTCATTGATCTGGACGGTAATCAGCAGGAACTGCGGCGTGACCAGCAGGATGATGGCCGAGATAGCCGTGATGCTGCGGACGAATGCGGTGACCAGACCGCTGAGGAACGAATCCTTGATCAGCGGAAGGGTGACCGTTGTGAACACCTTCAGACTGTCTGCGCCCATGTCGTACGCCGATTCCTCAATCGACTTGTCTATCTGCCGCAGAGCGGAAATGCCACTGCGCGTTCCGGTCGGAAGCGAACGGACGATGAAGACGATGACCAGAATCAAGCCGGTACCATAGATCCCCTGCAAGAAGCCGGTACGGAAAACGCCACCGGCAAAGCCACGGATGTAGCCGACACCGAGAACGGTACCGGGCACGGCCATGGCCAGCATGGAGACCACCTCGATGAAACCCTTGGCCGCGAACTTCCGCTTGACAATCAGGTAGGAGATGATCATCGACAGCAGGGCGGTGATCGGCGCGGCAATCAGCGACAGGACAAAGGAGTCCTTGAACGCCTTCAGGCCACGATATCTGGTGAAGACCTGCTGGAACCATTTGCCAGTCAGCGGGAAGAACTTGTAGCCCCAGGTCGGGAACAGGGAGCCGATGGGGACGCACAGATACATGACAATGACGAAAATCGAGACCAACGAGCAGAAGATGGTAAGAGGAATCTTCACGCTGGGATCGACAATCAGCATGCGGGCCCTCGACGCCTTGCCCGTCAACGTCGCGGTGGACTTGGCCTCAAGATAGTACTTCTGGACGATGAACATCAGCATCGTGATCGAGAGCAGGACGACCGCCATGGCGGAGGCGCCTGCCTTGTCGTAGTTGCCGGTAATCTGCAGGTAGATGGTCGTCGCCAAGGTATCATAGGAACCACCGATCAACATCGGGTTGGCGAAGTCGGCGATCGACTCGATGAAGGTGACCAGAAAGGCGTTGCCGAGACCAGGCAGCATCAGTGGAAGCGTCACGCTGGTGAACACCTTGAAGCGGCTCGCTCCCATGTCTCGGGCAGCCTCCTCCAAGGACGGATCGATATTCTTGAGCAATCCCTTGAGCATCATGTAGCAGACCGGGAAGAAGGTCATCGCCTGGACGATGACGATACCCCAGAAACCATAGACGCTGTGGTCGTAGATACCCATCACGTACCGGGTGATGATGCCCGCCTTTCCGAACAGCATGATCATGGAAAGGGAAAGGACGAACGGGGGGGAGACGACAGGCAGCAGGGATACCACCTGGAACAGCCCTCCGACACATTTTCCCATCCTTACGTATACCTCGACATAGGCGAACAGCAGGCCGATCGCCGTGGAGATCAGCCCTACGACGAAACCGACACGAAGCGTGTTGGTGATCGCCTTGTTGAAGTTGGGCATGTGGAAGATCCGGATAAAATTGCTGAGTGACAACTTGCCGCCTGCAATCACGCTGTCGACCAGCAGGATGGCAAGCGGATACAAAATGAACAGGGTGAGGAAGGCAATCAGCACGACGATTGTCGTCACCATGATGGGATCGGCGAGCAGTTTCTTCCTGTCCAGCGCCGAACCTTGTCTTGTAGCCATGAGAACTCCTCGTAACGAGTATGCATACAGCACGTGGAAGAGGATGGTGTCCTCTACCATCCTCTTCCAGCGTGGAACCTTGTTATTTGACCTGCAAGCGGCCTTCGTTCAGGTCGGCGCCAGAGTTCGCCAAAGCGGTCATGATGTCGCTGATGTACTGCTTGGTGTTCTTGGTCGCGTCGTCAAAGTCGTAATCCATGACGTTGTTGGGATCAAGACCAAACTCGGTAGCCTGCTTGGGCTGCTCGGCGTTGTCGATGACCAGGAACTGATAAGAACCAAAGTTCTTCGCCTGGTTCACGCAGTCGGGCGAAAGCGCGTACTCAAGCCACAGCTTGGCGGCGTTGGGATGCTTGGCGCCCTTGAACATGGCGGTCGCTCCAATCTCGCAGGACGTGCCGGAGGAAGGAATGACCAGACCGATGTTGGCATAGCCGTTGTCCACAATCTGGTAGATGCCATCGTGGAGGAATCCGATGCCGATCGTGCACTCGCCGATACCGACGTTCTTGGAAGGACCGGAACCGCTCTTGGTGTAGACCTCGATGTTCTTGTCCAGCGCGACCAGGTACTTGATGCCTTCGTCATGGCCGTACTTCTGGATGACGGTGTTCAGGATCAGCTTGGCCGTACCGGCAGTGTTGTAGTTGGACATCCAGATCAGGCCTTTGTACTTCGGGTCGGTCAGGTCAGCCCAATCTTTTGGGGGCTCGAGGTTGCGTCTGGCAAGCTCGTCCTTGTTGTACATGAAACCAAGGATACCCGTGTAGATACCATACCACAGGTTGTCCTTCTGCTTATAGACCGGCTTGGTGATATGGGAAGCGTTCTTGGCGTCGTAGCGCTCCAGCAGACCCTCGCTCGCCAGGATGTTGTACGGATCGGTGGTACCGCCAAAGAAGACATCGGCGGAAGGATTGCCCTTCTCTTCCTCGATCTTCGCCTGGACCTCGCCGGTGGAAAGGCGCTGGCGGCTGACTTTGATGCCGAACAGCTTCTCGAAGTTGTCGCAAGCCGCGTTCAGGTATTCTTCCTCGCAGGAGCCATACACGACCAGCTCGCCCTCGGCCTTGGCGGCGGAGACAAGCGCGTCATCATACCCGGGAACCCCAGCGGGAGCCGGCGTGGTGGCGGTGGATTCTTTCTGACCTTGGGCGAACAGCGCGCCACAAGCCAGCAAAGCGCTCAACACAACAAGTGCTTTTTTCATGTGAAACCTCCTCAGGTTTTCTTTCCCCATTGTATATACCGTTTTTGGCTGTCCGCAACAAAAGAAAGAAAAAAATCGATACACAATAAACAAATTTCGCAATACTTGAACAATTTACGCAAACGCATCAGTCGACTGAATTTACCGGTCCATCCTTCTTGTTCCTTGTGTGGCGAAATTATGCCTTAATTGTACTATGTGTTTTTATTTTAACTCTAAACTGTTTAATTCTATAGAATTGTACCCAAGAGCTTTCCCTCACCCCACGTTTGCAAGTAGGTTACGGAAACAAGCTTTCTTGCCAGTTGGACACAAGCGATGACAATTACCGTAGGGAAAAGGCTGGCGTGGGACTACACGACCATCCAGCAGGCACTGGACGCGGTCCCCTATGCTACAAAACCGTTATCGAAATCCCGCCTGGAACGTACCGGGAAAAGCTTGTTTCCGACAAGCGTGACGTCACCTTGATTGGTGCGGGAACTGACAAGACCACCATTATCTATGGCGATGCTGGCAAGACTATGCTGGAAGAAGGCCGCAAGCGAGGAACATTTCGCTCCGCCACAGCCTTCTTCTCCGGCGAGAAACTCTGTCTCAGGCAGCTGTCCATCATCAACGATGCGGGATACGGATCGTCAATCGGTCAGGCGGTCGCGCTGTATGTCGACGCGCGAGAGGCCAAGCTCGAGTGCGTGGCGCTCAGCGCCCATCAGGACACCCTGTTCCTGGCTTCATTGCCTCCCGAACCGAGGGAACGGGAGGAGTTTTACGGATCCTGCATGCTCACACCCCGAAAGATGACGACCACCCTGCTCAAAGACTGCGCGATCGAAGGCAACGTCGATTTCATCTTCGGCGGAGGCGACGTGTTGTTTGAGCACTGTTCGGCCATTTCCAATGGCGCGGGCTATGTCATCGCCACGTCGGGCTGGTCTTCGACCACTGCCGCTACGGAGCGCATATCCACCCCGACGGGTATGCGCTCTGGCACGGACAGGACGAACCCTTCAACTTTCCGAATACGACGTGGAGGCTTCCTCTCCAATCACAAGGGACCGACGTTTACGTGCGCTCACGCAAGCGCAGGCGGGGACGTTGCTTCCCTCGTCCAAGAAGAACCGGAAAACTCATTGATTTCGCTAAGAAGCATTAAAATGCAGAAACACGTAATGACATCCATGCTGCTTATGGCAACGGTCTTGGCCTCTGTCGGGGCCATGGGCAACAGCGAGCAGACCGCAGACAAGAAAGATGCGGGACAGGGCCTGACCCACATCACCATGTGGTATTTCCCGACGGCTGCCGAGGTGGGTCCGCTTCCCAGCGACCGGACTGGATACCAGAAGCTCAAGGATGAGCTTGGCATCGACTTGGAGGCTGATTCGCTTCCTGCAGGAGCGAACGACCAGTCCTCCAAACTGCTGGCGGACCTAAGCGACACGTACAGCAAGATGCCGGGCAGAACCTCGATGATGTTCGACGCCGCCATCAAGTACACGACCTACAGCGACGAGAAAAACTACGGCTGGGCTACCCCTTCGAGCGTCAACCCGAACGAAGGCCTTGTCATCCGCAAGGACTGGCTGGACAAGCTCGGGCTTCAGGTTCCCGAAACGCTTGATGACTTCTACAATGTCATGTACGCCTTCACCTACAACAATCCGGACGGAGATGGCAAGGATGATACCTATGGGTTCGGGGCCTATATCAGGACTTTCAACTACGAGGCGTACCCCGGTCGTTGCAGGCAAGCGAATCTGGGCGGTCAGCCAGAAGGCTGTCGACGAGGGCAAGCTTGATAAAATCGTGCAGCTGATGGAGTGGACTGGTTCCGGGGAAGGCTACATGCTCTGCGTCTTCGGCAGAGAGGGCATCGAGGACACGCTGGACGCCAATGACAATCCTGTCAGCATCGATGGTCCTCAAGAATTCACCGGTTCAGTCGGGCAGCAGTACGTGCAGCCCCGCAATCTCGCCGCAAACAACAAGTCGGATGTCGAGATCACCAGCCGATATCCTGACTGGACCAGCAGGAACGGGCGCACAATCAGTCCGCTCGAGACGCTGAGGCAAATGCAGGCCATGGACTGGACGCAGACCCCGGGTCAGGATGTCATGCCGGCTCCTTCCACCGACCTGAAGACCTACTACGAGCAGGGCTTTGCTGAGTTCTTCACCGGCAACAAAGCGCTCACCCAAGAGAACTGGGATGCCTTCATCTCCCAGCTGGACAAGCTTGGCACCAAGGAATGGAAGCAGCAGGGTTACGAGTTCGCCAAGGCTGGAGGGTACCTCCAGTAACCCGTTTCCAATGCAAACAAGGCCAGTGGAGCGACATCTACAGACCTTGTTTGGCAACTAACCGCAAAACTTCAAATTTTCAAATGTTTTGCGTTTAGGTACAATCCCAAGTTTGCAACGGAATCTGAATTTCCGAGATGAACATTGTGCTGCCGTCTAGCCCTCGCCTTTCACTCCCCGTACTTCACGTGGTCGATGACATAGGAAACAACAGTCGTCCCGTCAATCCCGGATTGGTCAATAAGGATATCATGGCTCTGCTCTTCCTCGGTGTAGTTGACTGCGATGATGTGGCGTTCCCTCTCCCGATTTCCCTCCAAGGAAAGAAGGCTGTAAGAGACACCCACCACCATACCGGAAGAAAAAGGTTCCCCGTCAATGGTATTTTTGGTCACATTGAGCTCGCTTCTCGATCCTCCTTCCAAGTTGCCGTAGAGGGCTTCGGCAACAACGAGGAACCGTCGCTCCCTCAGAGAAAGGCTATCCCAGTCATCCTCTTTGATTTCAGACACGATGGGCGTCCCGTCGAACTCCACAATCCCTTGCATCCCCATCCGCAAGGTGCACCTCCCATCCAGCTCCTGAAACCCTTCCTTCCCGCGAATCAGGCAGGAAAAGTCATCCGAGTGCTCTGCGCGAGATTCGTCGGGCTTCATGCTGCGGTGGTTGACATAGGTTTTCCCGGAGAACGACCCGGAAAGCGTCACCGTACCAGAAAACAAGGAATCCAGCTCCGAAGCGAGGACCGCAGAGCGGTAGGTTTTCTCTATCACAGATGTTTGGGTCGTCGAAAAAGGAGGATGTTCCTGCAACAGGCTCACCACACTCCAGAGGGGACTGTCGGTGACAGGAGACGACGACGTACCGGTCACCTGATAGGCTGGCAGGGAAACCGTGGCGTTGATCTCGTCCTCATACAGCTCCTCCGTGCTCGGGTGGCGGGAATCACCACCACACGACACAAGGCTGAACGCCACGAGCATAACGAAAAGGAATCCCTTCTTCCTGGTCTGCAAAATCTTGCATATACTCATGTGCCCCATGGTAGCATAGTTGTTCAATTTACACACTATTATAGTTTCACCCAGGCACGCAGCACCAACGGACAGCCCCTATTCGCGCGCTTTAAGCTTGCAGATGGTTTGCGTCATCGTCCCCATCGGGCAGAAACAACACCAGCTCCGTGGCTTGTAGAGCACCATCACGATCAAGCCGATCAATGCGGAAGTCAACATCAAGCTGTAAAAGCCAAAACTGAACTTCGCGACCCAATCGGGCACAAGACCGGGGGTGTAGGCCCAGCCGAAAGGTACCTTGATGGTCCAGAAAAGCTTGATCGCCTCTTTCAGGGAAGCAGCCCCGCTGGCCACCAGCCAAGTCTGGAAGAGCATGTTGCCGAACATGGTCAGGAAGAAGGCCAGGAATCCGTAACGGAACCATTTGGACGCAAGCCAACGGGGCGTGGCCGCGCCTCGGGAACACTTTCCCCGCTTGCCGATGACGGTAAACAGCTGGCCTCTCCCGCAATAGCGGTTGCAGAACCCCTTGTCGCCAGCGAATATGGCGAACAGCAGGGGAACGATGAAATCGATTAGGCCAAGCCAGGCAAAAAGGATATTCCAGAATCCCAAAGCGAAATAGACGATGGACCACATCCACAGATAGTCATACCAATGCGTACGTTGCTTAGGCATTCCGCTCCTCCCGTTGTCTCAAAACGATGGCCGTGGCTGGACACACCTGCGCGCACTTGCCACACCCAATGCAAGATTCCGCATCCACCTGGGCATAGCACCCCCTGTGGACGGTAACGGCAGCTTTCGGACACTCATGGGTACAGGCCCCACACGCCACACACAGATTTCTGTCTACTAGGGCATATCGTTTGGATTTCATTGGCATCCCTTGATGATGTTGTGGAAGAAGGCGACCGCCCCCTCGATCTCTTCCTCTGAAGGATGCAGCTTGTTGATGCCCCCAATCACCTTAAACGGGCCAAAGGTATCGAAACCCTTGCATTGGTAGACGCCAAGACAGTCGCAGTGGCGCTCGCCAACCAGGGAAAGCAACTCCTTGGCATACCCGGCACGCGGGCTGCCTGCGGTATGCAGGGCAAAAACCTTCCTGTTCTCGGGAAGATGACGCCTGGCGAACTCCATGAGCTGCGGATAATACTTCCCAAAAGCGATTCCACTGGCGAATCCAATCAGCTCATACGATGAAAGGTCTGCATCCGGATTTTGAACGGCGTCAATCAAAGTCACCTGACCCGATTGCGCGATTGCCGTGGCCAGACGCCTGGTATTCCCATGATGAGTGGAAGCATAGACGATTGCGATTTTCACAAAGAACTCCTTCTCTCCCGATTTTCATCGTATAACGATGTATCGCCGTAATCAGCCTGTTTCTTGATGAAGGTCCCCTCGTCAAGCTCGCGAAATGCGTCAGCCAGTTCCCGGCGGGTGTTCATGACAATCGGCCCATACCAGGCGACCGGTTCCCCAAGGGGCTTGGAACTGTACAGCAACACCTCAGCCCCGCTGGCGCCTGCAACAAGCCCGACGCTATCGCCATCTCCCAGCTTGGCCGCGGTCTTTTCCTTCACGAGAGTATCGCCGACCATCACGTCACTCAGCAAGGTAAAAAGGAATGCCGACCAGCCTTTCTTGACGGGAACCGCTACCTTGGCGTTCGGCTCCAGATGGATATCGTAGAAGTCCAAAGGAAGATACTTTCCCTGCCAGCCGTGCGCATCCTGATAGTCGCCAGTGACAAGGCGGAGAATACCCCCCTCCAAGGGGAATTCCTGGATTTCGTCGGTACTAATGCCATGGTAGGCAGGAGGTGCCGTCATCTTATCCTTCGCGGGAAGGTTCAGCCAGAGCTGGGTTCCAAGAAGCCGCTTGCCACCCGGCCACTCTTCATGCTCGGCGCCCGAACCCGCAGTCAGCCACTGGGCCTCGCCATCATGGACGACCGCTTCGGTGCCCAGATGGTCGCGATGGAGCATCCGGCCCTTGCTGATGAACGAGACTGTCTCGATTCCCCGATGGGGATGCAACGGAAAACCAGCCTCAAACTCCTTGGAATCGGTACTGTCGAACGCGTCCAGCATCAAGAACGGGTCATACAGGGAGGTATTCCGGATCCCCAATACACGGACAAGATGGACGCCAGCTCCATCGACTGCCTTCTGGCCTCTGGTTTGGTCGACAACATGTCTCAGCATACGGTGCTCCTCCAAGTTGCCTGAATATACCAAGAGAAGTCCCTATCGGATAGGGGGAATACCGGAACCTTCACAGAGTACCACACCCAGTTTCCGCAATGTTCTTTTGTAAAGTGATTGGGATTGGACGGAAAGCCGGTAGTAATCTTATTAGGAGATAGTTCTATTGAGTATTACTGCTGTTGCACGCATCCAGACAATCTACGACATGGCGTTCAAGAAGCTCATGAGGCGCAAGGAGGTGCTTGCCTGCGTGGCGGGCCGGTACATCGGCGAGTTCCGGGGCATGCGGCCAGAAGGGAGTGTGCTTCAAGGGCGACACGTAAGGGGACATGGTGGAGGCCCTGGAAGGACTAAAGTAATCGTTTTTGTTCCCGACGCGTATGATGTACCCTACAAGGGGGTCGCGGGGCTGTTCAGCCTGTACCTGAGGTCGGCAGGACTGGGCTGGAAATGGAGATGCACGGGGTGCCCAAGGAAGAATGGCCCCGATACCTGAAGATCCTGGAGGCCATGGACAAGTGACGAAAGGCAGGGATGCTTCACCCGGTTTCCTCCGACAGGGGCAGCTTTGGACCAGCAATAAATCACAACCACCGGCAAGCCGGTGGTTTGCTCCAGCCCTATAAGGGCATGGTACCGGCCAGGCTTGCGCCCACGAACGTTCCGCCTCTCGCACCACTTCACCAGCCTGCTGCCAAGGCAGCTTTTGGATTCGGCCAATC
>JAQYHB010000037.1 GCA_028722305.1 Spirochaetales bacterium
GTCAAACCAGAAATTCTTGAAAGCCTTCCCATGTCCATTCGAGAAGAACAGCCCCACCGACACCGGGTTGTACACCGTCTCGCATCCCGGCGCGAACCGGTAGCCGTCGTACATCTCCCGCACCTTCCCTAGGTACGCCTCGCGGCCCATCCCCGTGTCCTGGATCCCCTGTTCGATATAGCCGGCAAAGTTCCCTTCCAGTTCCTTCTGGGTATAGCCCAGCATCGCCGCATAGTCCGGGTCGAGAGAGAGGTCGTTCAGGTTGTTCATCTTCGAGAAGACGCTCAGCCTTGCATATTTGGTCACACCGGTGATGAAGACGAACCGCAGCAGGGCGCCTTTCGTCTTGACCACCTGGTAGAAGTTCCCCAATACCGTCCGCAGCTCTTCCACCTGCTCCGAGAAGGCGTTGTCCGAAAGCACCTTGTCGTACTCGTCGACCAGCACCACCACTTTGTCTTTTTTGGAAAGCAGCAGGATGAGCTTCGCGAACAGGTCGTCGCTCGTCTTGGTCATGTCCAGCGGCCCGACCCCATACAAGTCGGCAATCTCCTCGATCTGGTCCTTCAGCCATCCGTCCAGCCCCTCGGGAGTGCTTTTCCCGCAGTCGCCGAAGTCGATGTGGATGATAGGGTAGGTCTTCCAGTCGTAGTCCAGAGCATCGATAGCAAGACCTTTGAACAGCTCCCTCCTGCCTTGGAAGATCGCCTCCAAGGTGGAGACGGTCAGCGTCTTCCCGAAACGGCGGGGACGGGAGAGGAAGAACATGTTGCCTTCCTGACGGACAAGGGAATGCAGATAAGATGTCTTGTCCACGTACACGTAGCCCCCCCGCCGGAGATTCTCGAACGAGCCGTTCGCCGTCATGATGGGAAGAAGTTGCTTGCTCATGGCTCGAGGATACCACAGCCATGCGCAATTGGCAAAAGTCTCTCGTCCTTCCTCGTTTGTTCGATAAAAAAGCTCTCCCCTTTTGGAGAGAGCCGAAAGTCCACAGGCAGTCGCTCAGTCGAGAATCGATTTGATGTAGCCACCAATCTTCTCGTCCTTGCAATGGGCAAAGAAGAGTTCCTTGAAATGGGCTCCGCTGAAAGCACCTTTGACCAAAGCGGGATCCAGTTCCTTGTAAATCTTGACCAAGTCCTGCTCCAGGGAATGCCTACGGACCTCGTCCAGGATTTTCTTGTTCCGCTGCTCCGGCTCACGACGTTCGGCGGGATAGCCGCCACCGAAGGGAGCGCTGAACAGCTTCTCGAAGATATAGACCAGGTTCAGATCCCCGCCCCAGCCGAAGCGGAGGGCGAACGGAAGGGCGACGGCGTTGCCATCGTTGATCTGGGCAAAGGTGTAGGCGTCAAGCGGATCCTCGACATGGCCGCAGATCACGCCCGGGAAAGAGTTCAAGGCAAGCATGGCCCCCTCTCCGGTCCCGCAGCCGGTCACCACGAAATCGGCGGCCTTGGCGTTCAGGATCGCGGCGGCAAGGATCCCGTTCTGGACATACGTCAGTTGGGCTTCGTCAGTGGACGAATACATTCCGTAGTTGTCGACCTGCCAACCTTTCTCGTCGGCAACTTTCTTCAAAGCCGCGTAAATGATCGCGTTTTTCGCGGCCTGGCTGTTCTCATTGATCAATGCAATGCGCATAGCATACCTCTCTCGCCTTAGTATAAAAAATAACCGAGAAAAGGCAAAGGGAGCGACAGCCCCAAGTGTCCATGGATCTTCAGATGAAGCCCATGGAGCGCACCAGGAAAATCCAGAACGTCAAGCTGAAGGCGGATAGCATGGTGGTCAGCATCACGCAACTGCTGGAAAGCACCCCCTCGTGGTCCATCGCCCGTGCCATGACATAGCAGCTGACCGTCGTCGCCGAGCCGAGCATCACCAGGATCGCCACAAGCTTCTCGGTGCGGAAACCCAAAGAGACGGCGAGCGGCAGGAAAAGGATTTCGAAGCCAAACAGCTTGAGGAACGACGCGGCCAAGGCGGGCTTGACCCGTCCAAGCGCCTTCTTGAAACTGAACGTGGCGCCCATGGCCATCAGTCCCAGCGGAGTGGCCAGAGCGCCCACGTTGCTGGTGAACTTGTCCAAGATGGCCGGCATGGGAATACGGAGGGCCGACCAGGCAAAGCCGAGGGCGATGCCGTCGATGATCGGGTTCAGCAAGACGTTGCGCAGCGTCCGCTTCAGCATCGTGCCATCAACCTTGCCCTCCCCCGCCGTCACCATCAGCACCAGGACCGCCATGACGTTGTACAAGGGGACGGCCCCGATGATCATCAAGGGGGCCATACCACCGGTACCATACATGTTCATGATCAGCGAGACGCCCAGCAGGGCCGCGCTGGAGCGGTAGGATGCCTGGATGAACTCGCCCCTGAGCGCCCGCTCGCGCAGAGGCAGCGAGCACAGCAGGGCGATCAGCACCGAAAGCAAGGTGGCGACAAAGCAGAAAACCACGAACCTGGCATCCCAGACCTCGACGATCTCTACCGTCGCCAGTTGCCGGAAAAGCAACACGGGAAGCGGGAGATGGAAGACGAAACCGTTCAGGTACGAGGCGAAACGATCGTCCATCCATCCGATCCGGTGCAGGAAAAGCCCCAGCACCATCAACAAAAAGACCGGAACCGTCGCGTTCAGGCTGAAGACCAGATTGTCCAACACCGGGAACCTCCTTGCTTTCCGCTAGCGGGGCTTGAAGCTCCACTTCTGGTCAAGGTATCCGACCAGGAATTCCTCCGCGAGAGAGCCCTGACGGATGTGCTGGCGGGCCTCAACAGGGGTAAACCAGGCATAGGAGTCTATCTCCCGGTTTGGGTGGGCCGTCTCGTTTCCGATGGTGACCGTCCAGTTCAGCATCAGCGTGTTGGAAGGGGCGAAGTAATGGGAGTGGTTGAAATGCAGACTGGTGATGTGGAGCCCCATCTCCTCCTCCACCTCGCGCGCAACCGCATGCTCGGCGTCCTCGCCCTTGTTGACATACCCGGCGACCAGAATGTAGGAATCCCTCCCATACTGCTTGATCAGCAGGATGTTCCCTTTCGGGTCGCGGACAATCATGCTGACCGCGGTGTTGAAGACCGGGAACCGGTAGTCGGCGCAGGCAGGGCAGTAAGGAACCTCGCCCTCTCCCTCCAGGAACTTCTTTTCCAGCTTGGTACCGCACTGCATGCAGTAGTTCATCTCGATAGGCATAGGAACCATCATAGCCAAAGCACCTCCCTTGTTCCAGTGGAAAGGAAGGCGCTTGACGAAGACTTCAGGTCTTGTCCCGGCCGTCTTCCCTTTTGATATGGAACACGTTGATCGTCTCCACATCGCTGCAGCAGAAAGTGGCCTCGCCCGGCTTCTCTCCGGGAAAGCTCCCGCCGTAGCGGAGGATGTCGATGTAGGGAAAGGCGATGTGCATCGCCATCGGACAGAGCTTGCCTCGCTCGGTATCGAAATCGAAGGACTGGCCGGGGATATGCCCCCTGTGACAGGGGCAGGGACCCTTGCGGTCGACGACGGTGATGGTGATTCTCGGCCTAAGCGCCATCACTTTCCATCCTTTGGCAAGGACTGCATGTAACGGTCCATGTCATCGGCGATCTTCTTGGAATAGGCGACTGCGGCAACCACCGTCGCCGCACCGGTGACGACGTCCCCGGAAGCGAAAACGCCCGGCATGGTCGTCTCGCCGCTCTGGTCCACCTTCAAGGTACCCTTCTCGTTCAGCTGCAATTCCTTGTCGCGGTTTACCAGGCGGTCCTGCGGGACCTGGCTGACAGAGACGATGATCGTGGAGGCTGGCACGAACTTGGCTGTCGTCTCGTCGATCACCGTATGTCCGTTCTCGTCCTGGCGGGTATCGCAGATGTACAGGCCGTCGTCGGTAATCCGGATCGGCGCCTTGTTGTACTCGAAGCGCACCCCGTCAAGCAGGGCGTACTGGAGCTCGTCGGCCGAGGCGGAGCACGTGTCGCGGCGCACGTAGATGGTGACGTTCCGGCTGCCATGGCGGATGGCGGTCCGGGCCACGTCCATGGCGGAATTGCCGGCTCCGATAATCGCCACGTCGTTTCCCAGCTCGTAGACGTCGGGATTGTTCAGATAGTTGATTGCATAATGGACATTGCCAAAGGTTTCACCGGGGATGTTCAGATGGCGTGGCCTCCAAGCACCAGTGCCGATGAACACGCTCTTGTATCCGTCATTGAACAGATCCTGGATCGAAAGGGAGCCCCCAATGGCGAAGTTAGGGCGGAAGAGGATTCCCAGCTCGCGCATGCGCTTGTAATAGCGGTCCAGAATCGATTTCGGAAGCCGGAACTCAGGAATGCCGTAGCGCATGATGCCGCCGATCTTGTCCTTCAGCTCGAAGACAGTGACCATGTAGCCACGACTGGCAAGCAGGATGGCGATGGTGATTCCAGCCGGCCCGCTTCCGATGACGCCGACCTTCATGCCGTTCTTCGGCGCCTTCTTGAAGACAAGACGGTCGAAACAGGAATCACTGATATAGTTCTCGATAGCGCCGATGTTGATTGGAGAACCCTTGATGCCGCGGATGCAATGTCCCTCGCATTGCTTCTCGTGGTCGCATACCAGCGAGCAGATGACCGACAGAGGGTTGTTCTCGAACAACATCTCCGCCGCTTCCATCGTCTTGTTCTCCTTCAGCAACCTGATCATCTCAGGAATATTGGTCTGGATCGGGCAACCGGTCCGGCACCGTGGATTCTTGCACTGCAGACAACGATTCGCCTCTTCTAGAATATGGATAGCCATTCAACGCACCTTCCTCGTAGTTCCACCTTACACGCAACTGCCCGTCTGGGCAAGAAACCGGAATCCATCCTCAACGATTTCCCTGCCATTCCAGAAGGAATTCCTCCAGAAACGCCTTGAGGTAGGCATGCCGGCTTGCCGCGATCTCCTTCCCCGCCGCCGTCTGCATCATGCCCTCGAGCAGAAGCAACTTCTCGTAAAAATGGTTGATGGTCGTGCCACGGTTGGCCATGTAGGCCTTCTCGTCCATGTCGAGGCGGGGAGGAATTTCCGGGTCGTACATCACCCGTCCGTGCGCGCCCCCATAGGCGAAGGCGCGGGCGACGCCGATGGCGCCTATGGCGTCCAGGCGGTCCGCGTCCTGGACCACCTTACCCTCCAAGGTCCGGGGAACGACGGAATCGGTTCCCATGAAAGAAACCGACGCGATGATCTCCACCACCAGCTTCTGAGTGTCATTGCCGACATGATGACTATCCATCAGGGCCCGCGCGCGGGTACTCTGCCCCATCGACCCTCCGACCAGCTTCCAATCGTCGACGTCGTGGAGCAGGGCGGCAAGCCGGCAGAGCTCCTCGTCGGCCCCCTCCCTCCTGGCTATCATGCGGGCCAGGTTGGTCACCCGCATCGTGTGGGCGGCGTCGTGTCCCGAGGCGTCACCCCGGAACAGTTCCTTGATTTCCGATTCGAGCTGATTCCAGTCCATGGATACATTGTTCAGAAACGGACCCGTTTCGTCAAAGCCAACAGGGATTGGGTCGTCGCCTTGCTCTGCTGGATGAACGGGTTGTCGTCCACCTTGCCCAGCACAGCGTCCCGCTCCGCCTCGTTCTCGTAGGTGGTCATGCGGAAGGGATTCTGGTAGTCCTTCTCCTTGGTCAGGTAGACTTGCATCTCGATATAGGACCTGACGTCGGCCAGGTGCTGCAAGCACTTCGCCCAATCCTTTTCGGTCAGGTGCTCGTGGCCGGAAAGCAAACGGAGAACCTGGATGCCGAGAACCGCCTTTTCCTCCTCGTAGTGGGTGGCGATTTCCCGGTATGCCTGATGCACGCCTTCCCAACTGTCGACCTTTCCCGAAAGGATATCGCGGCGTAGCGCGTCCATGTGGTCCTTTCGGATCAGTTGTCCGCCGACATTCTCCCAGGGAAGCATCTTTTCCTCAGTACGCATGTCGAAGGAGGAAAGGCTCTCGCCGCTTGCGGAAAGATAGCCTAGGAGGCTCTTCTCCCCATAGTAGGACAGCATGTCCTTGTAGGCCCGGTAGCCCTCCGAGGCCTTGACGACCTCGACGGGAAACGCGGAGTTCTCGAACTGCTTCGCCTCGACCACCAAGTCCCCCAGCCTGCCCTTCTCCAAAAGCCACGCGCCGCTTGCCCGCTCCTTGTGGCGTTTGGCCCATGCCTCTTCGGTCCACTGCTCCAACAGGCGCATGGCGGCAAGAATCTCGTGGACGGTGTCCGGGGCAAGGTAATCGGTCTCGTAGATCTGCCTGGGATGCCTGCGTTTGTCCCGGGCGAGGAATTTCCAGCTGTTACGTTCCAGCGCATAGAGGTTGTAGAGCCACCAATAGGCCGGCATTACCACCCGCCCGTTTCCCCGATCGCCGGAAATCAGGGCGAAGGGAATCGGGTTGTGCAGCTCATAGGGATAGTTGCCCTTGGTGATCAGAGTGAAGGAGGCGAAGGAGCAGTTGTGCTTCAGCGTGCTGGAGAGGGCCGGCCAGAAGCCACGCCCGGCGACCAGCTCCCCGTCCGCCCCGCGGGAATTGTGGTTGCTGCCGATATTGGCGCCGGCTGCCATGTTGCTCTGGCCTTTGATGCAGGTGGCGATCAGGAAGGAGTTGTTGTGGTGCTGCTCGTGGGCTGGGAAGACCAGGTTGGAAAGCACCTCGCAGCAACTGATGGTCGAGTTGTCGCCGATGATGGAGTTGAGCACCCGCGCCCCATACTTCAGGCTGACATGGTCCTCAAGGATGAAACGTACCGCCTTGACCCCGTAAAAGACCCGGCAGCCGTAGCCGATGATGCCGTTGACCAGCTCGATACCCTCGCCAAGCTGGGTCGGCTCCTCCTCGCTTGAGGAGATGTGGAGGTTCTTCAGCTTGTTGGCACCCTTGATGTAGCAGGCAGGGCCTGTCTCCACATCCTTGATGATCCGGGTCCCCTTGATGACGGAATCGTCCCCGATAGTTCCGTAGTAGCCACGCTTGTGGCTCATCGTCTTTTCCGTCAGTCCCGCGAGCGCCTCCATCAGAGGCTTGTCCTCCCGGTGCTTGGCGCAGAGCCAGGCATCCCCGATGGTCATGTCCCTGAAGGGGATGACCGCCCTGCCCTCCGCCTCGTTCATCACCGCGATGGTCACCCGGACCGACTCGTCCTCCCCTTCCTTGACGATTCCGGTTCCGAACTTGGCATGGTTGGTGCACTGGATCTCTCCGTTCTCGTGCAGGATGACGCGGTTGCCGATCAGGTAGTGGGAGATATAGGAACAATCGGAAATCGAAACATGGTCGCCGATATCGCAGCTGATGATCCGGCTGTTGTACAGTCCCTCGGGCGCTTCAAAGTCATGGAAACGAAGCGTTTCCGGCTGCAAGGCTCCAAGGCGGACAAGGCCGTAAAACGAGCAAAACCGTATGCACGAGGGGTCGAACGGATCGGTGACAAGCACGTCATCCCACCTCTGGCAACGGTTTCCCTCCGACTCAAGGATACCGATTTCCTGCATGGTCAGATGCCGCCAGGATCCTGGGTTCTGCTCGTTTCTGAGATACCACTCGTTCCTTCCCTCAGGAAGGAACGGTGGCTCGATGAAGCCGTATCCGAATGCAGCCAAGGGGGCAATGCGATTCACAAACCACCTCCCAAAAGGAATCAGGTCTGTGCCGCCTCCTGATTTCCAAAAGATATTTTACACAACTTGGAAATTTTCGAACAGCCGGTTTTGCTGTTTCATCATAGAATTTGCATACGAATATCTTGAATGCGCAACACAAAAGACATGGCGGCAACAAGGAAGCTGCCGCCAATCGATGGAAAGATCAGCCCTTCTGATTCAAGGCGCGGGTCGCGTTGAGCACCGCCAGGACCATGACGCCGACATCGGCAAAGACCGCCATCCACATCGTCGCAAGGCCGAAGGCCGCAAGAACCAGGACCGCGACCTTGACAGCGATGGCGAAGACCACATTCTCCTTGGCGATGGCAAGCGTACGGCGGGCGATGCGGACCACAAGGGCGATTTTCGAGGGCTTGTCGTCCATCAGCACCACGTCCGCGGCATCGATGGCCGCATCGCTGCCCATCGCTCCCATGGCGATTCCGACATCGGCCCTGGCGAGCACCGGGGCGTCGTTGATGCCATCACCGACGAAAGCCAAGGTACGGCCTTGCTCCTTCGAGGCGAGAAGTTTCTCGACCCAATCGACCTTGTCGGCGGGCAACAGCTCGGCATGGCACTCGTCCAGTCCCAATTCCTTGGCGACCGACTCGGCGACCTCTTTCCTGTCCCCGGTCAGCATGACGGTCTTTCGCACGCCTTCCGCCTTCAGGTTCTGGATGGCCTCTTTGGAATCACCCTTGACCGCGTCGGAAATCACGATATGTCCGGCATAGATGCCGTCGACCGCGACGTGGATGATCGTGCCCGTCTTCTCGCAGGGCTTCCACTGGGCGCCTATGGCATCCATCAGCTTCGTGTTGCCGACGCATACCACCCTGCCGTTGACTGTGGCTCGGACTCCCTGTCCGGCAACCTCCTCGACGTCCTCCACCGTGCAGCTGTCAGCTTCGTGCGGGTAGGCGGCCCGAAGAGAGGCGGCTATCGGATGGGTCGAGTAGCGCTCGACGTGGGCGGCGAGATGCAATAGCTGGGTCTCGTCCATCTCGGAGGGATGGACAGCAGTCACCTCGAACACACCCTTGGTCAGCGTTCCGGTCTTGTCGAAGACCACGATTCCCGCTTGGGAAAGCGCCTCAAGATAGTTGGACCCCTTGACCAGGATGCCCTGCTTCGAGGCGCACCCGATACCGCTGAAGAAGGTCAACGGCACCGAGATGACCAAGGCGCAGGGGCAGGAGACCACCAGGAAGGTCAACGCGCGGATAAGCCAGGTGGAGAAACTGGCAAGGAAGTCGCCGGAGAAAAGGGGTGGCAGGAAGGCGACGGCAAGCGCCCCAACCACCACGACCGGCGTGTAGATACGGGCGAAGCGGGTGATGAAGCGCTCGCTATGGCTCTTTCCCTCGCTGGCATGTTCGACCAGCTCGAGGATCTTCGACGCGGTCGACTCGCCAAACACCTTGGAGACCTTCATGCGGATCAGGCCCCGCTGGTTGACACAGCCGGAGTACACGGAATCGCCCACGGAAACCTCCCGCGGGGCGCTCTCGCCGGTCAGGGCGACGGTGTCCAAGCTGGAAGCACCCTCGACCACCACGCCGTCCATCGGCACCTTCTCGCCTGGCTTGACGACGATGGTTTCCCCGACAGCCACTTCGTTGGGATCGACCACCAGCACCTTCCCATCCCGCTCGACGTTGGCCGTATCGGGCCTGATATCCATCAACCGGGTGATCGACTTGCGGCTGTTGTCCTCTGCCATATCCTCGAAGATCTCGCCGACCTGGAAGAAGAGCATGACGAAGACCGCCTCGGTGAACTCAGGCTCGGCTCCCGGCAGGAAGCCGATCACGAGGGCCCCGATGGTGGCGATTCCCATCAGGAAATCCTCGCTGAAGACTTCCCCTTCCCGGATTTCCTCCCATGCCTCGGCCAGCACGTCATAGCCGACAACCAGATAGGGAACCAGATAGAGAAAGAACAGCGCCAGCATGGGAAAAGCTAGGCTCTTCTCCACAATCTTCAGGACAACCAGCAATACCGCGGCAAGCGCGACACGGACCAATTTCCGCCTTGCATCCTGCTCCATATTCTCATCTCCTCATATAATCAATTAAACATTCATTTAATCTTAACGCCATAAGAGTATCTTCTCCCTCCAAGGAAGTCAATACGGCCCGCCACACCTTGCCCTCTTTCGGCTTCGACTTTATATTCCTTGGAGGAGGAGCGCCATGTCCGAAAAGGGAAAGATCCATCAAAAGCTTGCTGCCGAAATGCCGGACACCGAGACGATCGCCACGGTCAGCGAGGCATTGAAGCAGTTGGGGGACCCATCGCGGCTTCGTGTCTTCTGGCTCCTCTGCCATACCGAGGAATGCGTTTCGGATATCGCCGCCCTGGTAGGGATGTCCAGCCCGGCTGTCAGCCACCATCTCCGGCTGTTGAAGGCGGCTGGGCTGTTGGACACCCGCCGGGTGGGGAAAGAGGTCTATTACCGGGCGGCAGATAGCGACCTGGTCCGCAAACTCCATACCACCATCGAGGAGGTGGCGAGGATCTCCTGCCCGGACTGATATTGCGCATGGGGAAAAGGTCCGGGTATGATGGTGGCATGAACCGACATATTGCCACCGCGCTTTGCGCGGCAAGTCTGCTTTCCCTCTCCCCTCTCGCCGCCGTGGCGCAGGGACCGTTCCATCTCTCCCCCGCCTTGGATTACAGCTTGGGCGCCAGCGGCATAGGTCTGCTTGGCTTCGACATGCTCTACACCAAGGTCTTGGAAAAAGATGACGGGATTGACAGCTATACCGTCCGCGACAAGGACGACGTCTGGGCCTTCGACCGCTGGGCGATGCACGACTACGACAAGACGATGGGCAACGTCAGCACGGCGGGCATGTACCTTACCTCCGCGCTCCCGCTGGTATTCTTCGCCGCGCCGAAGGAAGACTGGGGGACCATCTACGCCATGTACGCCGAGACGGTCTTCCTGAGCCAGGGGGTCAAGGAGTTTACCAAGGCCTTCGTCGACCGCGACCGCCCCTACATGTATTACGAGGGAGCGCCCTCCTCAAAACTGGATGACGGAGACTACCATGACAGCTTCTTCAGCGGCCATGCCACCACCAGTTTCGCCGCGGCGACCTTCACCAGCTACGTCTTCTGCAAGGAATTCCCCGACTCGAAGTGGAAAATCCCGGTCATCGCGACCAGCTATGTGTTGGCCACCACCACCGCGGCGTTACGGGTCGCCGGCGGAAGCCACTTCCTCAGCGACGTGCTGGTCGGTGCGGCCTTCGGAAGCCTGACCGGGTGGCTTGTGCCCTACCTGCATACGCTGAACTCCCCTGGCAAGGACAAGAGCGGAAACTTCGCTTCCCTCACGGGGAACGATTCGTTCCAAATTGCCGCATCCCCGTTTGGCATCACTGCCAGTTTGACTTTTTGACGAAAACTTGTTTTTCAACAGGGTCATGCCTGCTATACTTCGGCTAGGCAGGCATGGCGTATGAACACTTTGATTTCCCCGAACGATACTTGGATGCTTCTTGCCATCATGTGCGCGTCGGTGGCATTGGCGATGTACCTCGAACAGACGAAGAAGTGGGCGGCAAACATCTCCGGCTCCATCATCGTCCTCGTCATCGCCCTCGTCCTAGTCAACCTCCGCGTCATCCCGACCGCCGCCCCCGTCTTCGACGACATGGTCTGGGGCTATGCGGTGCCGATGGCGATTCCTCTGCTGCTTCTGAAGACCAACATCAGGCGCATCTGGACCGAGACCCACCGCCTGCTTGCCATCTTCCTGATCGGTTCGGCAGGCACAGTCTGCGGTGTACTGCTCGCCTACCTGCTGCTCTCCCGCTTCGTTCCCTCGCTGGCCCAAGCGGCGGCGATGATGACCGGATCCTATATCGGTGGCGGAGTCAACTTCACCGCCTTGGCCGACGCTTTCCGAGCCGACAGTTCCCTGACAAGCGCCACAACGGTGGCCGACAACCTGAACATGGCCATCTATTTTCTGGTATTGATCGCCTTCGCGCGCAATGCCTTCATGCGGCGCCACTATCCGCACCCCTACAGTGACCAGGAAAGCGGGGATACGGATACGACGCAGGCGGCAACCTACTGGAGGCAGAAGCCGATTTCGCTGAGGGATATCGCCATCGACCTGGCCTATACCGTCTTGGTCGTCACCATCAGCCGCGCGCTTGGCAGATGGTGTCTTGCCCTGATTCCCCAGGGAGGCTGGTTCCTCAACATGCTCCGCACGTTCTTCGGCAGCCAGTACATCTGGATCACCACGATCAGCATGCTCTTCGCCACCTTCTGCTCCCAGCAGGCGGAACGGATGAGCGGGGCGGAGGAAATCGGCACCTATCTGATCTATCTCTTCTTCTTCGCCATCGGCGTCCCCGCCTCGATTGGCGCAATCCTCCGAAGCGCGCCCTTGATGCTGCTCTTCTGCCTGATCATCGTCCTGGTCAACATGCTCTTTTGCCTAGTCGGCGGAAAGCTGATCGGTTCCAGCCTTGAGGAAATCCTGCTCGCCTCCAACGCCAATATCGGAGGACCCACCACCGCCGCTGGCATGGCGATCAGCCAGGGATGGACCAAACTGATCACCCCCTGCATGCTGGCCGGGACCTTCGGCTATGTGATCGGCACCTACGCCGGCATCATCGTCGGCACGTTGCTCGGAGCCTGAGAACTAGCACATCAAGGATTCTTTCGCTATGCTTGTCCCCATGGCGCATTTGGCTACGCGATGGACAAGCCCGTATCTGACAATCAGCAGGATTCTCCTCTGGAAGCCATTGATGCCACCGCTCAGGAGCAAACGCATGTCTGACAGGAACCGGAACCTTTTGCCATACCAGCGCATCGAGAACAGCATACTGGGCCCTTACCGCAGCCGTCTGTGGGGGCCCTTCATCCATTCGGTCAAGGAATACCAGCTGATCCAGCCTGGAGACAAGATCGCCGTCTGCATTTCCGGGGGCAAGGACTCGATGCTGATGGCAAAGCTGATGCAGCTTCTCCAGCGCTACTCCATCTTCCCCTTCGATGTGGTGTTCCTCGTCATGGACCCGGGCTACAACCAGCAGAATCGCCAGAAGATCGAGGACAACGCGAAGTTGCTTGGCATCCCCATCACGATATTCGAGACAAACATCTTCGATCTGGCGGACAAGGCAGAAAAGTACCCCTGCTACCACTGCGCCCGCATGCGCCGAGGCCATCTCTACAAGAAGGCCAGAGAGCTCGGGTGCAACAAGATCGCGCTGGGACATCATCTGAACGACGTGATCGAGACGGTCGTCATGGGCATGTGCTATTCCGCCGAGCTCCAGACCATGCCGCCCAAACTGCACAGCAAGAATTACCCGGGCATGGAGCTGATCCGGCCTCTGTATGCGATCTACGAGCATGACATCATCGCCTGGGCGAGGTACAACGGCCTCCAGTTCATCCAGTGCGCCTGCCGCGTCACCGATGGCCGGGAAGGAGAGACGGGAAGCAAGCGGAAAGAAATCAAACTCCTGATCCAACAGCTGAAAAAGGACAATCCGACCATCGAGCAGTCCCTGTTCGGGGCGGTGCACAACGTGGTGGTCAACACCTTTCCCGCGTACAGGGACAAAAGAGGCAGGCACAGTTTCCTTGAGAAATACAATGAAGGCTGGAAAACAGAGGAATAATCAGCGGAGCGCCCAGGTATAGCCCTTGGCGCACCTCTCGTCGCTTGGCATGAAATGACCCCCAGGGTTCCACTGGAGCGTCACCTCCACGCCCCGCTCACGGAGTTCCTGTTCCTGCAGCCTGATGCAATCGCCGACCTGCCGCATCACCGCATTGCGGGTCTGCTCCTCCTTCAGGCCAAGGCTGAGGTAGACCCTGCGCGCCAAGACAGGGTGCTCGCGCTCATAGTCCATCCACCCCGGATACCAGACCGAGGGGCTGGCGGCGACGACACGGGGGAAAACCGGCGTCCGGGTGGCGGCCCACAGGGCGAAGAGCCCTGCCAGGGAATAGCCGCCGAGACCCATGGCGACATCCCCCAGGCGTTGCCTCACCCAAGGAACCAAAACTTCGGTCATGTAGGCGAGTGTCAGCCCGCCCTTTCCTCCAAACGCCTCATTGCCGAAGACCGGCGGCGCGGGCCAGGGGGAAAGCTCGTCGTTCCAGTTCCTCAGGGGAAAGGCGACAAAGCCAAAGGGCTGCCCGCTGGAAATCATTCCAAGCTCCCGGTCAAGGGAGCCGTAGTCCCCGTCAAAGGTCGGCTGGAGCCAGACGAACCGGGCGTCCATAGGCAAATGGAAGCAGATCTCCCTATCCCCCACACGGCATCGTTCCATCACAGGTACTCTCCCAGCCGCTTCAGGCGATTGATCGCCTCGTCCAAGGTCGCCTGGCTTCTCGCGAAATGGAACCTGACCAGATGGTTCACTGGCTCCCGGAAGAAGCTGGAACCGGGGACGGCAGCGACTCCAATCTCCCGCGTCATCCATTCGCAAAACCGCAAATCGGTCCACCCTTGGAAACGGGGCGTATCCAGGAACGGCTGGATATCGACCATGACGAAATAGCTTCCCTGGGGCACGTTGTGCCGTAGTCCCGCCTCGTCCAGCCCCTTCAGGAAGTGGTCGCGTTTTTCCTGGTACATGGCGGAAAGCTCCTCGTAGTAGGAGTCGGGCAGCGAAAGGCCCGCCACGGCCGCTTCCTGAAGCGGTGCGGCCGCCCCCACAGTCAAAAAGTCGTGGACCTTCTTGGCGTTCTCCACCACGTACTCGGGACCAATCAGGTAGCCCAGGCGCCAGCCGGTGATCGAGTAGGTCTTGGAAAGGGAGTTGCAGGTAATCGTGTGCTCCTTCATGCAGGGCAGGCTGGCTATCGAGATATGGCGGGCAGGTTTGAAGACGATGTGCTCATAGACCTCGTCGGTGACCACGAAGGCATCATACTTGATTGCCAGCTTGGCAATCGCCTCCAGTTCCTCTCTGGTGAAGACCTTGCCGCATGGGTTCGACGGATTGCAGAGGATCAACGCCTTCGCCCCTTCCCGGAACCCTTTCTCGAGAAGGGAGAGATCGAACCGGTAGGTCGGAGGAACCAAGGGAATGAAGACCGGCTCCGCCCCGCTGAGGATGGCGTCGGCCCCATAGTTCTCATAGAAAGGAGAAAAGACCAATACCTTGTCACCTGGGTTGCAGATGGTCATCATCGCCACAATCATCGCCTCGGTGCTGCCGCAGGTGACCACGATTTCCTTGTCGGGATCCGGCTGCCAGCCGAAACCCTTGGCGGCTTTACGGCAGATTGCCTCGCGGAGGTTCTGGGCCCCGAAGGTGACCGAGTACTGGT
This sequence comes from Spirochaetales bacterium, assembly GCA_028722305.1. Classification (GTDB taxonomy): domain Bacteria; phylum Spirochaetota; class Spirochaetia; order Sphaerochaetales; family Sphaerochaetaceae; genus RUG023. The sequence goes on from JAQYHB010000037.1 coordinate 14,990, forward strand.
GCGGACCTTGGAAGGCGACTTTCTCCAACGCCGCCATCAGTTCCCTTGGCGGATCGAAATCGGGAAACCCCTGGGAAAGGTTGATTGCCCCGACGCTGTCGCTGATGCGGGTCATTCGTCTGATCACACTATCGGTAAAAGCGCCTACCCGCTTGGAAAGTTCCATACATCACCTCGAATCGGTTCCCATTTTCCACACTCTATGGAAGAAGAATCAAGAGATAATCGTCCCAACTGCTTGCCAACCAGCGAAAATTCGGTACCATTACGGCTATGGTCTCGACAGTAAAACGGTTTCTCCACTACTTCTTCGCCAAAGAAGGCACCTACCCTCCTGCTGGTCTGCCTTCCATGGGCTGGTTCCTTCTGATGGTGACCACGTTCCTTTCCATCTACCATGGGCTGAAGCGAACCGCCCAGTGCGGACATGAGGAAGTACGAAGGATACTCCGGCGCGACGCGGTGTTGCTCTGGATCCTTGAGATTGTCAAGATCGCCTATCGCTTTTTGACCGGGTTCGCCACCAACCTGAACACCTGGCTTCCCCTGTATTTCTGCTCCATCACCCTGTACGCGATTGTGATGAGTTGCTCGAAAAACCCCTGTATCCAGCACATCGGCGATGTCTTCATCGCCACCGGGGGCCTTTGTGGCGGGTCCTGCTTCCTGCTCTATCCATCGACCTCTCTTCTCATCTTCCCCACCCTGCACTACCTCTCCATCCACAGCTTCCTCTATCATGGGACGATGGTGTACCTGGGAATCCTGCTCTCCCGTAGCGGCACCGTCGACCTGAGGCGCTCCGACCTGAAGTACTACATGGCCTTCACCGGCTTCTTCTGCCTGCTCGCCTTGGTCATCAACCACAAGCTGGGGCTGAACATGATGTTCATCTCCGAGCCGATGGAGGGAACGATCCTCGACCCGATTTCCTGGATTCTCGACAGGGTCTACACCCCGGTGCTTGTCTTGGTGCAGATGACCGTCCCCTTCCTGGTGATCCTGCGCATCAAGCAGAAGAGCGGCCTGCTCAGCCGCCCATCCTGGTACCAGCCCATCGCAGAGTAACACCATACGTGCCGAAATCAGGATATTGGCCCGGTGTCGCTTTTGCCGGATCCGTATGCTTTGCCTTGAGCAATGCCCCCGTATCCCTCTGCAATCAGAGAATTTCATATTCCTGTTGTCTGCGAAGCGCATGGAGTGCGTTTTTCCCGTAAACTTGCAAAATTTCGGGAAGCAATCGGATGCCATGGCATGGAAAATCATGCTATACTTTTCCGTATGTCGGATCGGAGGAGACAGTCTTTGCAGACTACGCTGACACTGTTGGTTCTCAGCAGCGTCGTCTCCATCGTGCTGTTGATCGGCAGCAGCACCTTCCTGTTTCTTGTCTCCTACCAGAAGAAAAGCAACGCGATCATCCTGAACGAACGTTGCCAGCGTGAGGCGTCGGTGCTGGAGCTCCATTTCAGCAGCTCGAGACAGTCGGTCGACGCGGTCGCCACCTTTGCGAAGAACAACGCGTTCGGGCACCTCAGCGATTTGGCAGAGAGCCCCGATTATCTTCTCCAATACCAGGACAGTCTGGATAAGCTGCTCGATGTGGCCGCCAACAACACCCAGGATGTGCTTATCAGCTACTACGCTCTGAACAGCGATTTCCTGCCCGGAGTTCCCGGCACGTGGCTGACCAGGAATTCCGCAGACCTTCCCTTCCGGAAAAAGCCGGTACCGGACTACCGGCTTTTCGACGGAATCAACCAAAGCGGATGGTGGTACGTGCCACAGCGCGCCAGGAAGGCCGTCTCCTTCGGCCCCTATTTCAGTTCCCACGCGAACCGTCTGGTGCTCACCTACGCGGTACCGATCTACGAGCAGGGCATCTGCCTCTGTGTCGTCGGCATGTCCTTCGACTACCGGACGATGGCGACCTACCTGGATGCGATCAACGAAATGAAGGGACATGCGATCCTTCTGGATGACGATGACAACGTCATGTACGCCCCGGACATGGAAGTCGGGACACCGTTGTTCGCGCAGATTCCCGGACTGATTCCCATCAAGGACTTTCCTGATGGCTCAGGGAACGAGCTGGTGTCCTTCAAGCAGGATGGCAAGCGGATGAGCGCCGCCTACCGCAGGCTCTCGAACGGCATGGGGTTACTGCTGGTCGTTCCGGACTCCTCGCTCTACGGGGAATCCTACCTGCTTGGAACACGGATCCTCCTGATGATGGTACTGACCCTTGTGGTAGCCGGTTTCGCTTCTTCCTCCAAGCTGAAGAAACTCTTTTCCCCGCTCAACGAGCTGAACGAGGCGATGACCCACATGAGCGGGGAGATGACCGACCTCGCGTTGCCGGAGAGTGGCAATGACGAGATCGGACAACTGACTGATGCCATCAAGTATATGGCAGGCAAACTGAAAACCTACCTGCATTTCGTCAACCAGATGGCGTATACCGACAGCCTTACCGGTGCGGAAAACAAACTGGCTTTCTCGAACACGGTCAAGCATTTGGACGAGCAGGCACGAAAGGATTCCTCGGTCTCGTACACGGTGGTCTTTTTCGATGTGAACAATCTGAAGTTCATCAACGACACGTTCGGCCACATGCAGGGTGACCGCTACCTGCTCGGAGTCTACCGGTTGCTGAGAAGCATCTTCCCGAAATCCCCGATCTACCGCATCGGAGGAGACGAGTTCATCCTGCTTCCTCAAGGCGAGGAGCTTGCCGACATCGAAGGGAAACTGGCCAACCTGGAAGTGGAAGTATCCGAAAGAAGCGACGCACCCCTATGGACGGACCGGCTTTCCGTTGCCTGGGGCAAGGCGGACTTCATCCAAGATATCGACCCCTCCTTCGATTCAGTCTTCCGGCGGGCGGAACAGGCCATGTACGCGCAGAAGCGCCGGATGGAGGCCCTCCGATGAGAAGGCGAACCCTTTCCCATACCCTGCAACTGTTGATTGCGCTCACGATTCTTTCTACCGCCTCGATCATCGGCTTCATTGCCGGCACCCAGCTGAACAGCTCGGTCAACCGCGGCTCGGAGAGGATCCTCAGCTCGACCTGCTCGGAAATCGGGCAGACCATCGAGAACCAGCTCCAGCAGACCGAGCAAGCCGCGCAGACGCTGGCTGACTATATCACGCATTCCATCCCTTCCCCAAACCTTTTGCAGGATCCGAAGTTCTACGAGGGGCTCCGGAAGAACCTGGACGAGATGATTTCGCTGACCGTCACGGCCACCCCGGAAATCACGGGGTGTGCAATCTATTTCGATCCGGACGTCCTGCCGGGGAATGCGGCCTGCGGCATCGTCCAGAAGCGAAGCCCTTCCTCCGCCCAGTTCTTCCCTGTCATTCTGAAAAACATCAACGACATGCGGGATAATGAAGACTGGCGCGACATCATCAGTGTGCAGATGCCGCTCTGGCAGGCGCCACATGTCGACAACACCAACAACCAACAGATTGTCCTGAGCTACCTGGTTCCCGTCTTCGCCGGCAAGATCCTTGCCGGCTATGTCGCGATTGACACCGATTACGAGGAGCTCGACCGAATGCTGGCGGACATCAAGGTCTATGATACGGGCTATGCGATCCTGGCTGACATGAATGGAGCGGTCATCCACCACCCATCGATGAAATCCGGAACCGTCCTGTACGACGACAATCCCGAGCTTGCCCGCAGGCTACTGAAGGAAAAGCCGAACCGGATGGGTGTCACAGGACCCGTCTCCGCCAAGGTGTACGGGGTGGACAAACTTCTTGTTTCCACCACGCTGAGCAATGGGCTCGCACTGATACTCGCCGCCCCGAAAGGGGAGATCTTCCAAAGGCGGGACACGATGGCCTTCCTTGTCATCCTCACCGTGGTGATCACCACCCTCTTCTTCCTCATTATCACTGCGATGATTGCCTCAAGACTGTTACAACCGCTCGAAGCACTCCAGCAAGCAGCAGCGCGTATCGCGGTCGGGGACTTCGATGTGCACCTGGCTGCGTCCGGTGGCGCCGAAATCGCCACGCTGACCCGGAGCATCCAGCAGATGGCGGAGCGACTGCACGGATACGTGAACTACCTGGAAGCCCAAACCTACCGGGATGTGCTGACCGGAGCGGGTGCCCCGCGCGCCTACGAGCGCGAGGTAACCTACCGCAAGGAAATGATCGCCCACGGGGAACCCTTCTCGGTGGTCTTCTTCGATGTCAACCATCTGAAGCAGATCAACGACAATCTCGGCCACGATGCAGGTGACACATACCTGCAAGCCGCTGCGGACCTGATCCGTTCATGCTTCCCCAACAGCGAACTCTTCCGCACGGGAGGAGACGAATTCGTCCTCTTCCCCGATGGAGTCGACTTGAAGGACCGCTACCAGATACTCGACCAGCTGGATGCCGCCATGGTAAAGCTTGCGGGCGAGGAAGATCCCATCAACCGGGTCTCGATATCCTATGGAATCGCGGACCTGGAGCTTGGAAAGGATACCACTTACGAGATGCTTCTCGCCCGGGCGGAGAAGGCCATGTACGCGATGAAGAAACGGCTCCATATCACCCGGTAACCATTTCCCCTCCCGGATGTTTGTCTGTGTAGGGACGGGAGGAAAAAACCATGGACAAGGCGGGAAAACAACAGGTTTTTGACGAATCGGTCTCGACGACCAACAAGGCGCAGCGGTTGGCTGTCGCCCTGTGCGAACAGTCCGAAAGGGACGGGACCAACGCGTTTGATGTCCTGAAAGAGACCATCCAGAAGATGCAGGAAGAGAAAGAGCTGCGCCAGGGAATCCTTTTCGTGGATGGCAACCACACCGGCATGCTCGAGCAGTCGGCCTTGCAGTACAACGGCAGGAACCCGAGAGTCATCAACCTGACCGTCTATCCCGAGGACCGTAGCTATTACGGCATCAAGCGCTGTCCCACCCTGCTCTACCGGGACCACCGGTTTGTCGGCAGCAGGGCGATTTTCGCCTCTCTCGCCACCCGCTGACATTCCAACGACCACCTGCCGAGGGGGATTCCGAAAGGGATTCCCTTCGCTTCATTTTGCGATCATGAGATGCATGTTCTGCTCCACATGCTCGATCCTGCGGGCGAAGAGCACGCTCGCCGCCACCATCGCGTCCACATCCAGCACCTCGGTATCCCTTTGCTGATGGAGCAGGAGCAGATAGGTCATCCGCATCGCCCGCCTGACAAAACGGACAATCCGCCCCCAGGGCATCCCATACCAGGCCATGCACCCGTATCGGAAGAGCAACAGCGACCCCAACGTGGTGAACCAAGGCTCCAGTTGCGCCTCGTGGCCCTGCCAATAGGAATCGGAGCCCCGATGGAGCTGGCGGATCCTCGCGGGGGTCAAAAAACCCACACGGCTTTTCCTGGTACAATCCGCGACGATGCTGGCAAGGTGGGTGTCTTCCCTCCCATCGGTGACGATACGCCGCACCGTTGACGGCCGCTGCAAGACAGCGATCAACCGTCCGCGACGGTCGAGGATTTCAGCCAATTCCTTTTTCCCCTCCCTGCGGAGGGGCGTCCCTCCCTCCTGTTCCTCCCCCAGGAAGGAAAGCGGGCGGGTGAATGCCATGCGGCAGGCTTCGGGACAGGCGAGATCCATCGAGAACTGCAGGTAGCAACCTACGTTCCAGGAAATACGGGGGAAATAGCGGCAGGTCTCGCACAGCGCGTCCGCGCCAAGCTCTTTTTGCATGCGGCACAGGCCATCCCTGTCCAGGAACCAGCAATGACCTTCGGGGGTAACGGTGAAGGAATAGGCATCTTCATCCTTGACCAAATGGCTGCGGACCACCTCCCCCTCTTTTCCCGCAAGCTTTTGATATCGCTTCAGACTATCGGAATCGATTTCAACCGACCAGCCGATACAGCAGGTCAGCGGGCAATCGCCCGCCAGGCAGGAAAAACCAGTGAACACGGAGGGATAGGCAATACGCATGGAAAACAGTATACCACGCGACCGGCCACTTTCCCTCTCAGGATTCTTGTCCGAGGAACCTCTTGATATTGTCCAGCACCTTGCGGCTCAACAGGTCGTAGGCCTGGCGGGTCATGCCGGCGGAGGCATCAGGACAGATGACATTCTCCCGGCCCATCACCCTATCGGCGATGGGGCCGATGCCGCCCTTGGTGTCGCTGCAGAAGATATTCCTAGGGTTGCCAATCCAGCGCATGAGGGCATCCATGTCCGATGCAGGACCAATGGAGGTGTTGATCATGATCTTCCCTTCCCCCAGCGCCTCGAACTGCTTCCCATGGAGCAGGATCACGTTCTTGTTCAGGCAGGTGACCACAACGTCGCACCAGGCAAGCAGCTCATCCAAGGGTTGGAAGCGCATTCCCTCCGCCTCCCGCTCCGGCTTCACCGTCCGCGCGTAGTAGTGGATTTCAGCCCCGAGCATCCGGAGAGCCTGTGCCGTCATGGTACCGCTGGCACCAATGCCGACAAAACCCACCTTCAGGCCGGTGATTTCCAGGGGAAGGGCCCTCCACCGGGGATAATCGTAGCCGTGCAGGATCCGGACCAGCTGGTAGATCACATACTCGGTCACGCCATGGTCCCCGTAGTCACGGATGCCGGTCACCGTGATGCCATGCGTCTCGGCATAGCCGATATCGACATTGGCGCTCTCCTTCGAGTAGAGGCTGCAGCACATGCCGACGTACTTCAGGCAGGGCGCGACGGAGAGCACGTTCGCCCCGATGACCGGCAATGTCCGGGTCAGCACCGCGTCGGCGTCTCCGATACGCCGGACCAGATCCGCATCATCGGCAGGCAGGGTGTCGTGGCGGACAATCTGCTTCGCGTACATTTCCAGCTCCCGCTCCGCCCAGGGGGTCAGACCGACCGGCCCGACCTCGACAAGTTTCTCGAATTTTCTCATATGACGCTCCTCAGAAGAACTGGATGGGACTGGCGAGGTTCCTCAGCAGGGCGACCACGCTCCAGCCCGCGATATCGCTACTCGCGGAGTAGACATCGACCAAGGCCTTCACTCCCTCACCCTCCGCGGTGATGGCATGGTCGTCGCCGACGAATGCCGGGACACTGGTGATCGTACTGGTCGCCACTTCTGCTCCCGTGGTGGCAAGGGCAGTCGCCACCGCGACGTTGACCTTGGTAGGCAGCAGCTTGATTGCCTCGGCTGTGGTGCCATGGAAAACCTGCCGCTCTCCCCGCTCCAGCTCGTCCGAGTACAGCGGGGTACCTTTGAGCGACTTCGGCCCCTTATGCGTGTGGATGCCGGCATCGACTTTGGTGCCTTTGGCCTGTCCCATCAAGCTAATGGTGTTCAGCACGTCGAAGCCGCCCACCGCTCCGCTAGGGATATGGATTTTCGAGCCATGGGTCAGCGCCTCCTGGATGCATCGGCCTTTGAAGTCCGCGTCAGCGAAGGCTCCAACCGAGAGGGGCACGACGCTGGTCCCCTGCCGCAGGGCTTTGGGTGCGACTTCTTTCAGAAGGGCGATCGAGGCAGTCTCGATCAGATAGTCGGGTTTCAGAGCAAGCAGCTCTGCTGGAGAGGCGACCGCCGTCGCCCCAGTCCCCTCGACGAGCGCCTTTGCATCCCGGATGTCCCGGGAATAAGCCCCAACGAGCCGATAGCCCTCAAGTAGTCCTTGTGTATAGGCGTTGGCGACAATCGTTCCCAGATGGCCGCAACCCATGATGCAGAATGTACGCATATTTCTCCTCTTTTCTATTGTTCCCATGGATAGACCATGCCCCACTGCGCGCGCATCGCGTCCATCAGCCGCATCACCCGAAGGATTTCCGAATGCGGCATCTGTGGACACTCGGTACGCCCTTCCCGGATTGCCGCGCAGCAGGAGTTCAGTTCATATTCGAATCCGGTCATCTGGGGCGGAACCAGGATATCCCGGACGAAGTTCCGCTTTCGGTCGTAGACCTTGACGCTCTGGGGATTGTTGACATTGTCCACCCAGATCCACCCATCGCTACCGGCAATCTGGCAGCTTCGGTCGCTGACGGCAGTATAGCCGGTCTGCATTGACCCGATCGCGCCAGAGGAAAAGCGAAGCGAAGTGCTGGAAAGCTCATCGACACCCTTGTCGGAGAGCTTGGCCATGCTCTGGATTTCCGTCACCTCCCCCTTCAGGTTCATCAACAGGAAGTTCAGCGTATAGACCCCGATATCCAGCAGGCTGCCGCCAGCCAGCGACGGCTCGACCAGGCGGGGCTTCTGCACCATATTGGCAAAGTAGGTCGCCTCGGCATGACAGACCTGTCCGATTTCTCCACCCTCGACAGCCTGGTCGATACGGGTCCGGATGGGCTGGTAGCGTGTCCAGATCGCCTCGGCCAGCAGGGTTCCCTGCCGTTTTGCCTTCCGGATCAGCGACTCGGCCTCGATTGCGTTGCTGGTGAAGGCTTTCTCGACCAACACATGCTTTCCCTGGTCCAGGCACATGTCGGCCACCCGGGCATGAAAGCTATGGGGTACAGCGATATAGACAAGGTCGACATGGGGGTCTTCGGCAAGCCGCTCATACGAGCCATAGGCATGCTCCGCCTCGAACCGGCTCGCGAAACGGTCAGCCTTTTCCTGCGTGCGGGAAGCGACCGCATACAACGTGTGGCCGGTCATGTGAACCGTCCGGGACATCTTCTCGGCGATATGTCCGCAGCCAATGATACCGATGCGCATCAAACCTCCTTGCTGGCGCTCCACAGCTCGTCAGCCTCGACGTTCTGGCCGCCGGCCCACGCGATGCCGTCCCCTGAAAGGTGCACCGTCTCGAAATACTCCGACTCCTTGCGCTCGTTGTGCCAAAAGTCCTTGATCAGGTATGAGGCATCAAAGAGGCGCTTCACCTGTCCTTCATACTCCAACAGCAACCGGTATCCTTTGATTGGCCAGACGTGAACCAGACGCGGTATCTCCATCGGAATCAGGCTTTCCCTTTTCGGGCCGCATCGACGATATCGCCCACGCCATCCAGCACCAGGCCGGGTCGATAGGCGTATTCCTTCAGCGTTTCCCGGGTGGAGATGCCGCTGAGGACCAGGATGGTGGACATGCCGCATTCCAGGCCGCTGATCACATCGGTGTCCATCCGGTCACCGACCATGACCGCCTCGCCGGAGTGGCAGCCAAGAATCCGCAGACCGGTCCGCATCATCAACGGGTTGGGCTTTCCACAGAAGTAGGCCTTCACCCCGGTCGCCATCTCGATCGGCGCGACCAGGGCGCGGCAAGCAGGAGCGATGCCATCCTCGATCGGGCCGGAGACATCACTGTTGGCTCCAATCAGCTTGGCGCCATGGAGCACCAGATTGGTGGCCTTGGTGATGGTATCCAACGAGTAGCCCCTGCCCTCGCCGACCACCACGTAGTCGGGGTTGACGTCGTTCATCGTGATCCCGACATCATACAGCGCGTTCAGAAGCCCGGCTTCACCAATCACGTAGACCGAGCAACCGGGTGCCTGCTCCTTCAGGAAGGCGGCCGTAGCCAAGGCGCTGGTGTAGAAGTGCTCCTGCCCGACATCAAGTCCCATGCGGGCGAGCTTCTGCTGAAGCTCACGCGGGGTGTAACTGCTGTTGTTGGTCAGGAACAGGTATTGCTTGTCGCTTTCCTTGAGCCAGTGGATGAACCGGTCAACCCCCGCAAGGATGCGGTTGCCATGGTAGATGACTCCATCCATATCACAGATGAATCCCTTCTTCTCGTTGATATCGATCACGGTGTGCCCCCTGCCCTACCATACGCGAGAAAGGGCAATTGTTCCAGACCCTACTCCCGACACCCCAGGCTTGCCTTGTGCTGGTACATCGCCCGGTCCGCCCGCTCGAAAACTTCGGCATAGCTGTGGTCCTGTCCCTTGCGCCACGTCGCCACCCCATAGGAAAGGGAGACCTGGTTCCAGGGTTCCGGAGAGTCCTCGCCACGACCGACATGATACTGGTCCAACCGCTTGAGCTTCCCGGCCAAGGACTGTGGGTCGTCCCCGGAAACCAGCACGACGAACTCATCCCCGCCGATACGGAAAATCAGGCTGCCGGAAAATATTTCCCGGGCAGCCCGGAACGTGGCCTTGATCGCCAAATCACCTTTGGCGTGGCCCCAGGTGTCGTTGATCAGCTTCAGCTGGTTGATATCCAGCATGACCAAGGAGAAGGATGCGATTCCCTTCCGGATTTCCTCGTTCAGCCGCTCGACCTCACGGTCGTAGGCGGTGAGGTTGCTTGCCCCTGTCAGCTCGTCCTGGTAGGCAAGTTTCTGGATAGTGCTCATGTAGCTCTGCATCCTCCGTTTGTCGTTGACCACCGTCTCCTCCATTTCACGGATCGAGGCATACAGCGTCTCGAACTCGTTCCCGCTTTGGATTGGATCGTTCTCGTCCACATGGGTCTGTTGGGAGGCACGGAAGTCCCTGCTCATGCGGATAAGCCGGTCGACAGGGTGGAGCACCAGGTATTTGATGGAGGTGTAGATGACCGACAGCATCAGGACGAACACGGCCGCGGTGATGGTCAGCACCTTGAGGAGCAGCTCCGCCACATTGCGGGCCACCCCGGCCATGCTGAAGGAAAGTCCGAGGTAGACGACCTGGTCTCCCTTGCTGCTACGGATCGGTTTGGAGAGGGTCATCATCCAGTTTCTCCCGTCCCGTCTGATGATCGGGCCGATGATGGAGGAATCGTCCCCCGTTTCCCCTTCTGTGCCGGTGAACTGACGGAAGACGTCATCCATGTCCCTGGGCCCGACAGTGGAAGGGTCTGCATCGTAGAGCATCCGGATGTCCGGGCCGCCGGATCCGGGAATAACCTGGTACAGGCAAAGGGAGGATATATAGCCGGTGGAGAGATCGAGGTACTTTGCGAACCGGGAGGCAAGCTGTTGGTATTCCGCGCTTGCATCCCCATCCGGGGAGACAATCGCGTCGATGTCGTCACTGCGCACCAGGCTCGCCGCCGCGATCGCGTAGTGCTTGGCGATGGCTTCCTGGTTGGAGATGCTCCGGGCAAGATAGATACGACAGGTCATCCCAAGCAACAGGCTTGCGCCACCGATGGCGCAGGCAACGCAGATGGAGCTGATTGAGAACTGGATCGAATGACCTTTTCGCCTGTCGCGATGAAGGGTTCTGAGAGGATGGTACGGTTGCGTGTGCTGGAATGGCCAACGAAGGCGCACCGGCTCGGCCTGATGGCGCTCAAGGAAGATCGCGATAAGAACGGAAATCCCTAGGTCCAAGGCATGGAACACCAGGGAACCGAAAAGGGAATGGGTGGTGAGGGGGAAAAACCAGAAGTTGAGGGAGAAATGGCCGCAGAAGGTCCGGGAAACCAGGTAATCGGGAATGCCAGTGACCAATCCCATTCCCACCACCAGCAGCGCACTGCTCCACCAGCTGGAGAACAGGCCCCGTTCTTCAGCGAAGTAGACCACCAGCACCACGATCAAGGACGGGAGCAAAACATAGGGGAATCTCATCGAATAGAGGAACACAAGCAGCGAGCTTGCCACTTCCACCGTCAATCCAGCGATCAGCCCCGCGGTCATGATGACGACCATGGCCCCGAGCTCATACAGGAACAAACAATCGGTCTTGACCTGGAGGAATTGGGCGCCGGTCTCCATGGCGATACCCACCAGGACGATGAGCAATAGCTGCAGATGTTTCGCGAAAGGCCTTTCGCCCGTGCGGTTTTTCCATGCACACGTCGCCATCATAGCTCCTTGAGACAACCTGTCCGCGCACCGATGGCGCGACACAGGCGGCCTATTTCATCTGTCTTGGCATGCGGACAAGAACGTGCAAGCATTGTCCGCATAACATTTGCTAGTGTATTGTTTCCATCCTCCTCTGGCAAGGCCATCCCCGAAAAGGGTGTACGCTTTCCGTCCTACAGTCCGACGGAGAATCCAAGATCACTTTCCACCTTCAGGAAGCTCCCAAGGTCAATACCCGCCCCGGAGATCTGGAAACCCTGGAAATCGGTCGAAAGGAAGATATCCTTGGACAGCTGCTCCCCCAGGCTGTTGACGGCGGCCGCGCCGGTCCAGAAAAAGGTGGTCTCTCCGGCAAGATGCGGCATCTCGTTCCAGTTGTCTGAGTCCGCCCCGTCGATGGAGACCACCTCCTTGGCCTGGAATTGGCGTGGACCATTGCCTTTCCCGTAAAGGGCGATATTGCGCCCGGCGTTGGCCCAGCAGACCACCTTGGACAGACGGACGGCAGGGTTGGAGTTGCTGGTGATTCCAGCCGCCCCGTTTTGGAAAGCGACCGAGCTTTCCAGCAGATGGGGCACGGCGATTCCGTCCCCGCCCAGCTTGAAGCCGTTTCCATCCCCGTTTCCGCTCCCGTCCGACAGGCTTCCGTTGCCGTAGGCAAGACAGTGGCGGATGGTCACCGCGCCAATCGGTCCCGTTTCAATCTTCGCAAACAAGTCCCACCCGTCATCGATGTTGGCATAGGCGACGCAGGAATCGAACACGTTGTTCTCCCCGCAGGTCAGCTTCGCCGCGAACCCGTCGGCGTTGTTCGCCGCAGGGTCGATATTGTCATGGCTGACGCATCCGTAGACCAGATTGTCGTGCGGCCATTTCGCAAAGGGCTCGGTACTCGTCCCGGAAATCTGGATGCCGGTATCCCCGCAGCCATAGGCGGTGATAAAGCGCAATTCGTTGTAGTCACCGGCTACCTGCAAACCCTTCTTGTCCCCCTTGGTGCCGGTCACGGAAAAGTGCTCCAGCGTCCAGTAGTCGCCCCAGAGCTCGAAGGATCCGGTGCCGGAGGAAAAGTCAAGGACCACTTTCCCTTCACCCACCAGCCTTTTCCTCTTGCCCTCCAAGCCGCTGTTTCCCCGCTCGATCTTGACGGATCCAGTGGGATGATAGGTGCCGGGAAGCAGGACGATCGTCTGTCCCGGGGCGCAGGAGCGCAACGCGCTGTCCAGGTCCAACGGATTCCGACGGCTCCCTTTGGCAAGCGGATCTCCGGTCGGGGAGACGTAGAGGGTGTATCCCGGCCGTGGCACGTAATAGACCGTCAGGTTCCTGGAAACCGGCTGGTAGTCCTCCTCATACTTCCGTGTCACGGGATTGAGGACGCCCATACGCGCGCCCGGATAGGGAACGTAATCGCCATCAGGAGTAAAGGTGACGACCATGTCGTTGACACCCTTGTGGATGGGGATGACCGCGGTGAAGTCCACTCCGGCCTTCACCGGAACGTCATGGATGTAGTACCGGGGATTTCTCCTCCCGTCGCTGACCGTCAGCATGCCGTCGCTGTTGGCAGCATAGACGAACGGATAGTCCCCGTCGTACCAGCTTGAGGGAGAGTCGACCTTCAAGGAATAGGGCACGTACTCCGGGGGCGCCTGCTCGGCGGGAGGGTCGCTCTGCGGATTGCTGGTTTCAAAGCGCACATCGCTGACCGTGACATTGCATCCCCGGGCCACGGCGAAGCCGACATAGATGTGTTCGGGATCCTGCTGGAGTAGCTTATCCTTGCCATACAGGACATATTCCTCGACCTGCTCCTTGTTGGCGCTGGTGTTGGGATAGATGGCGTGGAAGCCCGTGTTGTCCATCTTCAAGGTGATGGTGTAGCTTTGTCCTTTTCCCACCAAATCATAATAGTAGTAGCTATAGGCCTTGCTGACGCTCTTTCCTCGTTTGGAGATTTCCGCGTCCCCGCCCTGTACGATTTCGTTGGTCAGCCCGGTGACAAAGCGGGAGCCAAGCGTGTCCTTGCAGGTATACTTCACGCCATCGATCGTGTCCTCGAACTTGGTGGCGAGAATTGCCGCGGAGTTGGTGTAGTGGTTCTCCATGGCAACGCCGTCCGTCCCGAGCGAGTCCATCGCCACGATGCCGAAGCCTTCCTGCCCATCGGGAGTCGGGTTGAGGAAGTCGATGGTGAAGGTAGCCGTCAGCGTGAAGTTTTCCCGTTTCGGGTCGATGACCGTATAGTAGTAGGAGATGCCGTCGTGGAAGGCTGTGAACTTGCCTCCCTTCTCGTCGATATCGCCATTGGGGGTTTCCGAACAGGAGAAGAGACGGAACTGCAAGTTGTCCGCGTCGACCATCTCCATGCGGTTGAGCGTCCCCTTGGTCGACTGCCCGAACCAGGTGAAACGCCAGTCCCTATCCGCATCCTCGCGCGCGGTCTTGCGCTGGCTCGATGTCGCCCGCGTTCCATCCCGGAGGGCGGAAACGGCGACTTGGTAGGTTTTCCCCGGCTGCAACGCCTTGAACGAATAGGAAAGGCCGTTGGTCTGGTATTCTCCTTCACCGACCGATACGAGATACGCTTCCGCTTCCCTGACGGGTTTCCAACTGACAAGGAAGGAATAGCCCCCCGTATTCTTCACTGTCACTTCCGGCGGGACGAGCGGGTAGGTATAGTGATAGGACTGGCGGGAAGACAGCTTGTCTTCCTCGTTCCGCTTCTTGCCACGAACCACGAACGAGTAGTCTCCCGAGGAAGAAAGCGTGAAGCTGGCTTTTTTCTCCAGCTTGCGGCTCCGGCCGACCGATTTGGCGTCCACCAGGTTTCCCCTCGCGTCGTAGCACTCGACACTCGCCTTGTCCCCCGCCTCGCCAGACGTCTCGAAATCAAATCTGACCTCGACCTGGAACGGGTCTGAAGCGGAAGGGGCGATGGAAGTGATGACCGGCGCTTTCGTGCCGGCCCACGATGCGAACAGCAACGAGGAGGACACCAGCAACAGCAACAATGCCAGTGTCTTTTTCATAGCTTTTTACTCGCAGATCACCGCGTACAGGTTGATGCCGCTGCCCTTGGAGTACAGCAGATAGGTGCCATCGGCGGGGATGGTGCAACCAGCCTTGCCTGCATGCGCCTCATCATCCGGCGGCGCGGTGAAGACCGTCACCTCGGCCTTTGTCGCGGCATTGACCAAAGCCAACTGACGTGCGTCCGTCTTGCTGGAAGAGTTGAGGTAGACAACCAGGGTCTCCCCTTTCTTTCCATTGAATGAAAGCGCACGATACGTCGCGTTTCCGGAACCACCGAGCTTGATGCGGGCATTGAAGACCTCGCCATCCGCCGCCTCGCGGCTGACGGGAACCGCCTCCACGGTGACCGCTTTCTCCGCGGTCGCCAGCACCTTCACGTCAT
The DNA here is from genome assembly GCA_028722305.1 of Spirochaetales bacterium. Taxonomy (GTDB): domain Bacteria; phylum Spirochaetota; class Spirochaetia; order Sphaerochaetales; family Sphaerochaetaceae; genus RUG023. The sequence continues at coordinate 30,143 of JAQYHB010000037.1, forward strand.
CATAGCTTTTGTTCGAAGTGATTTTGACCGGATCAAGATCATTCACATTGAGATAGGCTCCGGCGAACAAAGCCGTCGAGCAAGCCATCAGGCAGAGCAAAGAAACAAATCTCTTCATGAGAAACCCCTTTTGTTTCAGTGTAAGTCTGTATTTCTGGAAATTTGATAGATGTTTTTGGATAAATACGATTGCGCGAACGCCATGAAGTCCCGCGACATGCTCTCCCAAACAGGATTGCATGTGCACCTCTGCGCCCCAAAACGCTGGCTCTCCCAGGTGCGGTCTTTCTGCGCCTGTTCCGGAGTGAGATGCCCTGTGCCTGGACATCGGGCTTGACGGATTCTGGTTTGATTGTACTATTGATGACGGATTCATCGCGGGATAGCAAGTCCCTAATGACTGTACTTAGGGCGGCCTTGGTCGATGAATCTTTTTTGTGATACCAGCAACACTTCCTCAAGAAGGATTGGAAGAAAACTCCAGCCCAAAAGGTTTCTCAATCGTTCAAAAATACGTAATTCTGATATTGGGTGTTTGGAGGGAAAATGGCTGTAAGCAGGAGATACAATGCAAAGACTCCTAGCGGGGAAAAATACTCCGAGATTTACTTTCTTGATGATACCATGTTTCCAGTAGACGAGCAGGTCGCGACCAGATGTGTCATCAACGAGTAAATCCGTACGACCTACGGGTATTGCAACCGAGTTCCTTCCGTCTCTCCTAAGGATAGGACACTGTCACCAGGGTAGCTTTCTTTGAGTACGATTCTCCATCGAGAATGGATGGCAAGATGGGTGTGTTTACAATATATCAATATATAATACCCTTTTCGGAATCTTTATTTGGTTTAAAAATACCAGTCTCATACTGACACAACATCCAAAGGTGGTCTTTCCGGTTAACGTACCTCACGCAATCCGGATCTTTCTCGTATTGCTGGAATTTCGCATCGCACCGGGCAAGCAGATTCCGGTATTTCGGATGGGGTGATGCCGGCCTGCGGAACCAGTCATGGGTTTTCTCCATCCCGTCAATGGAAAGCTGGTATTTGATACAGCCACAATCGGCAAGCCGTTCGCAGACCGTATCGTCAAGATGGAAGGGATTTCTCCAAGACAAGAAACGGAATCTGTGCGCATTTCCAAGGTGGAGGACGGCTGTGGACGCGATCATGAGGACAGTTACGCAGAGAATGCGCTGCTGCTACCGGAAGGCCCCTGCCTTTGCCATCACCTCCTGCCGTTGGCCGGATTGAAGTATCCCTTCAGCCAGCTCCGTGACGCATCGACTAGACCAACGGCAAGATTGTCGTCACCCTGGAGGATTGAAGGCGGCTCAGCCTCGCTGCAAGCAAAAGGATTCCGCCCGGAGTGTGAGGGGCGGAATCCATATCGGAAATCCTTCGAGACAACTATCCCATCCAATGGGTCCGAAGTTTAACCAACCAATGTTTCTCCAAGGGCGATGCACGCCTTGCGGGCATCGTCGTCAGGAGCGTTCTCGCAGACGACGGTGTCCACCACGACAGCCCCATCGTTCTCCGCCCGTTCCTTCCAGGAGTCCATGTACGCACCGCCACCCCAGCCATACGAGCCGAACAGGGCGATTTTTTTCCCACGCAGGGAACCTTCGACAGAGGCGAACATCGGCTCGAACTCGCTCTCTTCCAGAACCTCGTCCCCCATCGCGGGACATCCGAACGCGATCGCGTCGTATTCCGTCACCTCCCCAGGGGAGAACGATGAGGCAAGCATCTCGTCGACCTGCGCGCCCTTGGCCTTCGCCGCCTCGGTTACGCAGTCTGCCATCGCCTGGGTGTTTCCCGTCCCGCTCCAGTACACTATCGCGACTTTCATATTCCTTACTCCTTCACCGCAAGCTTCTCGACAGGCATGCCCTTTTCGTAGAGCCCGCAGTACGTATGTGTGCATTTCTTGAACATCGTGAACTTCCGCTGTGCCTGTTCCTTGTTTCCGAACGCCTTCCAGCATCCCACGCAACAGGCATCGGAGCGATGGTGGATGAAGGCCTCGACGTCCTCCGGCGGATATCCGAGGAAAAGCCCGACCTCATGGGGAAAGCAACCGCCATCCCGGCCAAAACGCCGGACGAGCTGCATCACCATCCGTCCCTCGCTTCCGGACGCATATCCCTGCTCCATAAGAATCCGTCGGGCACCAGGTGTCTGCAAATCCCTTTCCAACCGTCCCGGCCGGTAGAGATAGACAAGCGTCCTCTGGCGCGAACGGATCGGAATCATCCGAAGGCCCTTGGGAACCAGTTTTCGGTTCATCTTGCGGATATCTGCACGCAACAGGACATCATCGCAAGGAAACAGGTTGCCGGTCTTGATGCCAGCCAGCGTAGGGGAACACTGCCGAACCACTCTCTCGTCTGACATCGCAACCTTCATTTGGTTAGGATTTCCTAACTAACATCTCAAACAATACAGACTCCGCCAGCGGCAGTCAAGTACATTTTTTCAAAAAAGAGAACGTTTCGTTTCCAACGAAGCCGGAAAGATCCAGGACTTCCCTTTTTTACCCGTGAAGGATTGGCCGCTTCGCCTCCATCACCTTGATCAGCGCAATCTGGCAGCGTGCGCGATCCAAGTTGTGTCCGGGACGGTCGATGTGGTAGTAGACGTCCCCGGCAAGATAATCGGAGAGGAAACGGACAGCCATGATCTGGGTCATGATGATCCCGCTCTCGGCCAGCAGGCTCCGCTCGGATCCAGTCAGGAATGTTGCCTCGTCCTGGTATCCCGCAAGGATCGCCTGGAAGAGACTGATGTCGCAATCCACCTTCTCCAGGTCCCGCTCGTCTTCCTCCGCGGTGTTGGAAGCGGTACGGAGCATGTCTCCCGTGTCGAAGAGGACCGTACCCGGCATGACGGTATCCAAGTCGATCAGGCAGAGCACTTCCCCGCTGTCCTCGTCGAACAGCACATTGTCCAGCTTGGTGTCGTTGTGGGTGATGTGGAGCGGAAGGACTCCCTGTTCCATACCGTCCCAGAGCACACATCCGCGTTGTCTACGCTCCATGAGGAAACCAATCTCGTCGCCTACCGTGGCGAGCCGCCCCTTCGGGTCCCGCCGCATCGCCGCTTCCAGTTGCCGGTAGCGCATGCCCATGTCGTGGAAGTGGGGAATCGTCTCCGAGAGCCTATGGCCATCCAGCGTGCTGAGCAGGTTGTGGAAATGACCGACGGCACTGCCGAACTGGTAGGCTTTGCGGGTATCGGCCAGCTTCTCGTAGGCTTTGGAACGCTCGATGAAGGGATAGACCCTCCAGTACCCGCCCTCCTCGTCCACCACGTAGGGTTTCCCCTCCCTTGACGGAATGACACATAGGGATTTCCGGTCGGCCTCTGGATCGTCCTTCAGCTGCCGCCGGATCCAGTTTGTCACCAGCAGGATGTTCTCCATCACTTTCTCGGGATGGTGGAACACCAAGCGGTTGATCTTCTGGAGGATGTAGCGCTTCAGCCCTCCATCCTCGCGAAAACTGCAGACGAAGGTGCTGTTGATATGCCCCTGGGTATTGGCCTTCGAAGACAGGAACGTCCCAGGAATCGAGAACTTCTCAAGGAGTGCTTCTGGTGTCATGGCTCCACCTCGGGGGCAGTCGGCCCCTCGTGATGGCAGAAGCCCAGCTCATGGCTTCTCCACCGCCTGTCCGCGTTCCAGGCAAGGCTCTCGAACGGATCGCGGCTTTCCCTGAGATATTCCGCAAAAAGGCTCCGCATCGCGGCGACTTCTTTTGAATGACGGGAAGCGACGTTGCGCTCCTCGAAAGGATCGGAGGCGAGGTCATAATACTCTTCCCGCACTCCGGGCTCAAGGTAGCGTATGTAGGAGGCCTCTGGCGTGCGGACCAGCCGACAGGGGGAAACCGTATAGCCCCACTCGGTGTGCCATTGGCTGACCGCATAGGGACGGTCCACCGCGCCGCCTTCCCTTAGGAGGCGGGAAAGGTCCTTGCCCCGGAAGGAAGCAGGTTTCTCCAGACCCAGCAGGCCGCAGATTGTCGGAGCGATGTCGAGAAGCTCCGACAATCCCCTCAGGATACCGGGTTTGACATCCGGCCCGCTGATGAAGAGCGGGACCTCTACCGTTTCCCGGTACAGGCACACATCCTTGGTCACCATGTGCCGGCTGGCCATCGAGTCTCCATGGTCGGACCAGAAGAGGATATAGCCACCCAGCCCCTTGTCCTGCCACGCCTGGAGCACATCCCCGATCATCTGGTCCGCCAAGGACAGGTATCCTTGGTAGGCTTTCAGGTACTGCCGGAAAAGCAACGGACTCCAGTGGGAGGCCTGGCCCTGCCGGATATGGGTACAGCAGAGATACTGTACCGGAGTGCCCCGGTTCGCGATGTCGTCGAACTCGAAATTGGGTGGCAGTTCGGGAAGACCATCCGTTTCCCCATCGGGTTTGCCATCCTTGTGCAACCCGACCCATCCGCAGATGTTGTGGGGATTGACGAGGTCGACCACCATGGCGAGCGGCCGGGGCGACTGCCTTTCCTTCAGAAATTCAAGAACCTTCCCGCGGGTAAAAACATCGTTGTAGGTATCGAAGTTGAAAGGAAGCGACGGAGTGTCGGGAACGACCGTCTGCCCCTCTTCCTCGCACCAGAACCCTCCAAGGGCTCCCGCGTCATGCCGCTTTCCAAAGTGGCGGGTCTCGTACCCTGCCTTGGCAAGCACCCGCCCCAGTGTCTCCACCGTAGCGGGAATCGGCTTGGCCGGCCACTTCCGACCGTTGGAGAGCACGTTGGTCTCATGGGGATAGAGACCGGACCAGAAGCTGGCACGGGAAGGCTGGCAGAGCGGGCATTGGGTGATGCAGCACTCGGCGCTCCGGCTCATCTCGCGCAACCGGTCCAGATTCGGAGTCTTGTGTTTGCCCTCTAGGGCGCGCGAGGCCAACTGGTCGACGACGACCATCAGGATGTTCTGCTGCTTCATGACTCTCACCAATAGGGTTTCCAACCACCCTTCAGACGCCGGAGCGCCTCAAGATAATAATAATCGCCCCAGACGTTGCACTCGTCCACGCCCCGGTTGCGGACGGTGTTGTAGGGACTCTTGCGGGCATAGGTGCCGTGGAGCAGCTGCCCATCGGAGATTTCGGGGTTCTTGACCGCACAGCGGTTGAAGAGCTCCCCGCACAGACGCCTCGCCCTGTCCCGGAGTTCATCCGCCTTTGCCTGCCTTTCATGGTCTGCCATCTCCAGCATGCCGCAGATGACGATGGCCAGCGAAGAGGAGTCCCTCGGCTCGGCCGATCCTTCGGTGAAATCGAAATCCCAGAACGGGATGACCGACGAAGGAAGGTGGGAAAGGAAGAAATCCAATGTCGCGTAAAAGTCGTCATAGGCGGTCTGCTCGCGGGTCTCGCGCCATGCGAGCGCGCTGCCGTAGACACCCCACGCCTGCCCTCTCGCCCAGGCCGACCCGTCCCGGTACCCTTGGGCGGTCCGTCCATGGGTGGGCTTTCCAGTCTCGGGATCGAAGAAATAGGTGTGGACGGTCGAATGGTCGGGACGCATGACCAATGGGAGGGCGGTATGCAGGTGCCGCAGGGCGACGTCGCGGTATTTCTCTTCGCCAGTCTCCCGTGTCGCCCAGAACAGCAACGGCAGGTTGAGCAGGCAATCGATGATCAGCCGGTAGTTGTCCGGATCGCCCAGCTTTCCCCAAGCCTGGATGAATTGCCCTTTCTCCTGGAAGCGGGAGACCAGGTTGTCTGCCGCAAGCAAGGCGGCCTTGCGGGCGGTAAGGCTTCCCGTCAACTGGTAGAAGCCGACACAGGAAGGGGAATAGAGGAAACCCATGTCGTGATGGTCGACGTCGATGCGGTTCTCGATCCTGTCCAGCCAGGAGGGCATCTGCCTGGAAACCGCGTCCAGATATCCCTGCCTGCCGGACAGCTCATAGGCAAGGTTCAATTCCCCGGTCCAGAAACCGGTTGTCCACTCGACATTCTGGCTTTTCGGATACCAGAGGTGCTCGCTCACCGAGTATTTGAACGAGTCTCCCATCAGGGAAAGCGCCTTGTCGGTTTGGGCGAGGGCCCGGTCGATCGCCTCGTCAAGGCCATTCCAGTCCTTGAGTTCACTCACCTTCATAAAACAGGTCTCCTATCTCCTTTGCCTCACCCCGCATCCATCCCTCGAACCGGGCGGCCTGGCGCTCGTCCGGCTGGCAGGGGCGCATCTCATACGGGTCATGTTCCAGGTCGTAGAGGAGCCGGTATTCCGCTTCTCCCGCCTGGGTCCCCTTGTGGTGCAGGTAGAGCCATTTCCTTGTCCTGACTCCCCTCCACCCGTACCGTTTGTTGTCCATCCCCCGTTTCCGATAGGACTCCACCAAGTCCGGCATGCCGGGAATCATCGTCAGGTAGACCGCCTCGCGCTTTCCCCTGAGGTTCTGTATCAGGGCCGTGCTCTGGTCAAGGCCGGTCATGCACGGGGGAACAGGCACCCCAAGCAGCGAGAGCAGGCTCGGAGCCTGGTCCTCGCTGGCCAAGAGGACATCCCGGCTTCCCGGTGCCAGCGTTGCATCGTACAGGTACCAAGGGATGGCAATCGACTCCTCGTACCAGACATTCTTTCCGTACAGGCCATGGGAACCCATCATGTCTCCGTGGTCGGCGGACAAGACGACGATGGTGTCGTCCCAGAGCTGGTGCTCGTCCAGGAAGGACATGATCCTTCCCCACTGCTCGTCCAAGCCCTCCACCGCGGCAAAATAGTCGTGATAGGACTTCAGGTAGCGGGAATCCGTTCTCCATGTTTCGGGAACGTTGGGCTCGAAGGACGGTCTGATGTGACGTTCCTGCAACCCTTCGGGAAGTTTGTCGTAGGGCGGATGCGGCGGATTCCAAGAGAGGAACGCGCAAAAGGGTTCCTCTTTTGCGACAGCCCCTGAAAGCCAGTCAAGCAGCACATCCGTCTCGTGGGCCGGCGACCATCCGTGCACCCGGATCATCTCAGGGCTGTTTTCCCAGTAATGGGGCTCGAGATGCTGGTCCCAGGCACCATAGGAATGCCAGAAATCGAATCCGTGGCGCCCCTTGCCTGGTGGCGTGTAGGCGTCCCAGTTCCGCGCACCGCTTGCCGGTGATTGGCTGTCGTTTCTCTCGCTTCTCTGCAGGTGCCATTTCCCGACATAGCAGGTCTGCCATCCGGCCGCCTTCAGGACATCGGAGATACAGACCTCGGAGTCCTTCAGGTCAGGGCTGTCGGGCATCGGCGCCTTGCAGTTGGTCCAAAAGCCACAGGCAAGCGGATGCTTGCCCGTGAGCAAAGCGGCCCGGTGGGGAGAGCAAAGCGGATACGAAGAGACTGCGTGGGCAGAAACACAGCGAGCCGCGAACATATCCATATGTGGAGTACAGACAGGGTCTTTGCAGGCAAATCCCAAAGCAGATGCACGCCACTGGTCTGCAAAGACATACAGCAGGTTCTTTCGTTTCACGTTTGCCCTCCTCCCGGACCGGAACACTTAGCGGTGGGTGTATGCCTCGTATCCGCGCTGGACGATTGCGATGGCATCGTCGATACCACGGCTCTTCAGCTCCTTGACAAAGGCTGGATAGTCGCTCTTGAAGTCGGAGGTGCCGAGAATCCAGGACTGGAACTTCTCATCCACGTAGGGGCGGATCGTAGACATGACCTTCTTGTACTGCGCGTCATCCTCAGGGCGGAGCTTCATGTCCAGCCTGCCATCGGCGTACGGCGGTTCCTCGCTGAGATACCACTCGGGGTGGGACTCATACAGGCGCGCGGCGGCTTGCGCGGCGGGAGAAGCCACAGCAATCTCATAGTTGGCGTCCTGGCAGCAACCGACACGATACAAGCAACCCAGGCTACGCAGATATCCGACCGGGGTCAGCTCGCTGTTCAGGACATTGTCCATGAAGTGCTTGGTACCATCGGCATCCTTGGTGTAGGTCAGGCCCTCGATACCCCAGTTGAGCAGCTCCTGTCCTTCGGGGGTGAAGCAGTAGTCAAAGAACTTGATGAGCGTGACAGGGTCCTTGCACTGGGTGGAAATACCCCAGCCGACTCCCGGGAAGCGCTCAGTCCGTTCCTTGACGACTCCGTGCTGGTCGGCGGGAGGAGCGAACGCGACCATCTCCAGACCGGGATACTCGTTCTGCAACTTGGTGTTGTAGTTTCCCGCGCTGACCCAGTCGTGGGTGCAGCCACCCAGGTTCGCGGTCATCAGGATATCCCTGCCCTTCGGGCCACGGGTAAAGAACTCAGGGTCGAGAATGCCCTCTTCGTACCATTTTCTCAGGTTGGTCACCGCAGTCTCGAAATTGGCTCCGAGCGGCTCGAACTCCACCTTGCCGTCACGCACATAGAACTCGGTGCTGGAGTCCCACAGCCAGAGGTATTCGTCCGGCATCTTGTTACCGGCACGGTCGAACAGGGGAACCTCGTCCTTCTTGCCATTTCCGTTGGGATCCCCGTTGCGGAAGGCCAAGAGGACGTCGTGCAGCTCATCCACCGTCGTCGGGGTCTGCAATCCAAGCTTGTCCAGCCAGTCCTTGCGGATCCACCAGAACTCGGAGAACTTCAGGGTCTGGTTCTTCGGCACGTAGTAGATGTTGCCATCAAGCGAATAGGCGGTGTTGGCGAATTTCTTGTCGTTGTCCAGGTACCACTGGATGTGCGGTGCATACTGCCTGATCAGGTCGTTCAGCGGCAACAGCCCCCCATCATGACCAAGCTTTTCCAGATCCGTGGCGCTTACATACCCGATCACATCGGCAAGCTTGCCGGAGGAGAGCATCAGGTTGAACGCCTCCTTCTCGTTGGAATTGGACTTGCTGATCACGCTCTTCAGGCTGATTCCGGTCCGCTTCGCCATCTCCTGCCAGACTGGCCAGGAGGAGTCGAAGGGCATGTTGTTGAAGTTCAGGAAAATGGTGAACTCGGTCGGCTTCGAGGTGATGGGCAGCGGGAAAGCCCCGTCCTTGGTCGGAACCGGGTAGGTGACTTTGGTTTTCACCGCGCCGGTACTCTGGGCGGATTCCGCCTTGGGGGCTTCGCTCGCTCCGCCCGCGAAGAGAGACGCCGCGCTCAGAAGCACGGCTCCCAGCAACATACAGCTTCGTTTTTCCATGTGCATATCTCCTTTTCCCTCTGTAGGGTTTTAACCTTTATTGGCACCGATGGTCAGGCCGGTCTTGAAATATTTCTGGATGAACGGATAGGCGACCAGCATCGGTACGATTGCTATGATGATGATTGCGTAAATCACCGTGGTCGGGCTCCAGGTCGAGCTTGCGGTGACAATCGCCGCCTCGGTCTCGTTGGACACCTTGTCCACAATCAGTTTCTTCAGCAGCACCTGCAGGGGCAACTTGCTGTCGCTGGTCAACAGGTTCATGGCCCAGAAGTAGCTGTTCCAGCGGTTGACCGCATAGAACAACCCGACGGTGGCCAACGCTGGCTTGGAAAGTGGCAGATAGACCTGGGCGAAAATCCGCAGGTTGCTCGCCCCATCGATGAAAGCGGCCTCCTCCAACGAGGAAGGAACCTGTTCGAAGAAGCTCTTCATGATGATCAGGTTGTAGGTGTTGATCGAGAAGCCGAACAGGATCGCGAAGCGGGTGTCAAGCAAGCGGAGGTCGCGGAAGGTCATGTACAGCGGGATGATACCCGCAGAAAACCACATGGTGAAGACGCAGAACAAGGTGAAGAACTTCCGGAAGACCAAACGCTTCTTGGAGAGCGCGTAGGCCATCGTCGTGGAAAAGGCCATGTTCACCGCGACCCCGACGACCGTGTAGAAAATCGTATTGGCATAACTCATCCAAAGGCCAGGCTTCTTGAAGGCCTCCCGATAGCTGTCCAGCGTGGTTCCCACGGGCAACAGCGTGACCGTGCCGTTCTCCACGAACAGCGGCCGGGAGAACGAGGCGGAAAGCACATAGACGATCGGGTAGAGGCAAAGCAGGGAGACCAGGACGCCGATGATGTTGACCACCACGTTGAAGGACCGCTCCCCTTTCCCCATCAAATATCGCGCGTTATTCGTTTGCTTGCTCATGGATTCCTCCTCACCACAGGCTGTTTTCCGTCAGCTTGCGGCTGAGTCTGTTGGCGATGGTGACCAGCACCAGGGCGACGAGCGCCTCGAACAAACCGGCGGCAGTCGCAAGTCCGTAATTGCCGTTCTCGATGCCGACGCGGAAGGCGTAGGTGCTGATGACATCTGCCACCGAATAGGTCGAGGGATTGTAGAGCAACAGGATCGACTCATAGCCGACCTTGACCATCTTGCCGATATTCATGACGAACATGGTGACGATGGTCGGGACAATCGAGGGAAGCGTGATGTGGATGATCCGCTTCCACTTCCCCGCCCCATCGATGATGGCGGCCTCGTAAAGCTCGGGGTCGATTCCCATCAGGGCGGCGATGTAGACAATCGCGTTGAACCCCGCTGTCTGCCACAGCGTCATCAACGTGTAGATCGGGCGGAACCAGTGCGGGTTGACAATGAAATAGATTGGTTCAAGGCCCAGCTTCACGCGTAGCAGGTTGATGATGCCAGTGGAGGGGGAAAGAAAGCTGACCACCATGCCGCAGACGACCACAACGGAGATGAAATAAGGAAGGAAGGTTGCCGTCTGGGTCAGCTTGCTGATGAACTTGCATTTCATCTCGGTGATGGCGATGGCGAGAACAATCGGCACAGGAAAACAGATCGCCATCTGCCAGAACGCAATCAGCAATGTATTCTTGATGGTCCTGATGAAATCAGGGCTATCGATGAAATCCCGGAAATTGGCGAACCCGACAAAGGTGCTACCGGCAAACCCCCGGAAGACATTATAATCATAGAACGCGGTACGAAGCCCGACCATGGGCTTGTAGCAGAACAGCAGATACCAGATAAAACCTGGAATCAGGAGCAGGTAGAGGTCCCAGTCCTTCCAGACGCGGTGTGCAATGGATTCCTTTCGGTGAAGCATGCGAACTCCTTTTGTAGACATTCTTTTTCTCCCATGGCTTTCCGGACCTGCCAATCAGCATTTTTCCCGAACTCCGTCAATTTGGAACAAAAGGCATCAGCAAAAAACCAAATCATCGACAAAATTCCCGAATCATCCGATTTTCCTCCACCGCTTGGTTTTGTCGGCTACAATAGGGGGCGGAGGGAGGATATCGATGAAAGGAGTCTACCGGCACAAACTATCCACCATGTTCCTGCTGCTCGCGCTGGTCATCACCTTGGTCTGCGGCCTTCTGGTGGGAAGCCTGATGCGGCAGTTGCGCAATGCGGACATCGCCTCCAAGCGTATCGCGAGCTCCAGCCTCGCGCGGTATGTGGATACCTCATTCACCACCATCCTGCGAAGCCAGGAGTCTTTCCGTTCCTCCGACGCCCTCTCCGCCTGGGCGGAAAGCAAGGACCTGAACCATTTCTATTTCAATTCCATCGCGCTGTTGAAGGAGCTGCAAAAAAGCATCAGCCCCATTTCCAGCATCACCTTCGACCTGGCCGTGACCGGAACGATGGCGGACGGGACGACGGTCACCAAGCAAGGAACCACTTCCAGGGAAGCGTATTTCAGGGACGAAACCCATCTGGACGAGGAACAGCGGCAATGCATCAACCGGCTGGTTGTGGAGCAGATTGCCACTCCGGTGCTGCTACCCGTCTACAAAGATGGGCGGTTGAGCGAACTATCCATCGTCACAACGTATGGCTATGCCGTTCCCCGGGCAGTCATCATCACCCGCATCGACATGGATTCCATCATCCCCGAAGAAGAGGAAATGCACTATGCCATCGGTAGCGACGCGCAGATCCTCGTCACCGGCCTCCAGGGAGACGAGAGCTTTTCAGAAGCCTGCAAACGACTGGACAAGATCCCGTATCTGGCACAAGGCAATCGTTTCCTAGCGGTTTACCCGATAAGCGGGACATCATGGAACCTGTATATCTCCATGGATCTTCCCCCCTATTGGGCCTTTACGCTGACCACGGTCCTGTGTGTTCTCGGCATCTTCTTCATCTGTTTCCTCGCCCTAAAGAAAATGGCGGACAACCTCTACCGACCGATTAGGGAAGTGCTCCCCTCGGCCGAGGATGATGGCGGGAAAATCGACGAGTTCGCCTTGATCAAAGAGAACGGAAAAAAGATGGAAAGGCTTTCCCTCGAGCTGGAGGATCTGATGCAGGACAAGAAGGCAGAAGAGAACCGGAGGCGGGACTTCCACGCCCTGCAGGGGATGGCGGAACCGGACGAGCGGACCTACACCGTCATCACGCTCCACTACGACACGGACGAGGAGAAGTTGATGCCGCTGCGCATCGAGGGAGCAACGCGCCAGGACGCAAGCCTCCGATACCTGCGCTACAACGACGAACTGGACGTGATCATCGCCCAGGACGATGGCAGCGACCTGACGCAGAAGATCAACTCGCTCCTCGGGGATTCAAGTGTCCAGGCCGCCCTCTCCGACCCGGTCTACGGAGCACAACATCTCGGACAGGCCTTCCGGCAGGCCCGCCACATCATGGAGTACCGGCTGACCAACCCCCAGAAGCGGATCCTGACCAGCGCCGACGTCGGGACCTTCGACCAGAACAGTTACTCCTACCCCCTTTCCGTCGAGAAGGAATTCCTGCAGGCAATGACACTCGGAACCGACCAGGTGGAGTTCGCCATCCAGGAAATCATGGAGAGCAACCATCATTTGGCAGGCCCTGCCTTCCAGGGACTGGTCTACGCGGTGTCCTCGACCATCCAGCGCGCCCTTCAGGAGCTGAAGACCACCACCAAGGAGCTCTACGGGACACAGATGAACTGGGCGACCGTCTACCAGGAGAGCTCCCGTCCGGAGACCTTGGACTCGCTCTTTTCCTGCGCAAGGAATATCTCCATGGTGGTGAAACAGCGCGGGTTGAGCGACAACGACAAGATGCTCGCGCTGATGCGCACCTATATCCAGCACCACTACTGCGAGGATATCGGCTTGCAGGATCTGGCGAACCAGTTCAACATCACCGCCAAGTACTGTGGCAAGCTCTTCAGCCAGCTTTCCAACGACACCTTCAAGAACTATCTCAACCAGTACCGTGTCGACCGGGCAAAGGATATTCTCGAACAGAATCCTATGACCCATATCGTGGACTTGGCACAGGAAATGGGTTTCAACAGCTCGACCAGTTTCATACGAGTCTTCAACCGCTATGTCGGCATGTCCCCCAAGGCCTACGCCGACTCAGTGGCGGCGAGACACAAGGGGCGATAAGATGTGGGCGACAACCTATCCTTCCGGCCAATTGCCGAACTATGAGCGGACGCAGGCGGACCTGATGGTTCGCCACCAGATCATCCATAACGGGCACTACGAGATGGAAAAGTGCCTCGAACCGGTCTCCTATACAGACCATGTCCCTTGGGAGACCATTCCCTATGGGGACGAGGAATGGGTCTTCGCCCTTGCCCGCCACAGCGTGCTTGCCTCCCTTTGTCACGCCTTTCTCGCGACGAGAAGGGAACCATATAAAGCAACGCTTCTCTCTGTCTGGAAGGATTTTCTTGACGAACAGCCCTACACGGAAGGCCGAAAGAAGAGCACCTGGCGGAGCCTTGAATGCGGCATCAGGGCCGAGGTGTGGCTGCGGATCCTGGAGTTGATGCCGGGGAAAATTCCTTTTGCCGGTCAGATCGAGCAGTCGCTCAAGGAGCATGGCAGAGTGCTTTTCGAGACGCATGGCCCTTTTCACCGGCTCTCCAACTGGGGTGTCATCGGCGACCATGGGCTCCTTCTGCTTGGCCTCCATACGGACAACCGACTGTGGATTGAGACCGCCTTGGACAGGCTTGCCGAAGAGCTCTCTTTGCAGACGCTGGAGGATGGCATGCATTGGGAACAGAGTCCGCTCTACCATGCCCATGTGCTCCACGCCGCACTGGATGCGCTGCTCGTCACCGGCATCCGCAAAGGCACCCTTTTCTCGACTACAAAACTGTTGGCAGAGGGACTGGCCAGATCCACGTACGGCAAGGACCACGTCTACCCCCAAGGGGACAGCGACCTGATGCAGGTCGGGGACCTGCTTACCCTTGCATCCATTCTGTTTCACGACCGGCGTCTTTACCGGGGGTGGTTCTTCGAGAACGCGATGGATGGGCTTGTGAAACCTTCCTGGAAAGTCCGTGCCAATCGCCATGATACCTTTGCCAGGGCAAGCGGGAACAGCTACCTGCGGGAAGGACGGTTCGAAGTCCATACCCATGCTGGTCCGCTGGGCAGCGGCCATGGGCATCTCGACCAAGGGCATGTCGACATCGTCCTTGACGGGAAATTGCTTATCGGAGACAGCGGACGCTACACCTACCGTGACTGCCTGGAACGGGAACTGCTGAAGAATCCCGTTTCCCACAATACCGTGTTCTTCCCTACGGACGCCGCATCAGCAGGAAGCTGGAGTTATCAGCGCCTGACCGACACCATCGGAAGCCGTACCACCAAGGGAGCGGTGGAAATGACACTCCGGCACCCGGCAGGGGAAATCACCCGGCGCAGGGTACTGTTGCTCGACAACCTGGTATTGGTCATCGACGACAACTACTCGGTGGACAAAGCAGCTATCGCATGGCATGCCATGCCAGCCATAGCGGCGGACACCACACACGCTGGAGCGCTCTTCCTCGCATTTGCCGGAATCGATGGAATCAGCGCCAAGCCCTACCCGATGAGCACCATGTACAACCGGATGGAAGAAGGCACCTGCATCCAAGGAACCTTCCACTACATCGCCCTTACCGCATTCGCCCCCACACCGATCACCATCGCGCCACTTCCGCTCACCTTCCAAGGTGACGGCTTGGAACTTTCTCCGGAATTCGGCAGCGCCTGGCATATCGAAACAGGAGGACATGCCTACGACCTCATCTCCCGCCGAAAGGAGACCATCCACCAGGTCGATATCGTCCAAGCAGGGAAAGCCGAAGGGTATGGAAGCCTGCTCGTGTGGGACGGTACACAGACGAGACGGTTTTTTGCATGACTGGTGTCTGATGCCTGATACTTGGGTTTGCCACATTTTGGCTTTGTACAGGCTTTTATGGGATGAAGCGGAGTACCAGAGGTATCCGTATTTTCCGGGTACACGAAATACCGGACCATTGCTCATAGTCGGATACAACCCGATACGTTCCCCTCAGGCCAGCACCTCTTCCTTCCACTCCTGGACGGTGTGGCCCGTGGAGGAGAAGGCGATGCCCAAGAGGTGGATCGTCTTCCCCCTCTTCAGGTGAAACTTGTCGGCGTAGCGCTTCTCCTTGATCTGTCTCAAGGCAGTCTCCGCACTCTTGTCAGCAGACAAAGCGCCCTGCTACGAGCGATTCCGATATTCAGCAGGACTGATGCCATAGCGTTCCTTGAACGCCCTGCGAAACGAATGACTATTGGAATACCCGGTCATGTGTGAGATAGACTCTACAGGCATGCCGGAATCCTTGAGCAACCGTGCGGCTTCATCCAGTCTACGCTTCTTCACATACATCAGGAAATTGACATGGTAATGTTTCTTGAAATAAGTGGAGACATAGCTTTCATTGAGCCGGAAGTGGTCGCTCACGGAGGTGAGGGAGAAATTCTTCTCCAAATAATGTGCATCGACATAGGAGAGCATCTTCCGAGCGAACTCCTCCTTCTCACCCTTTCGCTGGACTACCAAGGCTCCTGAAACCTGCGCAAAGACACCCAGGATGTCCTCTTGGTCCAATCGTTCTATCGATTCAATCTGATTCTTGAGCAACGTAGTATCTGCCGAAGGGCCGAACGAAGATTGCAGAATTCTCAGCAAAGTGTTCTTCAGGGCCGCCAGCATAAGGAGTAGCTCCTCGTTATCCGCATGGACAAACATGTCATTTTGCCGGAACAAGTTCGTGAGGATAGCCCGGATTGCATCCACATCGCCCTCGTAGGTAGCGTTGACCAAATGCATCTCCATGGCGAGCGGATAGCCAGTCCCCCGCTCCATGCCAGCGCCGCTGCCACCACCCCCAAGCAGTTTGTTCTGAAGTGCATATGTAGCCTGACCATAGGATTCCTGAATCCGCGAAGGGGTATCCACGACACTTCCTTGGACAACAATCTGCCGGAGGTGCAAGACACGTTCCATCTCACGGGAAAGCTCGTCGAACCAGGATTGGATCTGCTGGCCACATGCGATGTTGTCATCTACGTCAGAAAAACAGATAAACGCAATGGTCCGTACATCGATATCGACGGTTTCCAGACGGAAATCCTCGAAGTTCTCCTCTGCCTTCCTCTTCAGCACCAAGCGGACGTCCGCCAAAGGATCCTCGCCGTCCGCACCCTCAAGATGCATCAGCACTACCTGATAGCGTTTGGCTACCAAAATCTGCAATCTCTCAATATCCTTGTCGAAAGAATTTGGGCCTGAGGACAATGTCCCTTGAAGAAGGCGAAGCAGAAAAACCGAATGGAGTATTTCATCCTGCCGAACTCGTTCCTCGGCAAAGGCGTCGTTGTCCCGGATTAGGCTACTTACTGCTTCTTTTAGCGACCCTAGGTCGTGAGCGGAAATATCCTTGGCGGCCAACGAACTGGCGATGTCCCCGAGGGGCTTGGATTGATGGAAGGAAAGGAAGAAGACACACAACAGGGAAATCGCGAAAAGCGCCCCAAGAAGGAGCAGGTACCGGTTCCTCATGCGAACCACGGGGCTGAGCATCTCCAGTGGGGAACAGGCGATTACGTACTGCCATTTTCCATCTCCGCTTCGTGCGTACGAAAGGAAAAGCCGGCTCGAGCCGCGCCCCCAGGTGAAATACCCGTGGTCTCCTGCAGGAAGTTCGTCAGGCCGACAGATGTCCTGCTCTCCATCTCCATGGAAGCTCACGATGTTTCCCCGGTTATCGGCGATATAAGCGTAACTCACCCCCCAAGGCGCGGACTGGGAAAGCAATGCCTGCACCTGGGACTCGTCGACCATCGCGGTGATACATCCAAGAGCAGGTCCGACCCCAAGCGGGACGGAAAGGCCATATTCGATGACATTTCCCCCTCCCGACCCCTCAAACTCCGAGGGAACGGTACGTTCGTACCCCACATAGGGAGTCCTTGCTTTCTTGGAAGCCTCCCATTGTTCATAACTCATACCGCTATCTCCGTAGCAGAGGCGGAAAAAATCATCGGAACGGTACGCATAGGAGCGGGTAATCACGTAGTCGTTCTTCCAGAACCAGATATAGTAGTTGCCGATAAAGTCCGAAAGCAAAGAATACGAGGAGAGGCTGTTGATAATCTGCTTCAGATGATAGGCGTCTTCCGCATCGTTCACCTTGTCCTCAAGCATGAACGAACGGACTTCTGGACGCATCGAAATCTGAGTCAGCATCATCTCCACGTTTTGGAACTCGGCGTTGAAAGCCTTCTCCACTTGGACCAAGATCTGTTCCCCTTGGCTTTCAATTTGATCCTTGATTTCCCCAGAGGCATGCACGTAGAGAACCACCCCCATTGCGAGCAACACCGCAAGCAAGGCGACATATGAAGCGAAAATTTTGAGGAAAAATGATTTTTCCCGTTTCACCATTTTCGTATTGTACATGAAATCCGCCGGGATTGCAGAAGTCTGCCAGCCCGGCGAAAAGAAACCAGAGAGGACTCAATACTCATTTATGGTTCTTGTTGTACCAATCGGTCATGAGCCTAATCTTCTGGGAAGCTCCAGCGTCAAGGATCTTCTTCACATAGCCATCCCACTCCTTGTCGATATCGATTTTCCCCATAATGGCAAGATCTCTGAACTCCTTTACTTGAGAATCGATATCATAGACAGCAAGCTCAGGGAAATAAGGGGCTGCCATCTCAATCTCGTCATACCCCCCGCTCCTGCTGGCGACCGTCAAGTCGTTCAGTCCTGTCTCTCCCCAGCTCTGAGCCATCAGGCTCTCAAGGACAGGGGTGTCAATCTTCGGTTTCTGGGCTCCAAGCAAGATGAAGCGCAATGAGGTATTCTTGCCTCGCCTTTCGGGTTTGATGACAATGTTGCCACTAGCGTCGCGGTTCCAATCAAGGCCTTCGATACCGGCAAAGACAAAAATGCCACCCTCTTCCGTCGCCGCCCAATCAAGAATCTCCATCACCTTCTCCGGATTCTTGCAGGTAGCGGAAATCGCCGTGTAAGTACGAATCGGGGAACCATAGCGATAGAAACTACGAGAACCATCGGACCGAAGAGGTGGCTCAATCGGATAAAAATTCGAAATATCCACATTCAAGCTTCGAAGTTCGGTGAGCATCCAGAACCCAAGAAACGCTCCGACCTTACCATCACGAATCTTCTCCCACATCTGCTGGGAAGAGGTAACTAAGTATTGCTGATCGACCAGACCATCAACATACAACTTCTGCATGTATTTCAGATAGTCTTTGTATCCTGGGGTCAGATAATTCGGAATTACTTTGCCATCTATAATTTGGTCGCAGGCCCCGTTAAACGCCTCCGGGAAAGTCAAATAGACAGCCGAGTAATCGTTGTTGCGGGATGCAAGGCCCATAGTATCGTTTTTTCCATTGCCATCGGGATCATCATGGACAAACTTGTACAGCAGGTTGTACCAATCGTCGGTAGTCTTCACATCCTCAGGTTTGATGCCAAGTTTATCCATCCAGTCCTTCCGAGCGTAAGTCATCAACGGAGTTGAATCATATCGGAGCAACGGGACACCATAGATTTTGTTGTCACCGTCATAGGTGCTCAGGCTCCATGCCAGAGGCATAATCTGACTCTGAAGATTCGGACACTTCTTCAGTAAATCATCAAGTGGCATCAAAAGCCCCTCGCTCGCCCATCTCTGCAAGTCCGCCTTCTTGAGAATATTGACATAGTCGGGCAAGTTGCCGCTCGCCATGGTAGCATTCAATTTCTCCTGATACTGAGTCGACTCGGTAATAATCTCGATGTCTACGCCAAATTTATCCTCAATGAACTTCAGATACGGACTTTCATTGACGTCATATCCCTCGGTATCAACGTTCACATTGGTCAAAAAGGTAAGCTTGGGAATCTCTCCCTTTTTGCTAACAGCCTCTTTGCCACCCTGTGCGAACACAACACACCCTGCAACCAGCAATGCAAGTGTCAACACCTTGTTCCGTGTACTCATACAAACCTCCTTATCCTGCCATGCAGGTGGTAACCAAGCTTCAACCCTTCACCGCGCCAATCATTACTCCTTTTACGAAATAGCGCTGCACAAACGGGTAAACGACGAGAATAGGTACTGTGGATGCGAAGATAGCTGCTGTCTGTATCGAAAGCGTAGGCAATTCCATATCCCCTGCATCCGCAAACATGTCCTGCATCTGAGTCCTCATGACCATGTCGTTCAGATAGACCTGAAGAGGTTTCAGGCGGGAACTGTTGATATAGATGACTCCATCCATCAGATTGTTCCAATGGCTCACGGCAATGAATAGGAGAATCGTCGCAATCGATGCGGTGGAGAGTGGCAGGCAAATCCTGCCGAAAATCTGGAGGTCGTTTGCTCCATCGATCCGCGCACTCTCTTCCAAGGAAACCGGCAATGACTCGAAAAAATTGGTCAGAATAATCACATTCCACGGACTGAACGCCACAGGGATGATAAGAGCCCAGATGGTGTCGAACAAGTGCGTGTCGCAGACGACAAGAAAGGTGGGAATGATACCTCCGTTAAACAAAACGGCGAAAAGCACCATCCTCTTTAACAATCTGCGGCACACCATATGCCGCCTGCTGACAGCAAAAGCAAACATGCTCTGCACGGTGATTGCCAGAGCGGAACCGACAAGGGTGCGGAAGACGCTCACCTTGAAGCTGTTATAGAAAGTCTTCTCCCGGAGAATCACTTGATACGCCTTGAGGTTGAAACCGACGGGCAACAGGTGAATCTCTCCTTCCCTCACTAAAGACGGGTTGCTGAATGAGATGGTGATCACATACCAGAATGGAAGCAGGCACAACAGAGCGAAGAGGCTTAGGAACAGGTAGGTGAAAACCATAGAACTCTTTTTTTCATACTTCGACATGCTAGTCTTCTCCTCACCAGATCGTCTTGTCGAACAACCGCTTGCACACCGCGTTTGCTCCCAGAATCAGAATGAGCCCAATGGCTGACTGGAACAATCCGATTGCTGTAGTAATCGAGTAGTTCGCCTGCCCGATGCCGATACGGTAGATATAGGTTGAAAGCACGTCGCCGACTGAATAGACCGTCGGGTTGTAGAGCACATAGATTTGTTCAAAACCTACGTTCATCAACTTTCCGATTTCCAGCAGGAGCAATGTAATAATGGTGTCGGAAATGCAGGGTATCGTGATCATTAAGGTTTTCTGCCTTCGGGATGCCCCTTCTAGGACTGCCTCTTCGTAGAGTTCCGGATTAATGCCTGTCAAAGCGGCAAGATAGAGGATG
Source organism: Spirochaetales bacterium (assembly GCA_028722305.1). Lineage (GTDB taxonomy): Bacteria > Spirochaetota > Spirochaetia > Sphaerochaetales > Sphaerochaetaceae > RUG023. The sequence continues at coordinate 50,627 of JAQYHB010000037.1, forward strand.
CTACCCCATCCCGAAGATTTGATAATCTCGGTGAAGACTACAATCGGCCGAAACCATCCCGTTTCCGCCATGAAGAATATTTCTTTGCCGCCAAAAGCTGTGATGAGTTTGTTTATCAATCCGGTTCCAGGCATCAGAAACTGAATGACGATTGAACCAAAGACGACCCAGGAGACGAAATGGGGCAAGTAGATGATGGTCTGAACGTAGCGTTTGAATGGGTTGCTTGCCGGGACCTCATTAATCAACAAAGCGAGAAAAATCGGAACGGGAAAAAAGAACACCAACTTTAGCAGGCTGATATATAGAGTGTTCCGCACGAGATGAAAGAAGTTGGGATGTTTGGTAAACAGGAAGAAAAAGTTGTCAAGTCCTACCCATTTGCTACGAAACAATCCAAGAGCAAAGCTGAACCGTTTGAAAGCGATGATCAGGCCTACCATCGGCAGATACCGGTACACCAACAGAATCGCCAGTCCGGGGAAAACCATGAACAACAGATATTTCGACTGGTCTACCAGCTTGAGGAATGGGACCTTTCTCGGTTCTAGAATTCCACGCTTGTTTTTGTTTCCTTTCATTCGGAACCACCCTTTGCGTCCAGTTTACCGTTGGGAGAAGAAGGCGCAAGGGACACCTTTTCGGAGGGTACATTTTTTTAGAATTGTTGAAAAATATGACTTAAAACAACGATTTTCATGACAAGAAACAAAGCAATCACAATCCTTGCCAAGGAAGACAGACACCTTACTTTCTTGTCTTGCCTGCCTTAGCGAGATTCCCAGGAGAGCACCCGTTTTTTCATCCCTTTGACATCCAGTACGCCGTAGGCGAAGCCCTTGCGTACCAGCTCTTCTGGCACGTACGGGTCGTATTTCTCGAAGACGGGAACCTCGTTAGGAAAGACCAGGTCGAGCGGGTCGAACTGCTTGGACGACTCTTCCCGCACCACCTGGAAGAACTCCCCGGCGTCCGCCTGCATGGTGAAGCGGAGGTAATAGGGACGCGAGGAAACCAAGCCCTTCAACCCGAGACGGCTGGCGCACTTGATTTTCAACAGCCGCTCAAGGGCAAGGAACGCGAAGGTGCCAAGCCAGGGGAACAGGGCGTACATGTTCCCGCCAAGATGCATCAAGGGACGTTCCATCTTCGACTGGGAGAAGACCTTGCGCGCCTCAAAAAGCCGGGCACGGGCATGCCGCAAAAGGTATGGGTAGTCCTCATCGTCTGACAGCACCTTGTACATCCGTTCCAGGATACGGGTGTGGATGTCGCCCGCCACATCCCCGAAATAGGCGGGAATCGAACCCTTGACCAGGGTGACCAAGACACGAAGCTGCCTATGGTCGACCTCGTCGACATTCCAGACCCTTCCCGCAAGGGCGATCTTGTTGCCCGGTTCCGGGGGACGGACGATCGTGCCCAGTTCCTCGCTGTCCGCGTGGACCGAATACTCGACGTTCTCCTGAAATACCGCGTAGAACTTGAAGGAATTGACCACCTTCTCCCCTGCGATCCCGACAAACAGGCCGCCATTTTCCGTTTTCTCGATGTGGTCGATGGCAAGCAGGTGCCGTAGGAGCACCCGGTAATCATCCTGATTGATACGCGAAAAGCTGGAGAGGGACAGTACCTTGGTAGCCAGCTCGGCGGGAGTCATCTCCCCGTCGGCGGCCAGCGTGCTCATCGTCTGGTGGTAGAGCAGGCTGAACGGCAACCGTCCCATTCTCGGAGGTTCGACAAAGCGCTCCTCGGCATAGAGCTGGACCAGGGAGATGCCCTGAATCAGATACCAGGGAATCCGGTCAGGACTGATCGCCCTGCTGTCCTGATGCTCCTCTCGCATGACGAACCACATTTCCGAGGGATTCCCCCTCCGCCCGGTCCGTCCCAACCTTTGCAGGAACGCGCTGACCGTATAGGGAGCGTCAATCTGGAAAGCACGCTCCAAGCGGCCGATATCGATGCCAAGCTCCAGCGTCGCCGTGGCACAGACCGACTTCAGCGACAGCTCGTCCTTCATATCCCTCTCGGCGTCCTCGCGGAGGGAAGCGGAAAGATTCCCGTGATGGATCAGAAAGCGGTCGGGCTCGTGGCGTACCTCGCACATGTGGCGAAGCTGCTGGCAGACGGTCTCGCACTCCTCCCGCGAGTTGGTGAACACCAGGCTCTTGTGACCTGCCGTATGCGCATAGATATAGGCGATTGCGGGATCCGGGGCGTCGACCTTGCGTATGGCGTCCTCTTTCGACAGCTCCCCCGCCTGGGGATCGGAATGGAAGAAGTGCTCCATCGAGAGGCGCCAGGTCTCCTTACCACCGTCAAGCCGGGGAATCGCCACCCGTCTCCGACTACCGGCCCCGAGCAGGATTCCCGCATCCGCCGGATTGCCGATGGTGGCCGACAACCCGATCCTGCGGGGGTCGCAACCCGCCCCGCGGGCAAGACGCTCGATCTGGCAGATGGTCTGCAGTCCCCGGTCGCCCCGAAGCAACGCGTGGATCTCGTCGATGACGACGAAGCGGAGGTCCCCGAAAAGGGACGGCAAGGCCATATGCTTATGGATCAACATCGATTCCAGCGACTCAGGGGTAATCTGGAGAATCCCCGAGGGATGGCGGAGCAGTCTCCGCTTCTGGCTGTCAGGGACATCTCCATGCCACCGGGTTACCAAAATGCCCTGGCTCTCGCAAAGCTCGCCAAGCCGCTCGAACTGGTCGTTGATCAAGGCTTTCAATGGGGCGATGTAGAGCACGCCAATGGTGGATGAAGGGTTTTCCTCAAGCAAGGAGAGGATCGGGAAGAAGGCCGCTTCGGTCTTGCCACTGGCGGTCGAGGCAGTCAGCAGCAGGTTGTCGTCGCTGCCAAACAGCACTTCGCCTGCCGCGTTCTGCACCGCCCGCAAGGCGCTCCACCCGCTTTTGTAGATGAAGTCCTGGATAAAGGGGGCATAACGGGAAAAAACGTCCATCGTCCACCTCAGATCGTGAAGGTCTTGTATTCCTCGGAAGACTCATCGCTGACAGCCTCTGACTTGGCGAAGGTGAAGTCCTTGGACTCGAGCAGATCCTCCATCCGTACATCCGGATGCTGGTACAGCAGGTCAAGCAACTCGATGAAGTCGCGGATGACCTCGCGGGGGGTGATATGCTGATTGCTACCGATGCGCTCGTACTCAAGCTTGATAAAGGAGGCGATCTCGCTGTCGCCGATGCGGTTTCGGTAGCCGTACAGACCGCTGTGGATATCCGCCAGCTTGCCACAAAGCACCACCATCTCCTCCGGAGAAAGGGGGTCAAGACGGATGACCGGGGCCAGAAGGTCCCGCGCCCCCGGTTGGGAGAACCGTCCCTCGGACAGGCGAGAACGGAGCGCCTCATAGCTGTAGATGCCCCGTCTCCGGTCCTCCAGAGTCTCGACAGTCGCCCCCATCAGGAATCCGATATACCGGGCTTTGCCCTGCAACGCGTCGTTATACATGGCGAGCAGCTTCTCGTAGTTGTACTGCCTGCTCTGCGGGTTGGGAATCTTGGCGATATTGATCAGCTCGTCGATCATGACCAGCATTCCCTGATAGCCGGCAAGACGGAAGAAGAGGGCGAAAAGCTTCAGGTAGTCATACCAGTCGTCATCGGTGATGATGATGTTCACCCCAAGCTCCTGCCGGGCCTCCCTTTTCGTCCCGTACTCACCCCGGAACCAGCGGACCACCGAGTCCTTCTTCTCGTCGTTCCCATCCAGGTAGGCATGGTAATAGGTCGAGAGCAGGCGGGCGAAATCGAAACCGTGGACCATCTCTCCGAGTGAGGAGGTGACCGCGAGGATTTCCTTGTCCACCACCTTGGAGAAGGCGGGGTCGTCCATCGAAAGCCCGCTCTCCGTGGCGGCTTTGGTCTCCGCCGCGCTGATCCAGCGGTCGAGGATCAAGGTGAGCGCGCCACCTTCCGGTTTGGTCTTGGTCGAGAGGTTGGCAATCAACTCCCGGTAAGTGGCAAGCCCTTGTCTGGAGGAACCGTGGAGCTTGCGCTCCGGGGAAAGGTCGGCATCCACGACGATGAATCCCTTGTCCATCGCGTAGGTCCTGATGGTCTGCAGCAGGAAACTCTTGCCTGCCCCATAGCGTCCGACGATGAAACGGAACGATGCCCCGCCGGAAGCGATGATATCCACATCATGCAGCAACGCCTGAATCTCCAGCTTTCTCCCGACCGTGATGTAGGGAAGCCCGATACGGGGCACCACTCCCCCCTTCAAGGAATTGATGACTGTCTGCGCGATCCGTCTGGGTACAATCTTCTTCTGTTCGTTCATTCGGCATCTTTCCTCAGGATAGCCCTGAGGTCCTCCCGGTAATCTTCAATCAGGACCAGCCGGTCCTCTTCACAGGCAACCACGGTATCCCCGATGTGGTCCAACAGAGCCTCGTTGACCGCGTCCGCCACCATGCTGGGTTTCAAGTGATGGCTCCGGAGCAGCTCGCCAGGATCCTTGTCATCCAGCAGGGCGGCAAGCACCTGCAGGTATGGCGCGTCCAGTCCAGTCCCATCGGAACCCGCGGCACTGGCAGGCGCATCCTGCAGGATGGGAGCCGGACCATCCTCCCATTCCGACTCGGTCAACAGGCTGTCCATGGTCTCATCGGAATCGCTACGGATCCGGCTGAGCCCGGAAAGGTCGATGGTGATATGGGTCCTCGATGCCGCAAGCTTCTCCGCGCAATCCTGGTCGATGACCGCTTGGATGCAGGAGCATACCCGCTCATCATCCTTGTTCTTCTTCAGCGCCCGCCCCCGTTTCAGATAGGAACGGAACATCCGGTCTGACGCGTGCACGAAGGAGCGAATCGGCTGCAAATCCGCGTCCATCCGGTTGTAGGCGGTCTGGATCCATTTGCCATGCTTGCACTGGAATCTCCGGCAGGGATTCAGCTGGTAGCTCGCGTCTTTGTACGTTTCCCTCTCGTTGACCAGCGCTCCGCCCAGCGGAGACCAGAACCAGCTGCTAGGCGATCCGAAACAGGTGTGGAAAAGCCCTAGTTCCTCATTCACCTTTCTCCATGCCTCGGCGAACAAATGCTCTCCCTCCTCCACCCCTTCGGCGATTACCGGAGACTGGAGGAGCGACGCATTTCCAAGGAAAGCGAGCGCTTGGCAGATATCGTGGTCGTTTCCGTAAAAAAGCGCTATCAAAGCGTTGTCCCAGTTGTTGAGCTGCCCGTCCTGATAGGGTTGCGCGGGCAGATTGTGGATGACCGCGTAGCCGAACATCCAGCTACGAAGCGTGTTCCTTGCCTGCGCCTCATCCAGATGGCTCTGGTAATAGCCCTCGTCAAAGCGCCGCATCAGCTCCAGACATCCTTCGGCGGTCGTGGCTCCGATTCCATTGAGAAGCTCGTACTGGTAGAGCCGTTGGAAGGTGATGGGGGCGGCCGGATATTGCCCGTCACGTACTTTGGAACGCCAGGAAAAATATCCTCTGGCAGCCTTCGGACTAAGATCATAGTAGGTGGGATACGGAATCGTCGGGGCGGCATCCCACGGGACGTCGTCCTCGTAGTCCTTCATGCAGAGCGCCATCATGTAGAAGTTCTTCCAGCGCTGATAGGGAGAGCCGTCACCCCGATAGTACATCCGGTACATGCTCCGTATCCGGCGGGGGACATCCGCCTGCCGGGGAATGGGGGTCTCGGTGAAAAGCGCGGGCTGGGCAAGCGTCACCACCGTGCTGCCTTGCCCGCCGCTCTTCCGCATCGCGCAGGACAGGAGCGAACGGACGACCGAAGGCTCGCAGTCCGCCCCCAATCTCACCCCAATCCACGAAAACCCGTGCATGAGGTACGGCAGACCCAAGCAATCTTCGTGCGGAGCAATAAGCGGCGCCCTCCCGCAATTGATGTCGCAACATTCCGTCAGCTCGCCGGTCTCAGGATCCCGCTTGCGCATCAGGACCGCCACCCATTCGTGGGATCCGGAAGGGGTGATGACGGAGAAACCGGGCCACAGGGCCCCCTTGTGCAGCACATGCGCATGATAGGTATGCTCAGCGTAACATTCTACATCAGCCAACCTCATCATGGCACCAGCTCCTGTGTATGATACTTATCATATTATAAGCACCATGGCAAGAAGAACCAAAGCGCATCGTATGGTCCAGCCAAGACAACCCGCCCCATACGCTATTTCCATGACTTGGCATTTTTCGGTTCCAGAAACGTGTTTTGGATGGTGACACCCATCCATTCTCCTTGTATAATGAAATCACAATTCTGAGGGGGAAAAGGCCATGCAGTTGCACCTGTATGCCATTTGCGCCGTCGACATCATGGGCTGCATATTGCTTATGCTTGTGTTTGTCTGTCTGCGCACAAGACTGGTCAACCATACGTTGAAAAATAGGATCTTTACATGCAGCATCCTGCTCTGTGCGGTCGCTTGCCTAGGAGATTTGGCCGCCTGGAGCCTCGACGGCAACCCGTCCGTGCTCGTCCGGACCATCGCTCTAGGATTGAACACCGTCATATACATCTTGTTCCTGGCGATTGTCGTGCTGTGGAATGTCTTCCTCTGCGCCCATCTCTATCGAGACGACCAAGCAATCATCATACGGGAAACGCTTCCCGTTTCGATTCCCGCCGGTATCGTCTGCATCCTCACGCTCCTCAATCTGCTCTTTCCTTTCCTTTTCTCTATCGACGGGCAGGGGTGGTTCCACTACGGCCCGGTCTTCCCGCTCTATCACCTGGTTGCCGCCTACGGCTTGGTCTACAGCCTTGTTGTCTACCATCGGTTTCTCAAGGAGAACGGCCATCTGGAGTTCTTCCCGGTCTTCGTGTTCCTCTTTCCCATCATCCTCGGCTATCTGATCCATATCGTCGTGCCCGGGCTGTCCGTCGGATGGGCCGGTACCGCCATCGGCATCGCCGGTATTGCCCTTTGCCTACAGAACGAACTCTCCTTCACCGATGACCTGACAGGGTTGTATAACCGCACCTATCTGGATAGTCTTGAGGACCGGCTATTGCAGAAAAGCAAGCGTACCCGGATCGGGGGTCTGATGGTCGACATCAACATGTTCAAGAACATCAACGATTCCTTCGGGCATGTGACTGGAGATTCCGCCCTTGTCGACCTGGCGGGCATCTTTCGCTCGACCATGAAGGTCGGCACCATCGTCATCCGTTATGCGGGGGACGAGTTCATCCTGCTGACCGCCAACACCAGCAAGGAGGGGCTCGAGCGTCAAATCGAAGCCATTAGCCGGGGAGTCGAGCAATTCAATGCCAGCAACTCCCGACCTTACATGCTCTCCCTGTCCTACGGCATGGGCCTTTACGAGACGGGCATGACCATGGACCAGTTCATCAAGAAGCTGGACACTTCGATGTACGACTTCAAGGAAGCCTTCTACCGAGCCCATCCGGAACTCAGCAGAAGGAAAGGCGACCTGCCGGCTGGTGAATGACGGAATTGACAACCTCTTGAAAGAGAACCAGGCGGGTTGCCGTCTTGCGTATCCGTTGAGTTGCCGTATACACTTGTCTCCGCGTGGAAGAAACGTATGAAAGGATAGGTTTCGTACACGATAGCGTACTGCTAAAGGAGCACACATGAAGAAAAAACCCATTATCATCGGCATCGTCGTGGCACTGCTTGTCGTTGCTGCGGCCGTGCTTGGCTACTTCAACAATCGTCCGCAAAAGCTGGATGGTGGTTTGAAGCCTGGCACCTATACCGCTACCGAAAAAGGCTTCGGTGGTGACGTGACCGTCAGCGTGACGGTCGACTCGAGCAAGATTACCGCGGTCAACATCAAGGGAGATAGCGAGACCCCGACCGTCGGAGGCGCTGCAATCAAGCGTCTCGGACCCGCCATCATGAAGGCCCAGAGTCCCTACGTGGACGGCATCAGCGGAGCGACCGTTACCTCGAACGCGGTCCGTGCCGCCGCTGTCGCGGCCCTCGCCCAGGCGGGCATGGGTGGGCAGGCTCCCGCCCCGCAGGCGCAGAGCTCTGCCCCGGCCCAACGCAAGAGCGAAACGCTGACCACCGACGTGGTGGTCGTCGGAGCCGGTGGCGCGGGTATGACCGCAGCCCTCCACATCGTCGATGCTGGCAAGTCGGTCATCCTGCTTGAGAAGCGGGCGATTGCCGGGGGCAACTCCAATTTGGCCACCGCGGGCATGAACGCCGCCGAGACCCATTACCAGAAAGAACAGGGCATCGAGGACAGTGTCGAGCTGTTCTACGAGGATACCATGAAGGGCGGACACAACCTGGGTGTCCCCGCTCTCGTCCGCACCCTGGCCGAAAAGAGTGCCGCTGGCATCGACTGGCTGGACTCCATCGGAGCCCCGCTCGCGAAGATTTCCACTACGGGCGGACAGTCCAAACCTCGTACCCACGCGCCTGCGGATGGGTCTGCAGTCGGCAGCTACCTGGTTTCCAAGTTCCTGGAGCAACTTGAGGCGAAGAATGTCAACATCATGTACGAGACTGCCGCCACCAGCCTGCTGATGGACGGTGGCAAGGTCGTCGGAGTCAAGGCTGAGGGAAAGGATACCGATTACACGATCAACGCCAAGGCGGTCATCCTGACGACCGGTGGCTTTGGCGCCAACCTTGACATGATCGCCAAGTATCGTCCCGACCTTGTCGGCACCATCTCCACCAACGCCCCTGGCATCACCGGTGACGGTATCGTCATGGCGCAGGCTGTCGGTGCCGGGCTGGTCGACATGGAGCAGATCCAGCTCCACCCGACCGTCGAGCAAAGCACCGCGGCCCTAATCACCGAAGGCGTGCGTGGCGATGGCGGCATCATGGTCAACGCGCAGGGCAAGCGTTTCACCAACGAGATGGGCACCCGTGACGCCGTCTCCGCCGAAGAGCTGAAACAGGACGGCCAGTACTCCTACGTCGTCTTCGACCAGGCTATCCGCGAAGGGAGAAAGGCCATCGAGAAGTACGTCAGCCGCGGCTTGACGGTCCAGGCCGATACGATCGAGGGCCTTGCCCAGAAGCTCGGAATGGATCCAGCCACCTTGAAAGCGACGCTCGATGATTGGAACGACGTGGTTGGCGGCAAGAAGCAGGACGAGTTCGGACGCACCACCGGCATGCCGATTCCGCTGGTCAAGGCTCCGTACTACGCCATCAAGGTCGCCCCGGGCATCCACCACACCATGGGTGGCGTCAAGATCAACGAGCATGCCCAGGTCGAGACAAGCGATGGCACGGTGATTCCGGGCTTCTTCGCCGCGGGCGAGGTCACCGGAGGAATCCATGGCGGAAACCGTATCGGCGGCAACGCTGTCTGCGACTTTGTCGTCTTCGGCACGATTGCGGCGGAAAGCGCCCTTGCTTCCCTGCAGTGACTCGTGGAAAACAGCAATTGAGAGGAGCCGGGCTTCAGGCCCGGCTCCTTGTTTCATTCATACTGCAACGCTTCAATCGGGTCGAGCTTGGCCGCCTTGAGCGCAGGGTATCCTCCGGCAAAGACTCCAATCAGGATCGAGACACCCATGGCGAGCAGCAAGGCAGGCGCCGAGAGGGTGAAAGCCCAGTCCTGCTGGTGGCAGACGAACATGCTTGCGGCGACGCCTGTCAGGGAGCCTATGATGCCTCCGGTCACGGTAAGCACGAGGCTTTCGGTGACGAGCTGCATCAGAATCACCTTCGGGCTCGCGCCGAGCGCCTTGCGGATGCCGATCTCACGGGTACGCTCCACCACGCTGACCAGCATGATGTTGAGGATTCCCACCGATCCGACCAACAGACTGATGGCGGCTATGGCTCAGCGAGAAGCCTGTGTTCTCCGTCCCTGAGTCGTAGGACCCGTCCCATCCGGCATCGCCGGTGACCGCGATGGTCGTTGTGTCATCCGACCCTTTGTACGGAATCATCATCGAGGCGCTCGCTCCGGAGATGGTATAGTACATCTCCTTTGCCTCGCCGTCATATTCGGCTTTCAGGGTTCCCGAGGCAAGCGCGTATCCGATGGCATCCTCCCTTCCCAGCACGGAAAGGGCGTAGGAGATGTCGCTGTTGGCCAAGGTCTCCTCGGCTATCGCCATCTGCCTGCTCTTTGCCGTCGCGTCGGCAAGCAGCTCTTCGAACGTCAGCGCATGGAGCGGAACCGTAGCAAGACAGCATGCCATCACTACCGCTGATGTATGCATGAGGATCGCCCTCCTTTTGGCTCCCATTCTGGAGGGCCGAAGCGAAAAAGATATGATGGCAAGACGTAAAATCTTGAAAATGGATGAAGAATCGTGAAGCTATCAATCATTTTTCGGGCTCAATGCAGATGTTTGCGGGATAAGGAAAAACTCAAGGAATCATGGGGGAACGGAGGCCCACGATCGTACGTGACAGCCGGTTTGAGCCTATACCCCTGAAACGACGTGGTTTTATTACGCTCGGGTAAAGGTTTTGCGCTTTTCGCAAAGTTCGGTATACTGGCAAGAGGCAAAGGAAACGCAACCATGGAAGATACTCGCATTGCTAGGACAAGGAAAGCTCTTCAGGGAGCCTGCATGAAACTTCTTTCCAGGAAGGAACTCAACGACATCACGGTGACCGAGCTCTGCAAGACCGCCGGTGTCGACCGGAAGACCTTCTACCACCACTACAAGTCGATTGCCGATATACCCGAGGAGATTGAACGACAGGTCATCTCCGATATCCAGCAAGTCTTCAACCAGGCGACAAAACCACCGGATGTCCCATTCCTTTTCAAACAACTGTTGCAGTGCCTGGAATCGGGAATCCATTTTCCCGAAGTGCTTTTCACCAAGTCCGCTGCCGAGCAGTTCAGCCTGCACCTCGGCCTTACCATGATCGACCTTCTCAAGGACCGGTTCCTCGCCGAGACCAAGCTTGATCCGGTCACCTTCACTGTCAGGGCCAGGTATATCACCGGCGGGGTGATTGCCGTCTACCTCGAATGGTTCCGCAGCGGCAAGACGATTCCCCGCGACGAACTCGCGGACAGGATGGGCGAACTGGTGGAACGGGAGTGCAAGCAGCTGCTGGTGCCCTGAAGGGACGCTTTCCACGGCAGGCGCCCATTCCCCAGAAGAGGAAGAACAGCAGGATGTCGGTGACGACAATGCAGGCGCCGGTGGGCACCGCGTGCAGGTAGGAAAAGACAAGCCCTATCAGGAACCCCGCCACCCCGATACCTCCTGCAAGCAGAACGGTAGTCCGGAACCGCCTTGTCACCCGCATGGCGGAAAGCGCAGGGAAGACAATCAGGCAGGAAATCAACAAGGACCCCATCATCCGCATCCCGAGCACCACGGTCACCGCCGCAAGCACGGCAAGCACCATTTCATACCGCCTTACGTTGACTCCGATCGCCCGTGCGAACTGCCCGTCAAAGGTGACCGCAAAGATCCGATGGTAGAAAAGCGCATACAGAAGCAACACCACAAGCGCGAGGACAAGGGAAATCCACATGTCGCTTCTCTTCATAGCCAAGATGCTGCCAAAGAGATAGTTGTCGATGTCGGTATTCATTCCGCTAGTCAGCGACACCACCATCACCCCGACTGCAAGGGAACCGCTACAGACCATCGCCAGCACAGCGTCACCTTTGACCAAAGCGCTCTCCTTGACCTGTAACAGGACAAAAGCGGTCAGGACACAGACCGGGATGGCGAGCGCAAGCGGGGTGATTCCCAACGGATACGCGATGGCAAGGGCGGCAAACCCGACATGGGATAGGCCGTCCCCGATCATGGCATAGCGCTTGAGCACCAGGCTGGAACCAAGAAGCGATGCGCAGAGGGACACAAGGATGCCGACGACGAGGGCACGGACCAGAAAGGGATACGAGAGCATTTCGCGAAGCGTGCTCATGGCTGGCCTCCTTCGAGATAGGCCCTTCCCATGGGAGAGGCCTGGTACTCCCGGGTGCTCCCGAAGAACCTTCCTGTCCGGGCGAGGTGAAGGATGTGGTCGGATTCGGCGACAGCGCTTTGGATGTCATGCGAGACCATCAGGATGGTCATGTGGCGTTCCTCATGCAACATGCGGATGGCTTGATACAGAGTCCTGGTGGCGATCGGGTCGAGTCCGGTCACCGGCTCGTCCAACAACAAGACCTTGCGCGCGGCGCAGAGGGCGCGGGCCAGAAGCACCCGTTGCTGCTGCCCCCCGGAGAGCTCACGATAACAATGGTCCCGAAGGAGGGCGATGCCAAGCTTCTCCATCTGCTCCTCCGCCCTCTTGCGCTGTTCCTTCGAGTACCAGATCCGCCATCCCAGGTGGTTCAGGCACCCGGACAGCACCACCTCGCCCACGCTGGCGGGAAAGTTTCGCTGCGCTTCCGTCTGCTGGGGAAGGTATCCTATCTCATCCTCCCGAAGCCCCTCTCCAAAACGGATTGTCCCGAGGGTGGGAGCCTTCAAATGCAGGAGCCCCTTGACGAGCGTGCTCTTGCCAGCCCCGTTCTCGCCCACGATGGACAGATACCAGCCGGCATCCACGTGGAACGACACGTCATCCACCACTGTCTCGCCCCCGTAGGCGAAGGAAAGGTGGTCACAGACAATCAGGCTCATCAGTTCAGCGCCTCACGCAACGCGACGACATTCCCCTCCATCAGGCTCACATAGCTTGCCCCGCTTTGGAAATCGCTGTCGCTCACATTGTGGACCGCATGCAGCAGCATCGTCCTGACCCCGGTCGACTCGGCAACCGCATCCGCCATCCGTTCATTGGACAGCTCGATGTAAAAGACGACAGGAATCCCCTCCTCCTCCACCTTTCTGGTCAGGAAGACCACCGTCTTCGCCGATGGCTGGACTTTGGTGGAGCAACCGGGGAAGGCTGCGTAATACGACAACCCGAACTCGTCGCAAAAATAGCGGAACGGGAAGCGGTCGGCGACAATAATCTCCCTGCGTTTTCCTTCGGCGACGACTTTGTGGAAATCGTCATCCACTTTCTGGATCCTGGCGATATAGGAAGCGGCATTCCGCTGGTACGCCCGGGCATGCTCCGGATCCAAGGAGGCGATCACCTCAGCGAGGTTCTCAACGATTGTCATGGCGTTGGATGGCGAGGTCCAGACATGCTCGTCCATCTCCACCTCCGCCTCATCATCGTCCTCCTCGCTTTCCATGCCTTCCGACAACTCCTCCTCGACGGTCTGGACTTGGTCCATCAGCTTGAAAAGCGCCATATGGGACAGATCCATCGAAGAGAGGATGTCGCCGACCCACTCATCAGAATCCCCTCCGACAAAGACAAACAAGTCGCAGTTCTGAATGGTGATGATGTCACTCGGAGAAGGTTCGTAGCTGTGGCTTTCCGCTCCCGGCCTGAGCAGCATGCGCACCTCCGCTTCCTGCCCAACCACCTGGCGGGCGAAGTCATAGCAGGGAAAATTGGTACAGACGACGGAAAGTTTCCGTGGCGAGCCGGCACGGGCTTCCGGAGAACGAGACGACTTGCCTTTCATGCACGAGGAAAGGGCAAGAGCCGACGCAAGGGCCACGCAAAGGGTGGCCAGTACAGGTTTACGCATAGTTGACTCCTTGTTGGTTGTGAGATGGAAAAGGCAAGGAGTCTCAGTTGTTCATGCGGACCTTTCTCTCACAGGGTGTCAAAAAGCCCCACATCAGTCTGGAAAGCGGCAGAAGGACAGCGGCAAGCAGCAAAGGAAACACGCAGGAACGGACAAAAGGTGACGTACCCCCGCCAACCAAACGAAGCGTCTGCCCGCATTGCTCCATGACCAGGCAGATGGGGCAATGGTGGCCCCCACTACATGGATGGTCAGCCTCCATGGCGAGAAAGAGCATCGCCCCAAGGAGGGAAAGCAACAAGAAGAGCAGACAGAGCCGGCCCAGGACCAGCGACCGACGCCTCAAGCCTTGGGGTTCCACCGCTTCGCCTTCTCCTCTTCTTCCTGGCATTTTTCGCAGAGGCCGTACAGGACGGTACGCTGCTTGTCCAGCCAGTAGTGGTGTTTCTCGAGCAGGTGTCTTTCCACCCGCGTCAGCTCGTCGCAACGGATGTGGATCAGGGTACCGCACTTGATGCATCTTGCGTGGAAATTCCCATCAATCCCATCCAGGAGATATTCGAAGCAGGCCGGGGTTCCGGCACCCGTCAGATACTTCGCGACGACACCCTCCTCCGTCAGTTTTTCCAACTGGCGGTAGATGGTGGTCGTCCCCACAGACAAGCCCGACCGCTTCAGCTCCTTTTCGAGCGCTGCGACCGTATAGTGGCTTCCGGCATGCGACTTCAGCACTGCGAGAATCTCGCTTCTCTGCCTGGTCTGATACTCGGATTTTCTTGCTGCCATACCTATCCCGCCCCCTCTGGAACCCGTATCTTGGAGGAAGGCCAAGACTTTGTCAATATGGAAATGGTTTTCAAATTACAATTGACTACCTGAACTCCTCTCCCGATTGCCTGATGGTTTGTGGTGCGTTTTTCCACCCCGCGCCTCGAAGACAAACCATCCCTGATACCCATGACTTTGCAGATAGCCGTGCCACCCCGGCCAATCGATTGCCCCTTGGGCCGAAAGCGAAGGGCAGTCATGGATACCGTCACCACAATGGGCAATAACATGGCCAACCAAAGTATGCTTTTGAGTATCCGACTATCCACGAAGCCAACAACATAGGGAAGATGTGCCTCTCTTCGACCTTCGATGCACTCATCAAAGGTTGGACGGAATGAGATACCTCCTCATCGTGGTAGGCGAAAGGGCGGAAAAACGTGTCTTGGAACGTTACGGGATGGTTGTCGATGTGCAGGGCAGTATCTCGACCTATGCGGAGCTGGACGAACTGGAGCTCGCCGAGACAGAACTCTGATCATGTCCTCATCGTACAGGCACCCAAAAAAGACCGGCTGGGAGAACTGTTGAAGCTCTATAGCCAGGAAGGCTTTGAACTCAGTTTCAGATTCGGTAAAAGAGAATCCCCTTCAACTTCATATTTCTCATTTTTGGTGTGGATCACACCTCAAACAAGGACCTAGAGGAGATATTCCGCCTACATCAGGACGAGACGGATACCGGACTGCTTTTGCTTAGTTCCCCATGCATTGAAGTGATGTCGGATCCTGGATGGAAAGAAGAACTTGCAATCGGCCATCTGCGGACATACAAAAAGAAAAGGAACACATACATCAATGCTACGATGCATCTTGGATGCAGTGAGGAGGAATATATTGCCAATAACTTTGAGACTCTTGCCGCCTTTTTTCTTGGTCAGAACTGTCGGGACTTCCATGACGACAATGTCATGAACCATCCGGCGGAGGTGGTCGAGATGGTCAACAGATACAACGACCGCACTTCGGCAAACGTGGTCTACCGGTATTTCACAACTGCCATCTATGTGGTGTTGGCCTGTGTCTTCAGGTTGCAGAAATAGGTAGACAACAGTGCTATCCTGCGGGAGTTTCTTCTCGCGCGCTCCTTCGGTTGTCAAACGGAAAAAAGTACATGATCTTGTCCGAGCAATTGGCCATCCAGCCCTTGCATCTGTAATTGCAAAACCTCAGGGGGCAGAGGGCGTAGCTAGTGTTTTCATCATCCAGGAAACGTAAGGAAGAACAAAATTCCATTGACAGGAACCCAAGGGGTAGTACAGTAAGATTAACCGATTAATCTTGTGAAATAGAGGTACTAGTATGAAGAAAATGACGGCTTTGCTGTTGTCGGCTTGCGTTGCGATGGGTTCCCTCGCAGCCCAAGGAACGAAAGAGACAGCGCCTGTGGCGCCCAAGGGACCGGTGGACATCAAGATTTCCACCTGGACCAGCAACAAGGACCAGATTGCCATTCTAGACTCCTTCGTCCGGGAATTTGCCCAAAAGAAAGGTATCGAGATCCATGCCGACTTCGAGACAATCACCTTCGCGGAATACACGACCAAGCTGTCTCTGGAACTGCAAGGAAATAGCGCCCCGGACGCATACTGGGTCCTGGAGAATACCGCTCCCGCCTTCATCGCCAGCGGTTACATGGCTGACCTGACCGATGCCTTGCAGGCGTATGACTACTCCGACTTCTCTCAGCCGGCCATGGGCCTGTGGGTCAAGAACGGCAGAACTTACGGGGTCCCCTTCTCCACGTCTCCGTTCTTTGTCCTCTATAATGAGGACCTCTTCGCCAAGGCCGGGCAGAAAACCCCGAGTGAAATGGCTTCGGACGGCACTTGGACATGGGAAAACTTCCGTAAGACAAGCAAGGCGATCAAGGACGCTACCGGAGTCTATGGCTTCCAGACCGTCGATGGAGGTGGCTATGATGCACGCATCCTCCACAACCTGATTCCTATTGTTCGCGCCTATGGTGGTGACGCATGGGACGACCAAGGAAACGTGAAAATCAACAGCAAAGAGAGTGTCGCAGCGATCAAGCTGTTCCATGACATGGTCTACGAGGACGGCTCTGTCGTCCCGCCGGGAGACCAGAGCGACTTCTACGCCGGTGCCGCCGCCATGACCGTCGGCCAGGTTTCCCGTGTCTCCAAGCTCGCAGACGGTTCCTTCAAATGGGGTATGGCGCCCATGCCCTCCGGTTCTGCCGGTTCTAGCGCGGTCATCGGGCAGGCTGCCATCGCGGCGAACGCCAAAGGCAAAAACGTCGGACTGGCAAAAGAGCTGGTCGCCTACATGACCAACAAGGATTGCGTCGCCCGCATTGCCGGCATCTGGCCCCCCGCACGCAAGTCCGTTTTGGAGAGTGAAGGTTTTCTGTCCAGCAACAAGCTGGTCACCCCGCAGCAGATGAAGACGGCTGTCGCGGCCTCGATCAAGAGTGGTCGCGTACTGCCTAGCCACATCAAGTATCCGCAGATCGAGGTCGAAAGCAAGATGGTCTGGGACAAGCTCTGGAACAAGGATGCCGACGTACAGGCTATCTGCGATGAAGTGGCGAAAGTCTACACCAAATACGTGAAATGACCATCGGGAGCTGAGCCATGCAACAATCATCCCTACGTTCGCAACAGCGGCTTGAGGCCGCCACCGGCTACACCTTCATCGCGCCACAGCTGATTGGTTTCGCGCTGTTCGTGCTGGCTCCGCTCGTCATGATCTTTGTCTACTCCTTCCAGCAGAAAAACCTGCTGTTCGGAACCTCGGAGTTCGCGGGACTCGCAAACTACAAGGAGCTTTTCAAGGACGACCTCTTCTGGAAAACGATGGGAAACACCCTCGTCTTCTCCCTAGGGGTCGTCCCCCTGAACCTTGTGCTTTCCCTTGCCATCGCCCTGTATGTGGGCGGTGGTTCCAGAGGGGTGGGATTTGTCCGTTCCATCATCTTCCTTCCAGCCATCACCAGCGGAGTGGCCTGGTCCATTGTCTGCAAGTATCTGCTGCAGGGTGGCGATACGGGACCCATCAACTGGTTCCTGCTGCATCTAGGGCTGTCCGCCCACAACTGGCTCTTCGAGAAAGGCTGGGCCATGGGAAGCGTCATCGTCAGTCGCGTGCTGAAGAACCTCGGTATGAACGTCCTGATCTTCATCGGCGCGGTGCTCAACATGCCACAGGATGTAATCGAGGCAGGGAAAATCGATGGAGCAGGCCACGCACGGCTCTTCTGGAAGATCAAGCTTCCGCTACTGATGCCGTCGGTGCTGATGGTAATGATCGTCACGGTCATCGGCTCCATGCGGGTTTTCGACACCATCAAGCTCATGACGGACGGAGGACCGGAAGGCTCCACCATGGTCATGGTCTATTACATCTACCATAAAGCTTTCAAAATGTTCGACACAGGATTCGCGAGCACCCTGAGCATCGTCCTGTTCCTCATCGTCCTCGTGCTGACGCTCCTGCAGTGGTCGGTCCGCAAAAAGGTATCCTACTATGAGAACTAACCATATTCTTGGCGAATCGGTCCGCCTGCTGGTCCTTGGCGCCATCGCCATCATCTTCATTTATCCCTTCTGGTGGATGGTGGTGAACTCGTTGAACAGCGCCGCGGAGATTTTCGGTAAGCCAAGACTGCTGCCTGTCAGCTGGAGGTGGACGAATTATCTGGAGATTTTCCAGGTACAGCCATTCGCACGCCATTATCTGAACACCTTGTACGTGGCAATTCTAGGAACGGCGGGCAACATCATCGTCGCATCGCTCAGTGGGTACGCCTTCGCCCGTCTCCGCTTCCCTGGCCGGAACGGACTCTTTCTCCTGCTCCTGACCGGGATGATGATGCCCATCGAAGTGGAAATCATCCCCCTTTATTTCGAAATGCAGAAGTTTCATGCGCTGGACACCCTGACTCCGCTGGTGCTGATTCCGATGTTCTGCTCGCAAGGAGCATTCAGCGCCTTCATGTTCCGTCAGTTCTTCGTCACCATGCCGGATGAACTGGAGGAAGCCGCCCGCCTTGACGGCCTGCATCCGATCGGGATATATACCAGGATCATGTTTCCGCTTTCCCAGCCCATCGTCGCCTCGGCTGCCATCCTGACGTTCCTCTCGATTTGGAACAGCTATCTGGAACCGTTGGTCTTCCTCAGCGACATCCAGAAGTTCACGCTTCCGCTCTCGCTGGCGAATTTCAACGACAGCTACGGGCTTCCTCAGTGGCACCTGCAACTGGCAGCCACCACATTGTCAGTCATACCGATCATGGCCGTCTACAGTTTCTTCCAGGAAAAGATTTGTGACGCCATGGTCAACACAGGAATGAAATAGGATGCGAACTCATTTTGACCTGATTGTCGTCGGCGGGGGAATCGCCGGCTCGTTATGCGCCACAAGTGCCGCTCGTGAGGGAGTTTCGGTGCTTCTTGTCGAAGAAAGCGGATGTCTTGGAGGATCCCTGACCATCTGCGGGACAGGACCGATGATGACCTTCCACGCAGGAGACCTTCAAGTCATCCGCGGCATCACCGACGAGTTGGTCGGGCGTCTGAAAGCCAAAGGACTCTCCGTGGGGCACATCCCCGACTCGACCGGCTACACGTACACCGTCACTCCCTTCGACGCGGAAGGCATGAAGCATGAGCTGGAGTTGATGGCAAGCGAGGCTGGCGTCATGATACTCTTCCACACCATGCTTGCTAGCACCAAGGTGTCGGGAGACAAGATCGAGCACCTCACCCTCCTCTCCTGCGGCTCCCAGTTTACGGTCGACGCGCCGCTGTACGTCGACGCGACGGGCGACGCCGACCTGTTGGTACAGGCAGGAGTACCTGTCGTCCTCGGAAGGGAAAACGACCATGCGACCCAGCCGATGACGACCAACTTCAAGCTCGAAGGTGTGGATATCGGCCTGATCCGAGACCTCATGGGAAAAGACGTCTCGATCTTCCCCTTTCTGAAGCACCATCCGGGACGGGAGAAGCAGGCTGTCCGTCTTTCCTGTTCCGGCTTCCAGTCCATCATGCGCCAAGGCATCAAGGAAGGCAGGATTACCTTCGACCGCGATATCGTCCTGTTCTTCGAAACCAACACGAAGAATGAGATCATCGTCAACATGACCCGCGTCAACGGCTTCAATCCTGTCGATCCGATGGAACTCAGCAAGGCGGAGATGGAAGGCCGCAGGCAGGTCTGGGAACTGTACCGTTTTCTCAAAGACCGGATTCCCGGGTTCCAGAACGCCAAAATGGTTTCCTCCGGCCCCTCGATCGGCATCCGTTCCAGCCGCTCCATGCAAGGAGTCTACACCATCACCGCCGACGATATTCTCTCCGAGCGGGTCTTCGATGACCGGATTGCTGTCTACGGCTATCCGATTGACATCCACTCGCCCGACGGAACGGAGACCAAAAGCATCTTTTTGCGTGACGGAGGCAGGTACACGATTCCCTATCGGATTTTGGTCAACCGGACGGTGGAAAACGTGATGGCGACTGGACGGCTGGTCAGCGCCTCGTTCGAAGCCCAGGCGTCCTTACGGACCTCACCCTGTTGCGGAGCCCTCGGACAAGCATGCGGCATCGCTGCGGCCATCGCGATTCAAAGCGGGAAAAGCCCCTTGGACATCGATGTGGACCAATTGCAGAAAAGGCTACGCATGAAAGGAGCTTACCTGGAATGAGCTACCGGAAAGTAAGGCTTCTTGATGTGGCGAGACTTGCCGGAGTATCGGAAGCCTCGGCAAGCGCCGTCCTCAACGAGAAGCATGAGGGCACGATTCGTGTGGGCAAACAGACGAAGGAAAACGTCCAGGCTGCGGCGCGGCAACTGGGGTATGTCCCCAACCAGGCGGCCCGGAACCTGCGTCAGGAAGGCGGAGGACTGATTGCCGTATTCACCTATGAGCCGGCCTTTCCTAGCAAGCCTACCGCCGAGTTCCATGGCTTTTTCTCTGGCATCGAGCAAGAGGCGGCCAAGCGCGGATTCGACCTGTTGGTGATCAATGACCGTAGGAGGGCCGCCTCCAGTCGCATCACCCTCGCCGGGGGCGGCATCATGATTGGCATCAACCGGGACGACAAGGATATCCGTTCCCTCATCCGTCGGGAATTCCCTTTGGTCTTTGTCGGCCGTCGCGAGATTGCAGGAGCCAAGACCCACTGGGTCACGTTTGATTACGATGGAGTCATCCAAAGCATCTTCAGCCGCATCCCCCGCACAGTACCAGGCATTCTCTTTTTGGCCAGCGCCAACGATCAGAGCGAACCAACAAAGGACAAGGAAGAGAGCGTCACCCGACATGCCCAAGAAAAAGGCTTTCCGCTCTGTAGAATTCCCTTCGAGGGACCACTCACCCCCCAAGCCGAGGAGTTGGTACAGAACGGCTGGTATGTGTTGCTGGACCGTCTGTGGATGGCAGACCCTGTTGCCCCCTTCTACAGGAAGGAGGGCATCGACCCCTTCGGGTTCATCCTTGAGGATAACTGGATGGAACTTCCGCTCGCATGGCCGCACTGGAGCAACGAACGTGAGGCGCTCGGTTCCCTCGCCGTCACCCACCTCTCCGACCTGATTGCAGGGCGGGAGCCTGAACAAGACCGTCTGATACCGCTCAAGATTGAAACAGCGAACTCGCGCCCATAAGGCCCGCCGTGTTGCCCAGACAGGCCGGCAACACAACACAATCCTTCAACGAGTCCATGACCAGAGGCATGACACGTTTCCGTACCTCTTCCGCAATCCATTGTCCACTCATGATTCCTCCGCCCAAGACCACCAGTCCCGGATCAAGGATGTTGACCAAGGCGGCGATTCCCTTCGCGACATCATCGAGCCAATGGTTGATCGCGCTCGCGACAGAAGGTTCGCTACGATGTTCCATAATCAGTCTTCCCGTATCGAGCGAGGGATTCTCTTGTGCGACCAAGCGCACCAAAGCCGTGGTCGAGGCATATTGTTCGTAGCAGCCCCGCTGGCCACAGACGCATGGCCGTCCATCCGGATACAACGGGAAATGGCCGAATTCCCCGGCAGACCCGTGCATTCCATGGAACACTTTTCCATCGGATACCAGCGCGCCACCGATACCGGTCCCATACGTAAGGCAGATGAACTGTCTCCATCCCTTTCCCGCTCCGAAAGCAGCCTCGCCCAAAGCGGCCGCGTTGACATCGTTCTCCACCACCACCGGTAGGTGGGAATAGCCAGCAAGTAATGCTCTCAGGGGAAGGCCTGTGTAGTGGGGAATATTCTCGTTGGCGTAGATGATGGAACCTGTTTCGACATCCACCTGTCCTGCAGTGCTGACGGCAACCTTGTCATAAGAACCTTTCAGCGCGTCCATCAGGGCATAGAGCATCTTGACGATACCGGGTCCGCCCACCTCCTTGGCATGGGTGGGCATCTCGTGGAAAGAGCGTAGCGTCCCCCCGCCAACCAGACCGTACTTGATGGCGGTACCCCCGATATCAAAGGCAAGGATCATGCGAGGGCCTCGACAAAGCGGGCGGTGATCTGCTGGGGCCTGGTGATGGCTCCGCCAACCACGGCGGCGTAGGCTCCCGCCTCCATAGCCTTCTTCAGCTCGCAGGGGTAATGGATGCCCCCTTCCGCGATGAAGGGAATCCGCAGGTCTGCCTTTAGCCTGCGAAACAGGTCGAAGTCAGGAATCGGCATCCCTTTGGTAGCTGCCGTATAGGAACGCATCGTGGTACCTGCGAAATCGAATCCCAAAGCCTCGGCATGCATGCATTCCTCATAGGTGGCGCAATCCGCCATAAAGAGCTGGTGGGGATACTTCTCGCGGGCTTGGGCGAATAGTTCGTCCACCGACATCCCGTCGGGATGAGGACGGTCGGTGGCATCCAAAGCGACAATCTCGCAACCGACGTCCACCATCTCGTCGATTTCCCTCATCGTCGGAGTGATATAGACCTTGCTGTCCGGGTAATCGACCTTATGGATACCGATGACCGGAAGAAGGACCTGTCTCTTGATCTCCATCACATCCTCGGGAGTGTTGGCACGGATGCCTACCGCTCCCCCTTCCTTGGCGGCAAGGGCCATGCGGCCCATGATGAATGAGCTATGTAGCGGCTCATCGCCCAGTGCCTGGCACGAGACAATCAAGCCACCTTTAATCTGATGCAACACTTCCGCATTCGTCATAGGAAACCTCTTCATGCAGTATACCCTATTCCCTTTTGATTACACATGATTAAATTCCTCCGATGCACCAAAAGCGGCATGAAGATGCCTCCCTGGACGCTCCGGGCGATAAAGCTGACGTAGCGGCCAGTCTTGGTGTCGTACCAGTCGCTGAAGGGAATGCGGGACGGACTGTCGATGAGGAAGTGGCACAGTCGCCCGGCAAGCGCTCGCCGTAGTTCCCCGTCCGTGGAAAGGGCCGCCACCCACATCATCCAGTCGCTCTTGGTGTAGTCCTTGCGATTGTCCAAGGGAATTCCCCACTCGTTGAGTTTTCCTTTGTAACATACGCTCACAGCTGTGGTTACCGTCTCGGAGAAAAGCGGCCTTGGGAAGATCCGGTTCCAGACCATGTTGTAGAGAAGCGACCAGCTTTCCTTCATGCCATAGGCAAGCACCGTGTGGTCACCTGTAAAGGCCATACGCTCCCAACGGGCGGCGTAGTCCTTGGCGATGGCGTGGTACGCCGCTCCTTCCGTCCCGTCGACCAGCAACGAGTAGGACTCGATGCCGAAAATCGCCTTGACGGCGAGGTTCGCGTTGTGTGCCAGGTGGCCGGCGAAGTCATCGGTGCAGAGCTGGGAACCGGGATCAAGTCCGTGGTCGACCAGATAGTCGGCCCACCGTTTGAGCAGGTCGAGATTGCACGAGACCAGCGGAGTCATTCCATAACGGAGCGTCAGCGCAGCGCAGAGGATGAGCATGTTCCCGCATTCCTCCACCGGCATCTGCATCTCTCCATCATACACGTCAGCCGACGCCGGATAGCGGGCGTAGGGAGGATTGACCAGGGTGGCCGCATCAGGCCGCTTTTCCGTGCTCCACTGGGGGTTCCGCCCGTAGACCTGCCCGGTCGCATAGGGGAAACGACCTACATCATGGGGAGCGTATGACTTGTTCCAGACAGGCTTGCGGGCAAAGGCGAAGACCGGCTCGAGCATCCCTGTGATGCAATCCTTTCCTTCCAGCAGGAAGAGAGGCACCGAGGGATAGGAGACATCCACCGTGGCGATACAGCCGTTGGAGCTGTTTTCCTTGGAAAGGAAAAGTACTTCCCCATTCGGTCCAAGGGCAATCTGGTGAGCGGCAACAGCCACCCGCCAGCTCACCGCGCAGAGGCGGGCATAGTCGGCGTTGATGGCCGCCTCTGCCTCGCGCTCGACCTTCGCGTCAATCGATGCACAGAGCGATTCCACTTCCTGGCGGCTTGCCAACGCATCCCCGATCGCCTCTTCCATCGTCGGCCACCTGGTCCGCCAATAGCCGCGGAGCAACGTCCCGAAATAATCAACCACGTAGCCTTGGTCATAGGCGAGGACGCAATGGACTTCTCCAAAAGAATCCGGGCGCAACGCGATTTCCAACGTCCGCTCCAATCGGTCAAAGGCAATCCGGGCATGGTCGCGCTCCGCTCCGAAGAACACCCAACCCCAGTTCACGGTCACCTTGTCCCCGCTCTCGGACAGGGGCGACTGGTTTTCCTTTCCCATGCTTCCCCAACAGGAACGCTTGTCCTCCGTCACATATCCATCGACTGCATCATCGTCATGGCAGACTACCGTCCCATCAACCTGGAAGACGACTTCCACCGGCTCATCTGGTATGCGGGAAAAGCAAACGGAAAGGTAGCTGACCGGCCGGGAAGCAAGCGCAAGGTCGGAAAGGACAAGGGGCGAAAGAAAACTGACGGTGAACGCCATCGACTCATGCTCGAACCCGCACACCGTCCTTGTCGCAGAGATGTCGAGCGACACCTGTGGAAGCGTTGTCGAGGACCCCGGATTCCCGAGGAAGCAGAAGCGGTTTTCCCCGACATCGACATACCCGCGAAGGTGGTATGGATTCCCGCTCCAATGGGTCGTCTCGCCATCGTTGAGATGGTCGCAGGAAGACCAAATGCTGAAATACGGATCGTGAAGCACGAGAGGCACGCTTGCCACTTTTGAAAACCGCATAGATGCTCCTGTCTTTCCCTTCCGGGGCAGCGATGAAAAAACTTCTGGCCTGACACCTATCATAGTCGGTGACATGCAATCTTGCATAGCACGAAGCCGTCTCAGGAAAACCCCGTTCCTGTGGCGAAAAAGCGGGAAATCACACTGCAAACAATTCACTAGTGTCCGCAATTGCCATATCATATCGATGGAGCATGACCATGAGCGCATTTGTCATCGTATTTCTGGCAGTCCTCTGCTGCCAGAATCTCTGTGCGGTACCGCAAAATGGCAAGGCGGAAAGCTATGAAGATGGAGAGGGGGGCTATGTGACCTTTCATCGGGATGGTACGAAGACACGCACCACCTTCGACGGGTATTGCTACACCACCTACTATCCGGACAGAAGCAAGAAGGTGTTCTACCCCGATGGCATGGGCGGCTTTGCCACCTACGGTCCGAACGGAACGGTATCGCATTCCTACGACAACGGCTATGGATTCGACACCTACAACGAGGATGGGACGGTTTCGCACTCCTACGACGACGGCGAGGGCTTCGCTACATTCGAATAATGGTCCCTTGACTTTTCCTCGTGCGCGTATTACCGTGCGGATTGCTTGCGCGGAGGCAAGTCATTCGTCTCCTATTTGATACGACGTAAATGACAAGCCGGATAAGGCAACAGGCTGCGATGCCCGTGTCTTATCCGGCTTTTTTGTTTCCGGGGCAAATCATTGGAGGTGCCATCATGGCGCGCGCAATTGATTTCACCAAAGGAAAAATCGTAGGACCGCTCGTCCGTTTCGCGGGACCGGTGCTTCTCGCCATGTTCCTGCAGGCCCTGTATGGCGCTGTCGACCTGCTTGTCGTAGGACGTTTCGCGACAAGCGCGGATGTTTCAGGAGTCGCCATCGGCTCCCAGCTAATGACCACCATGACGAACCTGATTGTCAGCTTCGCCATGGGAACGACCGTCTATCTCGGACAGAAAATCGGCGAAGGAGACAAACAGACCGGCGGCGACATCATCGGCACAAGCATCATCCTCTTCTCGGCAATCGGCGTCCTTCTGACCATCGTCATGCCGCTTGTCTCTGGAAACCTTGCCAGGCTCATGCACGCTCCCGAGGAATCGTTCCTGCAGACGAAACACTACATCCAAATTTGTGGTGCGGGCACCATCATGATTGTCGCGTACAATGTGCTGGGAGCCGTGTTTCGGGGTATCGGGGATTCCACGACCCCCCTCGTGACCGTCACGATTGCCGCCGCAATCAACATCTTTGGCGACCTTCTCCTGGTCAGTGGCTTCGGCATGGGGAGCGCTGGCGCTGCGCTCGCGACCGTCGTTTCCCAGGCAATCAGCGTTATCGTTTCGTTTTTCCTGATACGAAGACGTGCGCTCCCCTTTTCGTTCGACCGGAGCAGGATCCACCTGAGGAAAGCCATCGCGTCAAGGATAATCCGTTTCGGGGCGCCAATCGCCCTGCAGGACTTCCTGGTCAGCGCTTCCTTCCTGGTGATCCTCGCCATCGTGAACACGCACGGAGTCACGGCATCCGCCGGTGTCGGCGTCGCGGAAAAGGTCTGCGCCTTCATCATGCTCGTGCCATCGGCGTTCATGCAGTCGATGTCATCGTTTGTCGCGCAGAACAAGGGAGCGGGGAAAATGGACCGGGCTGTCCAAGGAACGAAGTACGCGATCGCGCTCTCGACCTGCATCGGACTATGCATGTTCCATCTTGCGGTCTTCCATGGAAACCTCCTGTGCAACATCTTCTCTTCGGACACGGCGGTCACCAAGGCTGCTGCCGAATATCTGAAAGCCTACGGCATCGACTGCCTGTTCACCTGCTTCCTGTTCTGCCTGGTCGGCTTCTACAACGGAATCGGGCACACGGGGTTTGTCATGGTGCAAGGAATCCTTAGCGCCTTCCTGGTACGGATTCCTGTCTCGTACGTCATGAGCCGCACGATTGGAAGTCTGTTTTCCATCGGCCTTGCCATCCCCTGCTCGACCATCCTCCAGATCATCCTGTGCGCAGGATTTTTCCTCCATCTGAAGAAACGCGACAGGCAACTATTCTCCTGACATCCTTGTCTGGCCCTTCTCGTCCGCACCCGGATGTTCACCAGGTGCGCGCCGGAAGGCAGATGCCTCAAAGTCTGTCAGATGAACAGGTTGACGTCGCTGGAGCTGGCTGCCTGCATGTAGGTGCCCACTCCGCCGACCTCGATGCCGTCAAGCAGCTCCTCTTTGGACAGGCCCATGACGTCCATCGACATCTGGCAGGCGATGAAACGCACTCCCTGACGTTTCGCATCCTCGTACATGGCCCTCAGCTGGGTGACCTGCTTCGCGCGCATGCGCTTTTGCATCATCCGTTTGCCCATGCCACCCATCTGCATCTTCGAAAGCCCCAGATGGTCCATGTCCTTGGGAAGCATGGCGCCGAACATCTTTTCCACCGTGCTCTTATGAATGTTCTTTCCTGGCTGCTTCCTCAGTACGGAAAGTCCCCAGAAAGTGAAGAACATCACCGCAGGCTTGCCGCTTGCCGCGGCGCCGTTCGCGAGCACGAAGGCGGCGAAGACCTTGTCGAAGTCGTTGGAGAAGACGATGATTGACGCTCCTTTCTCCCTAGAGGGTTCGTTGCTTCTTGCCATCGGTTTCATCCCTTTGCGGATATGGGCGATGGTCATGCCGTCGGACCGGGCGGAATCAAGCAACGTGTTGCCCGTCATGGAACACCAAGAGGCCACGTCATTGACAAACCCGGGATCGGTCGCGTGCACCTCGAGCACCTCCCCTTCCTTCAGCATGTCCATCTTTCCTTTCAGGGCCACGATGGGACCAGGACAGGATAGCCCGCAGGCGTCAAGGACCAAAGGAGAAGAAATCTCCTGTTCCCTGGGGTTTGTCGGTCCCGCGTTCTTCAAAACCGTCTCGTGCATCGCGCTCCATGTCTTGTAGCCACCGGTCATGTTCCACACGTTCATGTAGCCATGTTGGCGAAGAATGCGGAGAGCGATGTGGCCCCTCAGCCCGATGGCGCACATCAGGATGACCGGACGGTCGGTCGGAATCTCCCCCATCCGGTCCCGAATCTCGCGATGGGGAATAGGGAGAGCACCCGGGTAGGAACCGAGGGCGACCTCGTCAGGAGTCCGCACATCGACGACGAGGGCATGCTCGTCATTCACCATCCTGTCGGCTTCATTCCATGTCACCACCTGGTCGAGCCCTTCCAGACAGTTGGTGGCGATAAAACCAAGCATGTTGAGGATATCCTTCGCCGAACCGAACGGAGGCGCATAGGCCTGCTCGAATGCTGCGAGGTCATAGACCGTCCCGCCTTTGGCGATCAGGGCGGAGAGCACATCCACACGGGCCACTACTCCGCCGTAGCCAACCATCTGGCCGCCGAGAAGCCGGCCGCTCGGTTTCTCATAGACAATCTTTCCCGACAGCGGTTTCGCGCCGGGATAGTAGGAGGCATGGTCCATGCCATGGGTGACGGCGACGGCATACGCATAGCCCATCGCCCCAGCCTGCCGCTCGTTGAGCCCGACACTGCCGGCCTCAAGGTCGAACACCTTGGCAATCGAGGCGCCATAGGTTCCGGGATAGGGCGTGCACGTACCGCTTACCATGCTGTCGGCGCACAGCCGCGCCATCTTGTTGGCCGGTCCGGCAAGCGCCACGGCAATCGGTTTGCCATCGAACGGCGAGGGATAGGCGATGGCATCCCCAATCGCATAGATGTGCGGGTCGCTGCTCTGGAACCGTTCGTTGACAAGAATATACCCACGGCCGTCGAGCGCGAGACCGGCATCCTTTGCCAGCGAGCTATCGGGGCGCACGCCGATAGCGAGGATGACGAAATCATTTCCTTCCACATCGCCCTTGCTCGTTCTGACGGTTACCACGCTCCCTTGACGGATGATGGCCTGGACGGATGAAGAAAGATGCAGGTCAATACCGCCGTTTGCAAGCTCCCGATGCACCGATGCCGCCATTTCCGGATCGAGAGTGGTCATGCACTGGTCCGCAGCCTCCACAAGACTGACCGAGAGGCCCCTTTGGACCAGGTTCTCCGCCATCTCGATGCCGATGAAGCCGCCACCGACCACCGTGGCCCGCTTCGCCCCCGCGATATGTCCGACAACCTTGTCGATGTCGGGGATGGAGCGGACCGTCAGGACAGCTTCGTCCTCCACTCCGGAAATGGGAGGAACAAACGGCCTGGCTCCCGGGCTGAGTACCAACTCGTCATAAGGATAGGACGACTCGGCACCATCGGAGACGACCGTGACCAGTTTGCGCTTGGGATCGATATGGACCACCTTGCTTTGGGTATGGACGTCGATGCGGAACACATCCCTGAGCGTCTCGACAGGAGTGACCAGCAGGTTCTTCCGGTCTTGGATGACCCCTCCGGCATAGTACGGCAGTCCGCAATTGGCGAAGCTCACATACGGACCCTGTTCAAACAGGATGATGGTCCCCTCTTCGTCACGCCGCCTGATTCGGGCGGCTACACCTGCTCCTCCGGCCACTCCACCGACAACGACATAGGTCTTCTTGCTCATCCTCGTTCCTCCTTGCGGGCTGAAATCATGGATTCGATGTAGGAAGGAAGCGAGACAGAACCATGATGAATCGCGTCCAGTTTCTCCTTCCCTTTGGCGGTCAGCGTTATGCATACGCTCCTCCGGTCGCGCGCCGAGACTGTACGTTCCACCAGTTCCTGCTTCGCAAGTGCATCAAGCAGACGGGTCAGGCGGGAGGGAGAAAGGCGCATCTGAAGGGCCAGAGCACCCGGTTCCCCGTACCCGCTTTCCACGGCGCAGAGCACCGACGCCTGCTGGATGGTCAGTCCGTATGCGTCGGAAAGATCCTCTTCCACTTGCTGCAAGTCGCTGGTCAATGTACGCAAGGCGCAGAAATCAATCATGGTCAGCTCCATATATTTGCTATTAACAATTATTGTTATTAGCAAATTACATTCAAGGCTACTCCCTTGTCAAGGTTCCTTTCATCCTGCGAAGGTGATTTCCTGCTTGTCCGCGTCAACCACAGCATCCACCCCGAAGGGAATGATGCAACGGGGAGACGCATGACCGACATTGATGTTCGTGACAATGGGCAGTACCGGGTCGTTGACGACCTCTTTGAGAATCCTTTTGTATTCGGTGGCATACGTGTCATCCTGAGGCTTTCCCGCCAACACCCCGGAAACGACGCGGAAAACTCCTGTCTGCTTGAGGGCCTCGACCATCCGGTGGTATTCCGCGGGGACAGGCTGGTTCTCGCTGGTCTCCAACAGCAGGATCTTTCCCTTCCAATCATCAAGACGAGGGAACAGCTGGTATCGGCCGCCCATCGCTACGGAATCCGCATGCCGTTCATTGTTGAAGATGTCGAAGAGGGTGTCGATGCAACCACCCAGGATCTTACCCCGAAAGACCGGAGAGCCCTGGAGCACCTCGAATCCCTGGTTGGCATGTTGGGGCATAGGCTTTCCTATGCTGGATTCGCTGAAATCCTTCCGCGCCTCATACCACACATCGCTCGGAACAATCCGGGAAATGGTCCCCGTGCGGACCAGCTCTTCGAAGTACTGCCTGGTATAGGGGATCATCTCGTTGTCCAACTCACATATGTCCGGCAGGAACGCCTGCCCATAGAACGAGTCGAGCCCCACCTTGTGCAGCATGAGATGGATCATGGTCGCATCCGAGAAACCAAGGAACACCTTCTTGGAGACCGCTCGTTGCAGTTCATCATGGTCGAACAGGTAGGGAAGCATCCGGTACGAATCGACACCCCCAATCGCGCAAAGGATCATGTCGGTGTCGCTTTGAAAAGCATCCAGCAGGTCTTCGGCCCTCTTTTCAGGATGCGCCTGGAGGAAGGAGACTCCGCACAAGGCGTGCCTGGAAAAATGCGCATGGATACCATATGCCTCCAGCCGGCGGAGGCCGATGCGCACCTCATGCTGGACAAAGGGCTCCCCCACTACCCCGCTGGACAAACTCACAATCGTGATATCCTTGATCATCTGGGCCTCCTGACCAGGAATGTGGCATAATCTGCAGAAACAAGCAACACACAATTCTTGTTCGGAAATAGCATTGTGTTCTTCACGCCAAGTTCGTATGCTTCTCTGTCCCGGTCCGTTGCTGGTATACCGAGACAACTCATACTCTTGCCAGTCTCTCCTCGCCGCTAGAAACGACCCACTCAAATGGAGAGTCCTTGTCTTCCGCCCAGCAAGAACAAAAAAACACAATGTTAAGACAAGAATACACACATTGTGAAGTTCGGTGTCCAGGAATACAATGAAACGAAACATATTGAGAGGTTTTGTTATGAAGAAAATCATTTGTTCTCTTCTGGTGTGCGCCCTGGCTTCTCAGATTTTTGCCAATGGAACGGCAGAAAAAACGGCAGCCACACGTTCGAATCAACCGGAAACCGTGACCATCCGCCTTGTCCACTACATGGGGGAGCAGGCGAAGCGGGACGCTCTTGCCAAGATGATCGAGGTCTATCAGAAAGACCATCCGAATGTGAAGGTCGACATCGAGACCGTCAATTCCTCCTCATATCTCGCCTCGTACAAGAACTACATCGCGGCAGGCGATATGCCGGACATCCTGTTTGGAAAACCGCAGAACCTGACCGAATTCGTCAAAGCCGGATACTTCAAGGATCTCGCCAACGAAGACTACATGATGAACGTGCTCTCCATTCTGAAAGACGAATGCACGGTCAACGGCGGTGTGTACGGATTCCCCATCGACGCGCAAGTCAAGGGTGTGTTCTACAACAAGAAGATGTTTGCGGATGCCGGTGTGCAGGTTCCGACCACCAAAGACGCATTCTTCCAAGTCTGCGACACCTTCAAGGCGAAAGGGATCCATCCGCTGATCCATCCCTACAACTTCATCCACGGCGTGTTCCATGAACTCGACGCGTTCTTCACCCCTGAAGCCGCGGCAACTGGCAACGGCCAGGTCTGGATGGACTCCCAGAGCGGGAAAGCCAATCTCTCCGACAACCGGATGATGCACGAAGCGCTCGAGGAGTTCAACAAACTGGTTTCCTACAAGGATCCCGGCGACACCGCTGTCGACCAGCCGCAGGGCATCCAGAATCTCGCTGCCGGCCAGAGGCCGATGTACATCAACGGTGGCTGGCTGATGGGTGATGTGATGGCCGCCGCACCGGATGGCGATTTCGGACTCTTCCCGATGCCGTGGTCGAACAATCCCAAGGAGAACAAACTGTGGGTCGGCATCGATGACTGCTTCATCGTTTCCGCTTCCACGAAACACCCGCAGGAAGTCCACGACCTGCTCGCCTCGTTCGCCAGTCAGGAATCATCCGAAATCTGGCTCGACACGGCGAAGCTGATGAGCAGCAACACGAAGGTCTCCACCGAGAACGCAAACGGGCTCATCCAGGCAATCAAAGGGTATTTCGACACGAACCAGATTGTCTCCAAGAGCCTGGTTCCCGATTACACCAGCGAGTACTCCACCGCATTCCGGACCCAGCTCCAGTATTTCGTGACGCTTGACGATTCCCAGCGCAATGTCGACACGTTCCTCAAAGAGGTCGACAAGGAAATCGCCTCCATCAGGCAGTAAGAATCCTTCTCCCACGTCATGCGTGGCGTGGGAGCTTTCCCGTTTCCAGTTTGCAGGATGCAAAATATGCTATCTCATAAAACAATCCGGCGTTTTGAGGAATTCACGTTCGTCATGCCGGCTCTGATTCTTTTCCTAGCTTTTGTGGTCTATCCCTTTTTCAGCGGGTTTCCCCTTTCCTTTTACAAGTGGGATGGAATGAGTCCTCAGAAGACGTTCGTCGGCCTCAATAATTACCTCCGGTTCTTTCAGGACCGCAATGTGGGAAACGCCGTAAAGAACACCCTGGTCTTCACCATCCTGTCCATGGTCTGTTCGAACCTCATAGGCCTGTCTCTCGCCCTGTTGCTCCACCGGAGCACCCGGTTCAACAGCGTATGCAGGACCATCATTTTCGTGCCCTATTGTCTCAGCCTTGTCCTTTCGTCCTATATCTGGCGCTATGTATACAGCGATGTCTTTTACGGGATGTTTCACATTCCAAGCCCACTGGGATCCACGGAATGGGTCATGCTCGGCCTCTCCGTCATCGCAATCTGGAGGGATTGCAGCTACTGCATGGTCGTGTACATCGCGGCCATCCAAGGCATTTCTCCCCATTTCTACGAGGCTGCCCAGATAGAGGGGTGTCCTCGGGTGCGCCAGTTCTTTTCCATCACGCTTCCGATGATAGGACCGGCAATCACCTCCAACTTCACCCTGTTGCTTGCGTGGGGCATGAAGGTGTTCGACTACCCGATGGCTGCCACGGCCGGAGGCCCAGGCCGGGCATCGGAAACTGTTGCCATGCTCATATACAACAACCTTTTCGTCTATTTCAAAGCGGGATACGGGCAAGCGGTCGCAGTCATTTTCACTGCAATGATCTTTGTCTGCAGCACTGGTCTTTCCCGGACGCTCCGCAAAAGGGAGGTCGAACTCTGATGCTGAAAAGAACCAACCATCCCGTCCAGGCGATCCTTTTGGACCTGCTCCGCTGTTTCGTCACGCTGGTCATCTTCGCGCCTTTCTATATTGCGATCATCTATTCGGTCAAATCGAAACCGGAACTCGTCACCAACCGTCTGGCTTGGCCGAAAACCATCCACTGGGAGAATTTCACGACTGCCATCAGGGTCTCCAACTTCGGGCTCGCCTTGAAGAACAGCGCGGTCACTACCGTCATTTCCGTGGTATGCATCACGCTCGTCTGCTCGATGGCAGCCTACATCATCGCCAGGAAGAACAACCGGTTCTACAATTTCCTGTATTACGTCTTCCTTGGAGCGATGATCATCCCATTCCAGTCCATCATGACCCCGTTGTACGTGATGATGAAGCAGATGGGCCTGCTCAACACACTGCTGGGGTTCGTGTTGATCAAAATCAGTTTCCAGATCGCGTTCACTGTCTTGCTGGTGACGGGATTCGTGAAAACGGTACCCAGGGATCTGGAGGAGGCCGCATCCATCGATGGATACAACATCTACCAGGTATTCGCAAGGATTGTGCTGCCGCTCATGCAACCGATCATTCTTACCTCGGTAGTCCTCAATGCCCTCAACGTGTGGAATGACTTCCAGACATCCCTCACCTTCCTCCAGAAAAAGGAAGTGAGGACCGTCCCCTTGACGCAGTATTTCTTTTTTGGAGAGAACAATATCGAGTTGGGACTTGCTTTTGCTCTTTTCATGATCAGCATGATTCCGGTTCTTGTCCTGTACTTCGCATTGCAAAAGTACATCATCAGCGGTATCACCGCCGGCAGCGTGAAAGGATGATGGGCAAAAGGAATCCGTCGCTTTTCCGGGAAATTTCCGGACTTTATGCGGTCTTTTTCACCCTTTTCGCCATTTTCTTCACCGTGTTCACGCTTTTCAACAGAAGGGTTTTTCTGGAAGAGACGAAAAGGGCCGCAGGAAACACGGTCGATGCCGTAGCGCGGAACGTGGATGCGATACTGGAAAATATCGAACGGCAGAGTTTCTCCGCTCCACTGCTCATGGGCCAATTCGGGGAGATTCTGGGACGAGAAGATCTTTCCGATCAAATCAAGCTCATTTCCATCACGAAGGCCCTGGAGCAGGAAGCCTCTCTGGGGAACAATCTGCTCTGGTCTTCCGTAATCGATAACGAAGGCAAGGTCTTTCGGTACGGCAGGCAGGCACCGGACGATGACGCCATTTTCCATGTCATCGCGGCACACGAAGAGGAATTCCACAATCCATCCGGAGCTGTTCTCTGCACGCACGGACCTTCCGAAGAATTCCTCTGCATACGCTCCATCTTCGATGGCAACTCTTTCCGTTTCGTTGGAACCTTCGTAGCCGCCATGGACACAAGGAAACTTGACGGATTCTTCGAGGAACTGAGCAGGAAAACGAACAACGTCTATACCATCAAGGATGCGGATGGAGTCACACTGTATGGTCAGACAGGCCAAATGGAAAGCAAGGATTCCTTTTCCGTCGAGGCGCCTCTGTCGTACGGGCACCTGACATTGCTGCAAACCATCAATCCCAAAACGCAGAACTTCGCGTTGCGCTGGTCGTTCAATTTCCTGCTTTTCCTCACCTGTCTCTTCGTTTCCATTACGCTCCTTATCCTTCTCTTCGTGTTCCGGAGGCTGCACAAGGAAATCTCGGCAATCCTCAGCCAGGTCGAACAAATCTCCGGGGGAAACTTCTCCCCAGAAGTAGCTCCTGTACGTTTCCACAAAGAGCTTTCCATCCTTTCCGAAGGCCTGGTGGAATCCGGGAAAAGGATCCAGAAGCTGATGGAGGAGAACGCATCGAAGGAACTGGCACGCCAGCAGACGGAATACCAGTATCTGATGGCGCGGTACGGCATGCTCCAAGCCCAGGTCAACCCTCATTTCCTCTACAACGTCCTTGAGTCCATCAATGCCCAGGCCCAGCTGGCGGGCGATTATGCCACTTCCGACATGATCTGCAAGCTGGCCGAGTTCTACCGGATGATGTTCGGCTATTCCGGAAAGGAGTGGCTGCTCTCCCAGGAAGTCTCCTTGATTGAAGACTATCTCGGCCTGTACCAATCCATCTATCCGGACCGTTTCACCATCAACATCCGCGTCGATGATGCCGCGGCTGGCCAGACGATTCCTTCCCTCATCCTGCAACCGCTCGTGGAGAATTCCATCGTCCATGGTTTCGCCCGGAAAATAGGTGTATGCCGGCTCGAGCTCGACTGTCTGAAGAGGCAGGGCGTCCTCTCCCTCACCATAGCCGACAACGGAACAGGAATGTCGCAAGAGAGAATCGAGGAAATCCTCCAGCCAACATTCCAGCCGAAAAAGAACCGGATGGGCATCGCGAACGTGAAAGAACGCCTTCTTCTTGCCTATGGGAACAGGGCTACGCTCGCAATCCAATCTTTCCCCGAGGCAGGCACGAAGGTCATCATAACGATCGAGGATCAGAATGGATAGGAAGTACTCGGTCGTCATCGTCGACGACAACAGCATCGCATTGAAGGCAATCACCACGACAACGGACTGGGAAAAACTCCGTTGCCGTGTCGTCGGGACGGCAACCGACGGCATCACCGGTCTGAATCTGGTGAAGGAGCATGCTCCCGATATCCTCATCACGGACATACGGATGCCTGGATATGATGGTCTCCAGTTGGTTCGTCTCTTACGGGAACGGAATGACGATGTGATTGTCGTCATCATCTCCGGCTACGATGATTTCGCGTATGCCCGTACGGCAATGCAGCTTGGAGTCGAAGACTATCTGCTCAAGCCTGTATCAAAAGAAGCCATTGAGAACGCTCTTGCCTCAGTCATCGCGAAACATGAGAAAAAAACCTCCACGGTCAAAGAGGGAAATCCCATCCAGGAAGAACTGCAGACAATCGACTCGAAAGCGGAAACCTATTCCCTCATCATCCGGGATGCGATCCGTTTCCTTGACCAGAACATCTCCAAGAACATTTCCCAGCAGGATATCGCGACAAGGGCCAATGTCACGCCGTGGTATTTTTCCCGGCTCTTCAAGCGGGAGACCGGCATTGGCTTCTCCCGGTATGTGACGTTGAAGAAGATGAACCAGGCAATGATCCTTCTGGGAAACCCTCAGAACAAGGCTACTGAAGTCGCACGGAATCTCGGATTCCAGGATTATTCGTATTTCTTTCATGTCTACAAGAAAGTGTTCGGCCATGCGCCGACGGACAACAAATATCATCCCAAAAAGGAGAAAAATCCATATGAAACTGATGAATCCTGATTACCGGGGGAGAACGGTACCCGACCTGTTTACCTGCAACGACGGCACCCCTGTCACTTCGAAGGAAGTGTGGGAACAGAAAAGGCGGCCTGAAATCCTGGAAATGTTCCGCAATCAGGAATATGGCTGTCTTCCGGACATGTCTGATGCCAAGACCATGATCCGTCTCGCAGACTCGCGTTGCGACGGCACCTTCATGGGAGGACAGGCAATCCGCAGGACAGTCGAAATCGAGACGGAACGGAAAGGGATCCACTTCTCCTTCACGTTCGTGCTGTTCATCCCTGCAAGCGCGAAAAAGGCAAGCCCCTGTTTTCTCATGATTGGCAACAGGGGGATTGCCAACGCGGATCCTGCAAGACATTTCATGAGCTCGTTTTGGCCGGCGGAGATGATTGTCTCCCGCGGGTACGCCACGGCCGTAGTGCTCACGCAGGACCTTGCTCCCGACTACGACGAGGGTTTCACCACTCGTTTCCATAAGCTTTTCCCTGAATACACAGGAGAACAACGGCCGAAAAACGCATGGGGCGCCATCAGCGCCTGGTCATGGGGCTGCAGCAGGATCAT
Source organism: Spirochaetales bacterium (assembly GCA_028722305.1). Classification (GTDB taxonomy): domain Bacteria; phylum Spirochaetota; class Spirochaetia; order Sphaerochaetales; family Sphaerochaetaceae; genus RUG023. The sequence continues at coordinate 87,581 of JAQYHB010000037.1, forward strand.
GGACTACCTCGAAACCGATCCCCTCATCGATGCACGCCATGTCTGCGTGGTTGGACATTCCCGAGGAGGGAAAACGGCCCTCTGGACCCTTGCGCAAGACAAAAGGTTTTTCATGGCAGCAAGCAGCTGCGCGGGAAACTCCGGCGATGCGCTTGCCCGTGGCAGTACGGGAGAGACCATCGCCCAGATTACCGGCCGATTTCCCTATTGGTTCTGTCAAAACTACCGGCAGTATGCCCACAATGAAAACAGCATGCCCTTCGACCAGCACATGCTGTTGGCCTTGGCCGCCCCGAGACTTCTGTATACGACAAGTAGGACTTTCGACAACTGGGCGGACCAGAAAGGCCAATTCGACAGCGCGGTCCTTGCCAGCGAGGTCTATGAAAGGATATATGGGCTCACAGGTCTTGAGAGCAAGACCATGCCCAAACCGGAAACACCCCTGCACAAGGGCATGATCGGGTACCACATGAAGACAGGCGAACACAACCTCGACGAGTACAACTGGAATCTCATCTTGGATTTCGCCGACATGCATGGCATGCAAGGATGAACCAGAGGTATCAATTGAGGTGCTTCGGAAGATGTCCCCTACGGCTTCTGGGTGCTCGCTTGGGATACTCCAGAAGCTCGCGATTTCGAAGCGTCCCCGCATAGGCACCTGTTCTCCAGACAAAGGGAATCAACCCGTTTCCCGGAGAAGCAGGCGTTGCAGGGCATCAGACACAAACCTGTCGGAGTGCTCCTCACAGCACTTTGGCGGAGTCAGGTACAACTCCGCCAAAGTAGATTGAGAAATTCCTCAAGAACCGTCTTTTTGTTTTGAGAGGCTACTTCCTCGAGCTTCGTTCCCTTGCAGACCTCATCAGTCCTTGTGGTTTCGTTTCATTCCGCGAGAAACGGGAGAGGGCCACAGTTTCAGCAGAAGGTAAGCTTACCAAGCCCACACATGCGTCCATCGGCATCAAAGAGCATACAGTGGCTGGTGGGAAAGGAAACCCTGAGTTCCTCGCCAACCGCATAGTCCTTTTGCCCAAAGACCACGCAGGTCAGGTTCAGCCTCGCATGCAGTTCGAGGTGCACAATCGTCTCCATGCCGCTCGGAAGCGAGGAGAGCACCTTTGCAGGAACGCCTTCTTCCCCGAGCGCGATGTACTCGGGCCGGATGCCAATCTTTGCTTTCCCCTTCTCGACATTCTTGAAGGCTTCCCTCATTTCCATGGATGCCTCATATCCATCCATTTTGAGCGCGACCTTCTTGCCATCGACGGAATTTACCACTGCATCTACCAGATTGATAGACGGACTTCCGACAAAGTCCGCCACGAACGTGTTCGCTGGCCGGGCGTAAACCTCAAGCGGTGGAGCGTATTGCTGCAGCATCCCGTTTTTCAGGAGGCAGATTTTTGTCGCCAGCGTCATTGCCTCCAACTGGTCGTGCGTCACGTACACAAACGTCGCTCCCGTCTCGTGGTGGAGTCTCTTCAGCTCCGCGCGCATCTCCATCCTCAGCTTTGCATCCAAGTTGGAAAGAGGCTCGTCCATCAGCAGGATTCTTGGATTCGTCGCCAACGTCCTGGCTATCGCCACACGCTGTTGTTGTCCTCCCGAAAGCTCTGCCGGATACCGATCGGGGAACTCCTCAATCCTCAACAGCGCGAGCAATTCCTTCACCCTAGCATCAATCTTATCCTTCGGCCATTTCAGATTCTCAAGGCCAAAGGCGATGTTCTGCCATACCGTCATATGCGGCCACAGCGCATAATTCTGGAACAGGAATCCCACCCCGCGCTGGCTCGGCGGCACATCCACCAGCTGGGTTGAGGAAAACATGACTTTCCCGTCAATCAGGATCTCTCCGCTCGTCGGCGTTTCAAGACCCGCAATCTGCCTTAGCGTCGTGGTTTTTCCGCAACCGGATGGCCCGAGCAACGTGATGAAGTCTCCATCCTCGATGGTTATGGACAAATCGTCGACAGCAGTGAAGTTCGCGAATTTTTTCGTAAGATGTCTCAGTTCGATATTCGGCATACTCAACCTCCTATGCCTTTGTCTATGGATGCACCGGTGGCCTTGTTGACAGCCCAGTTGATGAGAAGGACGATCAGGACAATCAACAAGTTGATGCCATTCGAATATTGGCTCCAGCCTTTTTCGTTGTAGTAGAACAACAGCGTGGTAAGCACCCGGTTGTTCGGGGTAACCAGCAACACGAACAACGAGAGTTCGCGCATGCAACTGATGAACGGAAGCAAGAATCCCGAGAGGAAGCTTGCCTTCTGGATGGGGATGACCAACCTGCGCATCCGTTTGAACCAGCCAATCCCAATGATTTCTCCAGCCTCTTCGATCTGCGTCGAGAGCTGCATCATCGCATTGATGCCGCTACGGCTGGCGAACGGCATGTACTTCACGGTACCGATCAGCACCAGCAGGAAAAAAGTCCCGTATAGCGATGGAATGATGCCGTTCCGAGTCGAGAACATCGACAAGTAGATGGCGCCAAAGGCCATCGACGGCATCAGATACGGGAAGAAAGCGAGGTTGTCCACCACGGTGGCGAGACGGGTTCCTCGGCCTCTGACAATGGCGTATCCGGCAAGAAAACCTAGAATTCCGGCGGAAAGCGAACAGACCACGGACAGCCTGATGCTGTTCCACAGCGCGAACCACAAGGAGGAGTTGCGAAGCAGGCCAGGTTCGGAATTGGCGATGCTGTTCTGTTCTGCCGTTCCAATCCAGAACTGCAGGGTCAAGTTGTGGAGAGAATAGTCTCCAGGGACCAGAAGAATGGACTCGAATGCAAAGCTCACCAGCGGAAGCACCGAGACAGCGACGACCGCCACCAGCACGATGACGGACAGCGGAGTGCGCAGCCCACGCAGATTGATCAGGCTGATGTTACTGCTTTTCCCCGTGATGGTCGTATAGTTCTTCCTGACACCCGTCAGACGCTGGTTGAAGGCGAGAATCGCCACTCCAAGCAGGATCATCACCATCGCGATGCAGTATCCTTGGCCAGGGTTCAAGCCGTTGAGCGTCCGGAAAAGCTGGGTGGTAAGAACCTGATAGCGGACCGGCAACCCGAGGAATTGGGGAACCGCAAAAGAACTCATCGCGGAAGAAAAGACCAGAAGGAATGTGGAGAGGATGGCGGGAAGCACCATGGGAATGGTGATCTTCCTCATGATCCTGCCTTGCGAGGCGTGCAACATCATGGCAGCCTCCTCAAGGTTCGCGTCCATATTCCTCAGAATGCCCCCGATCATGATGTAGGCGAACGGAGAGTAATGGATACCCGTCACCAGCGCGATAGGGAACGCGCCATACGCGAACCAGTTGGGGGTTTCCAGCCCGGTCACTGCGGTGAAAAAGCCGGGCACCCCTCCGACAACCGTGTTCTTGAAGACGTTGTACCAGGCAAGGGCAATCGTCCAGCTCGGCATGATGTAGGGGAAGATGAACAAGGCGGAAAGGGATCTCTTCCATCGCATGTTGGTTCTGGTGACCAACCATGCGAAAAACCCACCGAAGGCGAGAGCGAACAAGCAAGAACCAAGGCTTGTGACCAACGAGTTCCACAGAGGACGATAGAAGATAGACAAACTGCTCGCATCAAACAACACCTTCCGCCAATGTTCCCAAGTAAAGGAACCAACGGGCTTCTTCAGCCTCATTGTCTCGGCGACGTGGACGGTCACCGTATCCCTGATCATGGAAAGCATCGGGAGCAGTGTCAGATAGGCCAACACCACACACATGGCCACGAGGATTACATTGTATGGCTTCGAAAAGAAGCGCCTGACCCTATAAAGTACGCGTTGCAAGGGAAATCCTCCCGAAATATAGAAATGATACAAAGAAGGAAGCGGGATTCCGGCACCGCCGGAATCCCATCAGCAGAAAACTACTCAATACAGGCCGGAGATGAATTCCTCCACATCTGCTCTCGCCTCCGCGCACCACTGGGAATCCTCGGTGACGACCACATTTTCCCAGTCGGCGATGGACTTGCCATCCTCGCTGTTCTTGGCAATCGAGGCGACGGGAGAATAATCGCCGAGCGTGTCGAACACCTTCCAGCCTTCGGCAGTCATCGCGTATTCGGCATACAGCTTGGCGGCATTGGGGCTCTTTGCATTCTTGGTAAGGAACATGTAGGCAGGATATTGGAACCCGATGAACGGCTCGCATCCTTCCGCAATGGCGAGCGCAAGGTTCTTTGCCGCCGCAGTGCGAAGTTTGTTGCTGGTGATCAATGCGATCAGCTGGGCGTCCTGCCCCTTCGCGCCAACGTTTTCGGCAAGCGTGGTATCGCTCTTGCCAAGAACGGCGCCATTCTTGTACAGGCCCTTGATCCACTCGTATCCGGCGTTCTTCGTGGTCAGTACGATGTCCTTCCCATAGTAGTCTTTATAGGCTTTGGCAAGCTTGTCAGCCCAGTCATCTCTCGTGACCATAGCGAAGAAGTTCATGTTGACGGCCTCAGAGAACGGATCCTTGAACTGCAGACGGCCCTTGAACTCGGGCTCGGTCAGCTGCCACACGTTGGTCAGGGGATTGCCCGCCTTTTCGTTGTTGTAGATGAACAGCTTGGTCATCATCTCCCAAACCAGCGGACTGCTGTACTGCGCGGGAATCTGGTCCTTGAACTCGTCGGGAATGTAGTTGATCACATATCCGGTAGAGAACAATTCCGGATAGATTCTGGAACCATCCTGGCAGAAAACAAGATCGGCACCATCGACGTCGGCAATTGCTTCCTTGGAGACCTTGTCGATCATTTCCGTGTCCTTCAACTGGGATACAGACACTTTGATGCCGTACTTGGCCTCAAAGCCACTCGCCGCCTTTGCGGTACGGCTGCTATGGGTGTAAATGGTAAGAGTGCCCTCTTTCTGGGCTGCAGCAACCAGCTCTTCATGCGTCATCTGCTTTTCTTCCACAGGCTGCGGGGCCGGAGATGCAGATTCTTTGGCACCATTGGCGAACATCATGGAACCTGCCACTAGGGCGGCAACAATCATCAAACTGCGCTTCATCGCGTTTCCTCCTAACAAGCTTTCTTCCATTTTTGGAACAAGCCTTATATATGATTGAATAGCGAGAAACGAGGTACAGTCAAGGAAAAATTGAAATTATTTTCAAGAAACTGCCTAAATTTGGGTATTGTCACCCTTAAACTCCACTGTTATCATAAAGAAGCTGAAACAAATTTCACACAAGGTGCGTTGTGATGGGAAAACAACTGAACAAATTCGAGCTTGCGGTCCAGGAACGCTATGGACAATTGAGTGCCCAAGAACAGAAAGTCGCGGACTTCCTGCTTGCGCACTCCTCCCAGCTCGCGGCCCTCACCTTGAACGAAATTACCCAAGAATCAGGAACAAGCAAGTCCAGCGTCGTCCGTTTCTGCAAAAGCATGGGTGCACACGGGCTGAAAGAGTTGAAGGTGTCGTTTTCAAAACCAGGAGTCGGCAACGAGTCCACCGTCACATGGGACAGCTCGGTTCCTCAGATTTTCAACAGCACCTTCACCGGAATCATCAATACAGTCGAAAGCGCTTTCTACACGACCAGCAGCAAGTGTTATGAAGAAGCGGGACAGATGATCGCCGAGGCACAGACTCTTTGCATCATCGGAATCGGCGGCAGCGAACTGGTTGCGCATTTCTGCGCGACCGAATGCATGCGTCTCGGCAAACACATCAGCACCTATACCGATGCTTATATGCTGGAACGCCTTGCACCGCCGGTCGCAAGCAATAGCGACGTGCTGATTGCTGCCTCCTGCTCGGGCACGACCAGCAGCATCGTGGAGACAGCCCGTACCGCCAAATCACACGGCTCGAAGATCATCAGCTTCACGACAAACGGCGAATCTCCGCTTGCAGAGCTTTCTGATGTCGTACTGATTGCACCCACCTATCCGGTCTTCTGCGACGACATCCACTCATTCACCCGCATTGCGCAGATTACCCAGGCAAACGTGCTCTATCTTGCCGCTGCCACCATCATGGGGAAAACCATCGATGGATTCCGCGAACAATATGTCAACCTGACAAACTATCGGAAAATACACGAACAAACATCCGTCTAGAGGGAGTAACTCACATGTATACAGATTTAAAAACAATTCTTGCAAACGCAGCGGCGAATCACTATGCCGTTATCGCAACCAGTCCTATCAACCTTGAAATGGCACGAGGCATGGTACTCGCGGCGTCCGAGAAAAACGCGCCGATCATTTTCCTGTTCGGGCAAAACATGATGCGCCGCCATGCGAAAGCGGAACTCTTGATACCTATGATCAAGAAGCTCGCCGAGTACGCGACCGTCCCTATCGCCACCTGCCTCGACCACGGCAATGACGACGAACGGGTCATGTACGCATTCCGCAATGGATTCACCTCCATCATGTACGATGGCTCCCTGCTTCCCATGGAGGAGAACATCGCGAAAACCAAAGCCTACGCCGACCTGTGCCACCAATTCGGCATGGGCATCGAGGGTGAACTTGGGCATGTCGGCATCGCCATGAACGGTGACGACAAAAAAGGAATCTATACTGATCCAAAGGACGCTGCCAACTTTGTCAAACAGACAGGTGTGGATTGCATCGCCATCGCCGTCGGTACCGCCCATGGAGACTATCCTGCCGGCATCATCCCCCATATCAACTTCGACTGCATCAAGGCCTGCAAGGATAGCACCGGAGGCATGCCGATCGCCTTGCATGGTGGGAGCGGAAGCGGAGACGAGAACATCATGAAAGCCGTCGAGGCTGGTATCAACAAGGTCAACGTGGTCACAGACATGTTCTCCGCTTGCAGGAACGAGCTGATCAGTCAGCTCAAGGCAAATCCCAAAATGGATTACATCCAGCTGATGATGGAAGAAGAGAATGCCGTCAAGAAAGCGCTGGAGCACTGGATCGACCTTACGGGTAGCGCCGGCAAGGCCGCGTTGTTCAAACCGGTCAACAAAATCGGGCTGTTGACAAGCAAATGCGCCATCGGACAGACCGAATAACCAAGCCTTTCCAAGCGGAATCTTCCTTTCCAACAGGGAGATTCCGCGACTTTTCTGCGGAGAACCTCCGGCCCGCCACAGTTGTACAGACACGCTTTCCTGCTGCTGGAACTTCGGCTCTTAATCAGAACAAGCAGGAAACCAACGTGAGAATCGGCAGTCCTCCCTGCATCAGGATAATCTTGGGGTTGCTGGTGAAACTGCCATACACGGCTACCGCCACTATGTACCCCATCAGGCAAATGACCGCTACCTTGCTGGCAAATACAAATAGCGAGAGCAGAATCAGCACGCCAATCAGACCGTTATAGACACCTTGGTTCTTGAAGAGTACGTTTACCGATTTCCGATTCAGTTCCTCGATGCTCATCCTGAAAACCTTGGATGTCCTTTGCGAAGAGGTAGCGATTGTTTCCAAGTAGAAAATAAAAAAGAACTCCAACGCGGTCAGAGTCGCCAGAATGATAGTGGTTACGGACATGAAGTTCCTCCCGATTGTTTTCGTCAACTCGTTCAATCTACGAGTACCGCCCCATCATAGTGGGTGCCGTTGACGGTGATTCTCTGGATGGTATCGGCCCTGCCCGGTAGCGGGACAATCCGGAGTTTGGTCTGTTGGCCGAGAAAACACATTCCACTCATGCGGATATCCCAGAAAAAGGGGATATCATCTTCGCTCTCCTGGACGGGTTGTTCGTCCATGGTTATCGAGTTCAACGCATACCCCATGGTAAGGATGATGGCCTCGTGCTTGATATCGACCATCCGGACATCCTGGATATCGACATCCTCGACCACTCCGCCCCGCCCGAGGGCGCTCTTGACGCGCACCCCGATATCGGTGGCAATGAAAAGGCAACGCTGGACTAGAATGTTTCTGACCCCACGAGACATCTCGCTCCCAATCACGAAGCCACCATGCCCCTGAAAGACCGTACAATCATGAACCCACACCTGCTCGCACGGTCCCGGGATTTTCCGGGCTTGGGTATTCTTCCCGCTCTTCAGGCAGATGGCGTCATCCCCCGTTTCGAAAACACTATCCTTGATCTCGACGTTCCGGCACGACTCCACGTCGATTCCGTCGCCGTTCTGAGCCCAATAGGCATTCTTCACCTGGATCCCGTCAACGGTCACTTCCTCGCAGAACCAGGTGTGGATGCACCATGCCGGAGAATCGGTGAAGGTGACCCCTTGGAGCAATACCTGCCTGGAGCGCCGCAAATCGACCAGCACCGGACGATAGAAGTCCCAATAGGGCTGGGCATCCTGAAGATTTCCTTCTCCGTTTTCGGCTACCAGATGCAGGGCACCTTGATAGCTGGTCTCGGTCGGAAACCAGACCAGCTCCTTGCCATCAAGCACCTTTCCACCCTTCTTGAGAAGTGCGGCCCACTGGGAATCGGTGACTTTGAACCGTTTGACAGGGCGCCAAAGATCACCGCTGCCGTCAATCATTCCGGCGCCCGTGATGGCGATATTGACCGCACCCTCGCTGGAAATCGGGGAGACGGTACGGATGGCGCCCTGACCTTCATAGTCGGTAACAACCAGAGGGTAATCTTCCTTGCTCTTGATGAACTTGAGCAGGGCTCCCCGTTCCAAGTGGAGCCGTACCCCCGACTTCAGGGCAATCGGGGTACAAGCCCAGAACCCAGCCGGAACGACTAAGGTTCCGCCTCCTTGGGCGGAAAGCGAGTCGATTCCCCGCTGGATTGAGCGGCCATTGGCCCTCCCCGCCTCGGGAGAAAACGCATCCCTGGCATGATCAAGATCCACAAGGGAAAGGAATCGGTTCGGGAAACAGGGCAACTGTACAGAGAGATTCACCTTCGAACACCCGGCCTTTTCGTTCTTATTTGGCAGCCGGTTCCCACTTGCACCGTACCGGAGAGACAATCTCTCCCGTTTTCTTCATCTCGGCAAACGCCTTGTCGACAATCTTGCGGTCCAGTCCAGTCAGTTCAGCGACCTTGCCAGCATTCAACGGCTGGCCAGCCTTCCGCATCGCATCCAGAATTTGTTCTTTTTCAGTCATTTATTTCTCCTCCATGGCACATGGCATTTCGTGGTTGAATTGCGAGGATTCCATCGTCCAGAACAGAACTATCATTCTCTTCACCCAATTTCTGGCAAACAAACATTTACTCCTCCCAGAGGAAACTCCCCTCCTGCGATTATAGCTCAAGGCATCTCCAAGTGCGAGTGCCAAGGTTTGGAAAAATTTCTCGAAAAACGTACAAGAAGATTCATAAAGCACAGTTTCCTTGCCATCCCTCATCATGAAAAGGAACTAGAGCAAAGAGCCATCAATCCGTTTGCCATTCACGCCTTGTTTTGCGCCAAAACCAAAGAACCTTTTCTGGATTCCTGCCATACATCGTTCCGTACCACAACCTCTCCCCCCACGAGAGAAAGAGTAAGCCCTTCGGCAAGGCGGCAGGGGTCTCGATAAGTTGCCAAGTCATGAAAGGCATCCAAGGCAAACGCATTCACATCTGCCCGTTTCCCAACTTCGAGGGTACCTCTATCGGACATTCCCATCTTCTCTGCATTCATATTGGTCATTTTTGCGACTGCCTCGGGAAGCGATAGTAAATGTTTCTCGCAGACGTATGTCCGGAGAAATGCCGGGAACGACCCATAAAGGCGGGGATGAGGATGCCCACTTGTAGGGTACAGGGAATCGGAAATAACCGAGCTATATGGGAGCGTAGCGACAAAAGCCACATCCTCCGGATCCATACTCATAATTACGATTCCAACATCTCCATGTGCCTTTACAAACAGGGTTGCGAGTAACATCGCCTCATCCATACCAGTCATTTTTGCAGCTCTTGAGAAATCCATACCGGCGAGCGATGCATACTCAGGAACAGGAATATAGGAAATGATTACCCTATCCCATCCGATGCCAAGAACCATGTTGTCCCATTTTGGGAACTGTTGCGTAATGGATTCCCGAAGATGTTCAACTCCTTTTTTTGACGCGAGGAACGTACATGTGGCTTCGGTATTCTCCATAAAACAGTCCGGAGGAATCAAAGACTGGAGCGTCGTGCTTCCTCCTGCATAGGGATAGAAATCACAAGTCATTATGATACCATTGGTTCTTGCCTGATCAATCAAAGAAACCGCTTCAAATATTTTCTTGCGCCAATTACGTTTGCCATTCGATTTGAAGTGACTGATATTGAATCGTACGCCAGTTCTCCTAGCAATCTCAATGGCTTCTGCAACAGAAGAGACAAGGCTGTCGCTTTCACCCCGCATGTGGCAAGAGACAATCCGACCAGCTTCGGCTACAGGACGAAGTAAGGCAACATAGTCATCGATACAGTTATAACGCTCGGGAGGATACATGATTCCCATCGATGCACCAAGAGCTCCAGAATCCATCGCCTCGTGCATAAAAGAAACTGCTCGTTTCAACTCTTGTTCAGAAAAAGGCTCTTTGGAAAAACCCTTGACAGCCGACCTGATTGCACCGGTACCAGCAAGGAATCCAAATTCGAGGCTAAGTCCACCTTTCGAGAGCGCTTCTATATAGGCTTGATAGCTTGAAAATGTCGTCCTCCTCGTAACCGGACCAAGGCAAGGACGAACCAAGGCGAGTACATCATCACCAGATTGCTCTGTAAACGGTACATTGGACAACCCACAATTACCAGCAACCACCGTCGTGATACCCTGTCGTCCCTCTATTTCCCCAAATCGAGGATTGATGAGAGGCTGGATATCACAATGGCGATGGATGTCAATGAAACCGGGAGTCACGAGCAGGCCAGTAGCATCAACGGTTTCATCGACTTTTCCGGAAACTGTTCCTCCGGCCTGACAAATAAGGCCTCCATCGATAAGAAGGTCCCCACGATATGCAGGCTTTCCCGTCCCATCAACTATTGTCCCATTCTTGATTGCAATACGCATGTTTGTCTTCCTTTGCAATTACGCTCTAATACCCCGAAACCGGGCATAGACATCCCAAGAACCAGTAATTCGCCTATCCTCGACGGTAAGGACATACGGATAAAGATTCGTTGTCGGACAGATATGCCACGGCACAACATGGACAACCGTCCCCACCATTGGCCGTTCGTTCTCATGACCTTTCTCCATACGGAACACCCAATGCTCCTCATTCTGGAAGACGGACTCAATATGGCTCATACCTGAAATTCGACCAGAAACGCCGTTTCTCCCTGCTCCAATAGCCTTGGTACCCAAATCGATTGTGAAGTACCCATCATCAGGACAACTCACAACCCGAGCCAACACTTCCCCTGCAGGCGTAAAGTCAAGATCAGGAAATTTCGATTCGTAACCCCAGTCATTGATGAAAAGGGTCCCAGGCGAGAGAAGAAAATCGCTCTCCGTTGCATAAATCGGGAAAGTCCCGCTCCCCCCTACCACAACAAGCGACATGTCCATACCTGAAGAAAGAAGATTGCTTTTCAGGCTGTTGATTCGGATAATCAAGGCACGAGCATTCTTTTTTCTTTCTACCAGTGATGGAACACTATAAAAACCGTCATAGCAATGAAGGCCCTTAAGCTCAAGACCCTTGAGTCCCACAATCTTTTGTGCAAATATCGGCACCTCTTCATAAGAACGACCAGTACGATGCATCCCTGGATCGACATCAATCAGAACAGCCGCCCGAATCCCTTTTGCCAATGCTTTCGACGAAAGAACCATGGCAGCTCCAACATCATCGACCGTCGAGAGGAACTCCGTCTGGGGATACCTAGTACAAAGCGTCAGATAATCGTCCACGGCTGGTCCAACTAACGGATAGGCAAGCAACGCACGCTCCGCTCCCTCTATTGCCACCATTTGCAATTCGGAAAGTACAGAGCACTTGAAGTTATGAATCCCTTCATCAATCTGCATGCGTACCATTTCCCGAATCTTGTGCGACTTCACATGGGGAAATAGGCGCTTGGTCGAACCAGCCACTTCCACCAGATGTCGAGTATTGTGCCGAATCAAATCAACATGGTAGACCAACTGAGGACTTCTTACCGACTCTTCCCCCTTGAAGTCATACATGTCCATCGCTCACGCCTTCGACTCAAAAACAAACTCGATTTCAACGGGAATATTGCCAGGCAACTGTGCCACGCCAATCGCTGAACGAGCACCAACCCCCTTCTCTTCCCCGAACAGGTCACGAAGGAACTCTGAGCAGCCATTGGCAACGAGATGTTGCTGACTGAAGTCCGGTGTGCTGTTCACGAAAGCCAGTGTTTTTACAAGGCAATCAACCTTATCGATGTCGCCTAGATAATCGGCAAGCGCACCGAGCGCATTGATTGCACAAATTCTCGCTGCAGCTTTGCCGTCTTCCAGTGTACACTCGGCTCCAACTTTCCCTTGGAAAGCTGGCTTTCCACCAACGGCACATCCTTGCCCGGAGACATAGAGTTCCCTGCCAACTTGTACGACTGGTTTATAGACACCACCAGGTTTCTTCGACGGGAGCATGATTCCCATTTCTTTCAACTTTTCACTTATCTTCATAATAGACTTCCTTTTATTTGTGATGAAGCATATCAAAACCCTGTAGGTTTTGACCATTTTGACTATTGTTTCTCATGCCACTTACTGAGCGAGTTTCTCGGTAATTCGCCTGGCGCTAACAAGTACTTCTTGGAGGAATTGCTCGAGCTTCTCTTCGGTAATACGATATTTCGGCGTTGCTACCCCAATCGTACAGGCAATCTGACCACTCGGATAGAAAATAGGGGCCGCAACACAGACAACTTCTGGATTGTGCTCACTGCGGTCGACCGCATATCCCTGTTTTCTAACTTTCTCCAGTTCCTTGAGCAATTCGTCCTTGTCGATAATCGTGTGGTCGGTCAATTTTGCCCTAGGAACTGTTTCGAGATAAAGATCAATCCACTTTTCGTTCTGAAAAGCGAGAAGAAGTTTGCCACCACTCGTACAATAGAGCGGAATATGCTTACCAACCACCGAACGCAGACCAATCTGGTTCTTCGCCTCGCGCTTGGCGATATAAACTGCATCTGTGTTCTCCAGTGCAATCAAGTGAACCGTCTCGCAGGTTAAGTCATTAAGGCGCGTCATCTCCAAGGAAGCAGCATCGAGAACGTAATCGTCATCATCGAAGAGTTGGAACAGGACTTTCGCCATTGTCCCAACCCGATATTTGGTCCGAATCTTTACAACCAATCCGCATTCAACCAGCTCCTGAAGAACGCGATGGATTGTACTGGCCGGGAGACTGGTGAGTTGCCCGATGTCATTAATTCCACATTCCTTTTTGCGAAACGCCATGGCACTGAGAATCTGGATAGCTTTTAGGCTCGAATAACACAGTAATTTCGCTTGTATTTCTTTCTGTTGGTCGACGTTCATGATATGCAACTCCTTTTGCAATTCTTGAGGGTCAAAAAGCTAAAAGTCAATTGTTCTAGAAGTCTCCCATAAACGCCTTCGTCCCTCTTGTCGTCCAGTTCGGGGCGATTAGTCTTCCAACTCGGAACCACTTGCCACCTTTCCTTTATCCTTCCGAATCAACGGAAGAATCACCGGAGCGATGACACACCCGAGGGCAACCAGAAGGAAGAGTAAAGAGAGCGGCCGCTTCACAAAGGTCACGGCACCTTCTGGAGAATACGTCATCCCCTTACGTAAATATTCCTCAAGACTACTGCTCAGAATATAGGCGAGGATGAGCGGACTCATCGGTACTCGTGCAACGTCCATGAACAATGCAAGTACGGCGATAACGATCATCACACGTACATTGAACATGGTATTGGTCGAGGTGAAGGAGCCAACATAGCACATCACCAATATTGCCGTATACAAGTAGTGGTAAGGAATTTTCAGGATATAGGGGAACCAGCGTTTGGCTAGCATCTCGACTGCCAGGACAATAAAAGCACCGACAAGCATGTAGGCAAAGAACAGGTAGCTTGTAACAGGATGCTGCTGCATCATGAGCGGACCGGCAGTCAGTCCATGAATAGTCAACGCACCAAGGAGGAGAGAGGTTGCCCCGTCACCTGGAATGCCGAGGGAAATCATCGGAATCAGTGCTCCCCCTGTGGCTGCATTGTTCGAAACTTCGGAAGCCAGAATACCTTCTGGGCAACCGGTTCCGAACCGCTCTGGGTGTTTGCTGGTCGATTTACAGAACGAATAGGAGACCATATTGGAGAGAGCAGAACCCATTCCCGGGAGAAAACCAATCCAGAGGCCAACCATGAGCGCCTTCACAATGGTAGCGATATTGCTGGTAAAATCACTGGCAATGATACCATTGCCTTTAATATCGACCTTGACATCCGGTAATTTCTGGGAACCACGGGCATAGCTTTTCGCAATTTGAGAGAGCGCATATGCTCCAAGCATCAGAGCCGTAATGTCGATACCACCGGTCAGATTCTTCTCTCCAAAGGTAAATCGGGGTACCCCGGTAATAGGATCGAGCCCAATGCAGCCAATCAAGAGGCCAATCGCAGCGGCCATCATACCTTTTGCCATATTTTCCTTTGACAGTGCGGCAACAAGCGTGATGGCACAAGCACAAAGGCTAAAATACTCCCACGGACCGAGTTTCAATGCCAAGTCAGCAATGAAGGTACACATGCAACTTGCTATGGCGACCGAAAAAACCTCGCCGATAAAAGATCCAATGATGCCCAAGGAAAGCGCGCGTGCCGCCTCTCCCCTTTTACTCATCGGGTATCCGTCATAGCAGGTTGCAATCGCCGACGGTGTACCGGGAATGCCAAGCAACACAGCGGAGATAAAACCGCCAGATACGCCACCAACATACATACCGCAAAGCATACCGAACGAGGCATTGGTCGACATGCCAAATGTCAAAGGCAAAAGCAATGAAATGCCGAGACTCCCGTTTAGTCCAGGAATCGCTCCAAAAATAATACCTGCAAGGACACAGAGCAGAAGTAATATGAAATTTGCCGGCTGGAAACACAACAACAATGCAGCAAGGTAATTTGACATAATCAATACCCTCCATTGAACAATTTGCCTTTAGGCAACATGATGGAGAAGCCTTTAGTGAACAACAGATAGAGTCCGACAGTAAGCACAATGGTCATAATCACCACGACAATCGGTTTGACCCTGTTTTCTCCTCTGAGCAGGTAGATGAAACCGATGACACCAAAAAAAGTACTGACGAGATATCCAAGCCAGATAATGGAGATGGCATAGAGAATCGAACAACCGAAAACAATCAGAAGGCGTCTGCCACTTTCTTTATTGAGCCAAGACTCCGTCCCGCCATCCTTGCTGGACAGCACGAGAATCGAACAGATGGCAAGTAGCACCTCGCCGATATACGGGAAAACCCTAGCCCCAGGATCACTTTCGCTCGCTAGGTCACGAATCTGCTGCGTGCTTATAAAAAGCACGATAACGGAAATCAGGCACACGGCAGCGAATATTTTGTCATATTTCATTTTCATGACGTACCTCTTGGCATCGGGATGTATGCCTATAAGGACATACATCCCTTACATAATTAAATTCAATTACCGTCCGGGAGCTGCAATTCCGAGATCCTTTCCCGTAGCAAGAATGCTGTCATACTCGTTTTGCAGAATCTTGTGGCTTTCTTCTAGGTCATACCACTCGGCATGGGCCCCCATCTTCTTCAGCGCCGCCTTGACACCTTCGTCTTCCATAACTGCTTTCAGCGATGAGTTCATGGCTTTCAGAGTCGCTTCATCGGTTTGGGCAGGTGCCCACATATATAGGCGCATATCCCAGCCGATATTGTAGCCCTGTACTTGCAAAGTGTGCCAATGGGCAGGCCAAGTCTCGAGATCCTTGCCAGTTGAACTGAGCACTCCGATGACTTTGACCTTGCCAGCTTTTTCGTAAGACTCAGCATTGGCCACATCGACCTGGCCACAATCGATGAAACCACCAGCAATATTAGTGAGCTTGTCGGTGGTATTGGCCGCAACGACAGTTTTGAGCTGGACTCCGCAATCACGCATCACGGTACCCCACAGGAATTGGGCAGGTCCTCCGGTTGCAATAGCGACAGAGCACTTGCCCGGATTTGCCTTTGCATAGTCAACGAATTCAGTGAAGTTATTAAATGGAGCATTTGCAGGAACAATCAACGCCTGTTCTCCCATGTATTGGAGCGCAGCAACCAAGGCCAGATCTTTTATTGGATTGATTTCGAGTGTTCCTGTCACATATTGGCATATTGCAGTATTCTGATGACAAACAACCGTGTACCCATCCGGTTTGGCATCCGCACAAGCCTGCATAGCGACCGGAGTTGCCTTGTAGTTGGTCACGACCACGTTCTGGCCAATCGCATTTCCCCAAGTGTCGGAAAACGCACGAATTGTAGCATCCGTACCACCCCCTGCAACTGACGGGCAGATAATTGTCACGACTTCCTTGGGCCAGTTGCTTCCCGATGAGGAAACACTTCCACCTCCCTCGTTTCCCCCTTGCGCGAAGAGCGCAGTGCTTAATAACAGAACCGATAAAATGCCCAATGCTTTTTTCATTTTGTTCCTCCTGTTCATTGGCGTAATAACGTATTAAACGTCGCTACTTGATTTGGAATTTACATTCCATATTCCGTTGCCGCAGCTCGGAGCGTTTCCTTCTCGTTCTCCGTCAACTCTCGCATCGGAAAGTGGGCTACCCCCATGCGCCTACCTTGCAACTCCAGCAAATACTTGTGGGACATGACTGGCATCGTGGAACGACAGGCAAAGCGCAATTTGATAATCCGCTTTTGATAATTCCACGCCTGTTCTTTGTCTCCTTCAGCCAAGCACTTAAAAATCCCGACACATAATGCAGGATAGACATTGGCCATCGCTACAATGGCCCCCTTGCAGCCAACCTCTGCTGATGCCATGATTTCAGCATCGTTGCCTGTTACGACTTCAAAACCGGAAGGAGCAGCGAGCAAGAATTCCTGCAAAGTGGTAAAGTTCATGCTACTGTCCTTGATCCCTTTCAGGTTAGGAGTTGCCTCGCATATTGCACCCACCATATCTGGGGTAAGTGGGTTACCTGTCATACCCGGCATGTTGTACGCAAAGAGATTCAATCCATCGGCAAGCGCCCCTACTTGCTTGAAATATGCAACCAAGGACTTTTTATCGTACTTATGGTAGTATGGAGCTGTAACGGAAACGCAAGAAACCCCGAGTTGTTGGGCATGTCCGATATGTCGGCACATTTCTTCCCTGCACATTGACGTAATGTTATAGAGAATATGCAATCCGTTGGCATGCCGCACAACAATCTCAAGCATTCTTCGGCGTTGGTCGTCGGTATAGTTGACAAATTCACCTGTCGTACCACCAACAAATAAACCTTTCACACCCGATGTAGCAAGAAAATCGACATGTGCGGCAAACAATTGTTCATCGAATGATCCATCAAGCTTTCCAGGAACCAGAAGAGGTACGATGATTCCTTCCAAATATGCACTCATAGTATTCTCCTATTCCAACACGGCACCATGGGCAGCCGATGACACATTTTTTCTATAGCGAGCAAGATAGCCTTCTGCCTTTTTCGTTTTCAAAACACAATCAAGGTGAGCAAGGCGCATAGCAATCTCTTTTGGATCAACCAAAAGGTCTATCTTTCGGGCTGTAATATCAATGGAAATCAAATCTCCGTCACGCACTGCAGCAATTGGGCCACCGCAAACCGCCTCTGGCGATATGTGCCCAATACAAGGTCCACGGGTCGCCCCCGAAAACCTTCCATCGGTCACCAGAGCAACACACTCTCCATAGCCCATGGCAACGAGAGTCGCTGTCGCAGTGAGCATCTCTCGCATCCCTGGCCCACCCTTCGGGCCTTCGTAGCGAACGACAAGCACCTCGCCTTTCTTGATTTTTCCATGTAAAATTGCCTCGACACATTCTTCTTCACTATCAAAACAACGGGCAGGACCCGTATGCTTTCTCATGTTTTCACTGACTGCTGTCTGTTTGACGATACACCCATCCGGTGCAAGGGATCCCGAAAGCACAACAAGCGAACCGTACGGACTATATGGATGGTCCATTGTATGGATGACATTCTCGTCGACTTCGGTAATACCCTTGATATTCTCCCTGTGCGTCTTGCCATTGACGGTCATGCGATCAAGGTTGATTAATCCATCGAGATGCTTGAGCACCGCACCACAACCTCCAGCCATGTCAAGATCAAACAAAGTGTATTTACCCGATGGTTTTGTCTTCACGATGGTTGGAGTAGTGGAAGAAAGCTCGTCAATCATCTTGAGGGAAAGATCGAGGCCTGCCTCGTGAGCGATGGCCGGCATGTGAAGACTCATGTTGGACGAACCACAGATAGACAACCCAACACGCATTGCATCCTCGAGCATCCCCTGAGTAACGATATCTCGCGGTTTCAGGTTTTGTTCGACAGCTTTCATGACAGTTATGCCAGAGAGCTTTGCCGCCCGACGTTTCCTTCCAGAAACAGCAAGAGCCGTGGAACACCCTGGCACGGTCAGACCAAGAGCCTCTGCGATAATCGACATCGTATTCGCCGTCCCCATCATAGCGCACGAGCCAGGTGTTGGAGAGAAGTCCCCTTCCATACGCTCGTACTCAGCTTGACTGATTTCCCCACGCAAGACCTTACCGGTCATCTCTTTGAGTTCATAGGTTGCATACTGGTTGCCGTGGTAAAAGGCAGGAAGCATCGGTCCTCCGGTGAGAATCACAGTGGGAAGATTCACGCGAAGAGCGGCCATAATCAAGGCTGGCACAATTTTATCGCACCCTCCTATGAGAACAAGACCATCAAGCTTCTGGGCTTTCGCAAATACCTCGATGGAATCAGCAATGATTTCCCGACTAGGCAAGACAGAACACATTCCATCATTTCCTTGGGAGTAGCCATCACAAATTGAGATGGTATTGGTCTCAAAAGGAATACCACCAGCCTGCCAGACACCTGCCTTCACCAATTCTCCAAGTTTATCGAGATGGAAATGACCTGGATGCATCTCGTTGTACGTGTTGACAACTCCGATAAAAGGCTTTGCCATGTCCTCCGTGGTTAGTCCGATATTTCTCAGGTGAGCACGTGGTCCAGCCATTGTGACACCGTTCACGATGGCCGAACTTCGGTATTTCTCTGACTTATATAGAAAGTTTTGCAAACTTAATTCCATATTTGAAATTTTATCAACCTTAAATGGAATTATATGCTAGATAGCTAGTGCAGTAAAGCGAAAATTTTGCAAAAATGAAAAAATAATTTCCATATATAGAATAAAATCTATGAAATAATTCTGCTTATCTAACAACTGAAATATCTGTCAGAAGAAAGAAAGAAAGAAAGGCTCTCACCCGAATTTCTCATAAATCTGTACAAACAGGATAACTTCTCTGGACTACTAATACGAGGTCATTCCTGGGCCGAAATTAGATTAACAGCTGGCCCGAATTCAAACAGAAAATGGCAACACCCCATTCAGTCAAGACAAGTAATAAACAATTTCTGTCGCTCACTGATCAGGCCACTAAGGCAACCAAATTATCTGGTCAACAAATGAGACAAACATAATACTCGATTCTAGTCAGTAATGATACCACCGCAATCCAATCAATCTACTCCACATCACCTTGGGACATCACACCAAGTCCAGCATCTCCTCCGGATTTTCTGCCGCCTTCACCTTTCCCATCGCCCTGACGATGGTTCCCTTCTCGTCAATCAGGTAGGTCGTACGGATGGTCTTGGCTTTCCCGTCTTTCACTTCCAGCACGTCATAGGCCTTGTGCGCCTGCATTTCCGGGTCTGCCAGCAAGGTGAACGGCAGATGGTATTTCTCCTCGAACTTCTTGTGGGAGGCGATGCTGTCCTTGCTTACGCCGATGATGACGGCACCTTTCTCCCGAAACTGGGGATAGCGATCGGCAAAGCCACAGGCCTGCTTGGTGCATCCTGCGGTCATGTCCTTCGGATAGAAATAGAGGATGACCTTCCGGCCAATGTATTCCTTCAACGCATGGACTTTCCCATCCTGGTCATACAATTCGAACTGAGGCGCTTGAGATCCTTCCTGCAACATATATCGTCACTCCCTCCAGCAAAGCATATCACACATAGAGATTCATCAAATCGCAATCGGCGTAAGTGTCGCCAATCTTGAAGAACTTATGGAAGGTACCGACCTTCTCGAAACCGAACTTCCGGTACAAGGCGATGGCGCGAAGATTGTCGCTACGCACTTCACAGGAAACCACCTCCACATGGGCGGTATTCCTTGCGAAGTCCAGCATCTTTTCCATCAGCATGGTACCGACACCCTTGCCCCAGGCACGCCTCTGGACGGCGATGCCGAACTCGCCACGGTGGGAGATGCGCTTGTGCCGGACAAAAGCGTTGAAGTTGCAAGTCCCGACAATCTGTCCCTCCATGACGGCAACAAGGAAGATGGACGAAGAAGAATCAAGAAGAGACTCAATCAGCTCACGCTCCTGCTCCACGGTTTTCTGGACGCCCTCGCTGCCGAAAGTAAGGTTGTCGGATTCGCCACCAACAATTTTGGTATGGTTGATCAACGCCCCTGCGTCATCCCCCCTCGCCCTGCGAATCACCACATGTTCCGCCATTGCCTCTCCTCCCCCAGTTTCCCTTAGTATGGCTTTTGGAAAGCAAGACGACAAGCGTGTCAATCATGGTCGGTCCTCATCCGTCTCCCGGAAGTAGACAAACCCTTGCTTCCTCCATCCAGAGGCGACGGCAAAATGCTCGAAGCGTACCGATTGCTCCTTTTTCAACTCAGACAAGCTGGGAATATTGCTCGTGGCATCCACTCCCATGAGACACCGGGCTGTCGTCTGGGATGCAAGTACCAGTGCCTCCATCGGGCCATGCCCGGACAGAACCGCGGCGAGGAACCCCGCGGTGGCGGTATCTCCTGCCCCTTTGGTCGATACGATACGTGGCACATGGCAGGGAGGAATCCAGAGAGACTGGTCGCTCCATGCAGAGACCAGGCCGGGAGTATCGAACAGGTTGTGGATCAGGGAAATCCGTTCTTTTGCGGCGGTACGAAGATAGAGGCCGTATTTCCCCATCTTGATGCAGACCATGCCGGTCCCCATGGCGATAAGCTTGTCCGCCAGCAAAGGAACCAGAGCAAGATCCAAGGAATCGGTGATGCTCGCCTGATGATGCAGCCGTTCAAAGAGCGGCCTCTCCAGCATGAAAAGCAAATCCTCGATGCCAGGAAGGAACAGATCGACCAACGGCAGGCATCTGGCAAGAATCGACTTCCAGTTCTGTTTTCCCGCCTCGCCATCGATATCCGGCATGCCGATACCGAGACTGGTGGCAACATCGCAATCCCTCGCGTTCCGCAACAGGCCCATCAGGCCCATTCCCTTCTCGCTCCACAACGTCCGCATCGATTGCGGATTGCCAAAATGGAGCAGAGAGGCACCAGAAAGCAGTTGGGGAGAAATGTCCTCAGGAATGAAGGATTGTCCGGCTCCTTTGCTCTGGAGAATCATCCGCTCCCCGTTCGGCCCCGGAAGGACGATTGAGGTGGACGTCGGAAGCGTGGAGACAGATTCCAGCTTGTAGGGAACATGCGACCGGTCGAGCAAATCACGTACGAGTTGCCCCCCCGCGTCCGCACCTACCTTGCCGAGAAGAAAGGTGGGAATGCCGAGTCGGGAAAGCGACACGCCGGCATTGCCCACGACTCCGCCGAGGTTGAAGGCGATAGAAGAGATACCTGTCTTCCCTCCCGGAACGAAAGAGAAAGCTCCGCCTGAAACGAGAATCGGCTCAATGTCCAGCACAATCGACCCTGCGACCACTACCTTTTTCATGCTTACCCCCCTTTCTCGAGAGAAGAATGGCTTGTTCAACTCCGTGCGTTACGGATGGAGATGGCCATCACCCACCAGTCCTCGCCCAACCCGTTTTCCAATACGGAAAGATGTTGCCGCTTGGCATTGTCGATGTTGACCCTCAGCGCTCGCTCGCAGGAGCGGAAATCATTCTGTTCAAGCGCGTCGATGATCCTCCGGTGCTCGTCCATCATTTCCTGGTCTCCATGGACAATCGAGAAAAGCTGGATGCGCTTGACCTGTTTCTCAATCTGCTCGAAATAGGCAAGCAAGCGCCTGTTGCCCGAAGCCAAAGCCAAGGTATGGTGGATCCTGGCATCAAAATCCAAGGCAGGAAGGATCTCCCCCCGCATCAGGCAGGAGAGCAGGTTCCCGTTCAGATAGCGCAGGGTATCCACCAACCCGACAGGAACGCCCTTGCGGAAGGTCAGATGCAGCATAGCGACCTCCAGCTCGCTCCTCGCGTCGTACAGGTCCACAATCTCTTCCTTAGTGATATCTGTCACCTCGAACCCGCCCGCGCCCTTCTTCTTCACCAACCCGTCACCTATCAATAGGAACAGAGCCTCTCTGACAGGAGTACGACTGATGCCGAGCTCCTTCGCGAGAGCGAAATCAGAAAACGAGGCGCCAGGCTCATACCGATAGGACCAGATGCCATCCAGTATCTTCCGATATGCGTCACCCACCAAGGTATCCTGCGTCAACTCTTCTCGACCCATTCCGCCCGCGCCTCTTGCGCACGCTCTGTTCCGGAGCCCCCTTACTGTATACAACCTAGTTTCAGGGTAGGATGCGCTGGAGTGGTTGTCAACGATTTTGTACTATCTTAAATCAATTTTGTATGTATCAAGAAAGCAAACAATCCGGCATGCCAGCAAGGTTGCTGGCACGAGGAGATGCCATCCCGGCAAAGCATGCAACAGTGAATTGATTGCAATTTCTCGACAGCACTCCAATAGAAGATGGTTTTGACTATTCATCATACCTTTATAGGAATAATAATATGAATGGCAGGCACTCAATCCCGCAAAGAAGCAACAGCGGAAAAGAAATCCCATTGGACAATCCGGAAAGAGACACCAAACATCAGGTTTATCGGCAGGTCGAAGTCCTCGACAATGAAACCACTCCAATCAAGACCGTCCATATTGGGAATACGCTCACGCATGGTCCTCGCATCAGAGGTATAGGCATAGCACTGCTTGCCCCATCCGTAGGCGGCACCACACGCAAAGGAGATATCGTTGTCCGGCTCCCAACCACCGGCATGGTTGTTGAGGTCGGCAATGATGATATCGGATGATTTGAGAAGTGCTATCCTTCGACGGAAATCCCAAGTCGCGAGCACAAGCTCGTCATCCGTCTCCGGTTTGGGCAAATCTTGCACCTCGTCATTCGGCGTGACGAGCTCATACCCCTTCGTTTCCGCTGCCTGCCGCATCGCCTGGTACTTTTTCAAGTTCCGGTCCCCACTGGCGATATAGAGCCGTGGCCTTGCTCCGTGGCTGATGAACGGGATGACGACTCCCTCTTTCTTGATGCCCCTTCGTGTTTCATCCAGATCGGCGCAGTAGAAATCCAAGGCCTTCTTGAAATCCCCTTCCACCAGCTTTGTCGATGCCATGATGCTCGGACAGAACGGCAAACCAGGATACGGAATGACGGCACCTTGGGAATCACGAAGTATTCCCTGTTGCCAAGAAGTGCCGACCTGTTTTACCGCAATCGGACGACAGTCCCGGCTGTAGCCGTAGAGTCTGCAACTGTTTGCATACATCCACCCCAACTCAAGGATCGTCCCGCCATCGGGCTCGTTGCCCCGGAAGGTATCCAAATCGGCAATGATGGCCGTCGTACGGGAGACCTGGACAATCAGGTCATCAAAAATCTCTTTGGCATTCTCCCGTTTGTCCTTGTGGTCTAGCTTGAGGGCCGTGCTGGTAGGCAACGCGACCGGGATGCCCCGATATTCGGCAAGTTTCCGCTGGGCCCACCAGAGGGTGTACCCCTCGGGATAGAAACACTCGGGGCCTGCGATGTAGAGGCGGTTTGGCGAAGTAGACACCGAAATCACTGCCGAGGTGATAGCGATGCGCCACGTAAGTCCCGTCTATCCAGAAATCAGGGAGGAGTTACGGCTTCCCCAAGACAAGGATGACGCCATTTTCCTGAAGAGAGTCTTCTATCTGGAAAAGCGGCCCATAGCAATCGGCAAGTCCTGGCTTCCAAGTTATCTTCTCCCCGACTTCGTCGAAAAAGGAATGATGGACAACTCGCTTTCCTCTACCCTGGAGAAACGCTACCACATCATCCCCAAACGGGTTGACGACTGGGTGGAGGCAGTGAGAGCCACCCAATCGGAAAGCAAGCTCCTCTCCTGTACCTTGGACGTCCCCCTTCTGCTGGTCAAAGGCATCTCCTGCCTCGCCGACGACACGCCCATCGAGTATTCCCAGACCTTCTGGCTTGGCGACGGAGTCTGCTTCCATCTCCAGCTCCACCAGACGGACCACGGATTTGTGCTGAGAGAAGCGTAGGCCTTCCATCAGGACAAAGCCATAGCTTGCTCGCCGAAACGGAACGCCTCCAGAGAGGCTCTGGGCTGGTCGATTGGATGACCAGGTATGGGAAACAGTTCTTGTTGCAATTGTCGTAGAAATTGTTCCGCGGCCCTGAAAAATCTGGTACCGGAAGTACGCCTACAAGGTTCCCCTGCCCTCAGCAGCCATTTCTGTCTCCAGCATATGGGCTGGAAAGCTGAAATTGTTCGGTCCCGACTGCCCAGGATTTTTCCATGATGGCTTCCCAGCTACAGAAACACGAGTATTGGCCTTCACCTTGGGAAACGAAAACGTGCAAGTCTCCTTCTCGCTGAAAAGAAAGGGAGGAACAGTAATGCAGACATCACGCCCGGTCTGCCTGCACCCCCGCTGTCCTTAACCTGCGACTTGGGGTGAATCATATCGGAGGCCATGGAACGATTTTCACCGGCAGCACTTGCCTTCCCTCTTGGGGAACCAATCTTTCTCGACCCGCTTCTGCTACTGGGACAGCTCGATGATGCTTCAGTAGCAGGAGATGGCGATGCCGCCATAGGTTTTCACGAAAGAAGGGCATGCATCTTCCTCTGGGAAAGGAATACAACAAGAGAGCCGGCGAGAAGAAATAATGGACAACACCGCCTTGAAAAAAGCCACCGTTCGCGCAGTTGTTGCAGATGGCCGAACTATTGGTCAGGCAGAACATCGGCGACCTACCAGGTTGGGACGACATCCCCTCGATAGAAACAACAAGCGCGTCAGACGCGCGAACACCAACGGCGCGGTCCACTCAAGTCAAGCCCGTACGGCCCTTTTGCCTTCCTTCGACCACTTGCGGATAAAGTAAATCACCTCAATCACGCAGGTCGCCATCCACCCCACTGGGTACCCGAAGCCGACGATTGCTGGAGTATTGGCGACAAACCGGGTGATGAGAAACAGGTAAGTCTGCCGGACTGCCACGAACCCGACCAGCATGATGACCATCGGGCCAAGAGAATCCCCTCGGCCGCGAAGGGCCGCCGCAAGCACGTGGTTGATATCGTTGAACATCAAGAAGAAGCTGTTCAGCCTGAGAAAGGCCGTACCATAGCGGATGACCTGTTCGTCCTGGGAGAAAAGCCGCACGGCAGAAGGAGCGAATATCCAGATCAGCGTAGCGATCACCGCAACGACGGAGACGGACAGTCCCATGGCAACCCAGGTTCCTTTGTTGACCCGCTCGGTATTCCCTGCCCCGTCATTCTGCCCGACGAAGGTCGTCGCCGCCATGGCCATGCTCTGGACCGGCAGGAAGATAAACGAGTCCACCTTGTTGTAACAGCCCCATCCGGCCATGCAGACCGAGCCGAAATAGTTGATATATCCCTGCACGAAGATATTGGAAAAAGCGGTAAGCACGGATTGGATGCCATTGGGCAGGCCAAGCAGCATGACCTTGCGGAAAGAAGCCGGATCAAGGCGCATGTCACCCCAGGTAAACCGGTAGACCGCATCGGTACGCAGAAGCAGGAGCATGATCATGCAGGCGGAACACGCCTGGGAAAGGATGGTGGCATAGGCGACACCGGCAATCCCAAGGTGGAAGACCAGCACGAACAGCAGGTCGAGGAAGATGTTCAGGATGCTGGTAATGACCAGGTAGAACAACGGCCTTCGAGAGTCCCCGACAGCGCGGAGAATGGCGCTGCCGATATTGTAAACCAGCAGGCCGGAGATGCCTGCGAAATAGATGACCAGATAGGTGGTCGCCTCATCGAACACGTCAGCAGGCGTGTCCATCAGCCTGAGCATCGTCTTGACCCCAGCCATACCTATCACGGTAAACAAGGCGCATGCGATGAAGGTCGTCGTCATGACGGTTTCCAAGGTCGTATGGAGGTCTTTTGCGTTACCCGCGCCAAAGGCGTTGCTGATGGCTACTCCTGCCCCAACGGAAAACCCATTGAAGAAAAAGACCGCCAAGTTCACCACCATCGTGGTCGCTCCGATGGCGGCAAGCGCCTCGGTTCCCACGAAGTTGCCTACGACGATGGAATCAACCGTGTTGTACAGCATCTGGAAAATGTTGCCGAACATCAGCGGTATGGCGAACGAAATCAACTGGCGGGCAATCGGCCCGCGCGTCATATCCTGGGTCTCTTTCTTCTCTCGCACACGCATGCATTCCTGTATCGTACTTTCCGGCCTTTTCTGCAAGACCTTGGTCCCGAGTCGGCACAGATTCCCGATTCTAAAACCTTTCATCAGACAATCGAACACAACCCTTTGAAAAAACAGGTCCCTGTATCACGGCCAGGTCTTCCACACGATTGAGCACCGTCACGGGAAGCAAGAACTAATCTATTTCATTGATAAATACCACCATTTTGCATAATTGACAATTCTGTCGTCTGGGAGTAATGCTAATGTAAGTACATATGCTGGGGGAAAATCCATGAAACGGAAACGATTGTCCTTCTCCACCGGCCTGTTGCTTGTGTTCCTCGCCCAAGTGGCAGCGACCAAGGTTACCGGCACCTATCAGCCGGCATCTGCCGCTGAACGTGGCATCTGGTACACGAACACAAGCCTGACACCCCAATACAAGGCATTCTTCCCCAATTATATGAATGAAAACCATCTTTGGTACCATCTGGGAAAGTTGACACTGGAGATCGACCCAACCAAAGATCCCGACGTACATGTATACAGCCTGATACTCCTTTCTCCTATCTCAAACAATACAATCACATCCACGGTTTCCTGGGGTGGACAGCAAACCAGCCAAATCTCGCTTATGGCCGCCCCAAGGGAAAACAATGTCGTGAACACGAACCACACATGGACGCTCGATGCAGGCAACAGTCACCAAAACTGGTACAAGATCAGCGCCAACAATGACTCTACGGAATACACGCAAGCCACCACCATCGAAATCGAGTTCTTCATCAGGACCTACAACTCCTACAATGATAATGGAGGCAACTGGTTTCCGAAAGACAAGCCGATTTTCTTTTCGAACGTCGACCTTCGGCCGGGACAAATCGAGTTCATCAACAGCAGGGTGCATCCCGAGGTCGATCGCACCACAGTACAGATCGACAATGCCGATTCGTTCGACTACTGGGGCGGCGCAAAAGTACCCTCGACGGAGGAGACATGGCGCGACGACTCCGGGCACGGACAAAAACAGTCCCTTCTCTTGTTTGTCGTGGATAACACGGCGACGATTGATCCGAAGCACACCCATGTGGCCCAACCAGTAGCAAAGCTGGAAATCGGCACGAGCGATTCGAATCTTCCCCAGAAAAACTATGACCTGAAGATTGCCATGTACGATAACGACCCGATCGGTACGGGATCCAGTTACTACTATCTGCACCTGGATGACGACAAGAGCAACCACAACGCATTCTTGGTCACGCTTGATGTGGCGGGACAGAAAACGCTGAACGACCGAAACCAGACAATCACCTTGGAAATTCCCAGAGGAGCGAACATACCCATCCAGAAACTGGTCTCAGCATCCTTCGCTAATCAGGACAAACTGCCGGCGGGCACCTACATCGATACGGTCTACGTCGACATCATCACCGGCGACAAGTAAACGGTATCGAGGGTTCATGAGCACTCAGGCCCTCTGGTCAGCCAATCACCTCTTCCTTCCAGTCCTGGACGGTGTGGCCCGTGGAGCTGAAGGCGATGCCCAAGAGGTGGATGGTCTTTCCTTTCTCCAGGCGGAACTTGTCGGCGTAGCGCTTCTCCTTGATCTGCCTCAATGCTGCCTCGGCGCTCTTGTCCGCCTTGAACTCCATCACGTATACATGCTCTCCCGTCTCCACCGACAGGTCGATCCGCCCCTCGCTCGTCTGGTCCTCCGCCACGACCTTCACCGCCTTCCCGCACAGCAGCATCACCACGTCCACCACCTGC
>JAQYHB010000038.1 GCA_028722305.1 Spirochaetales bacterium
GCTGGGGGACTTCGCCGAGGCGGGCGTCTGCGGCACCGCAGCCGTCATCTGCCCGATCGGCATGGTCCACAGCGAGAGGAAGGACATCTACATCCCCAGCGGCATGGACAAGCCGGGCCCGGTCATCTCCAAGCTCTACGATACCCTTACCGGCATCCAGATGGGCCGCATCCAGGCCCCGGAAGGCTGGATCCACGAAATCAAGATGGAGGAAAAAGAGGAAAGCCTGGCAGGCTGACAACACAGCACAGGTCCCGTTTCCCGAGGAGACGGGCCTGCGCTGTCTTATTTTTTATTTCTTATATACTATTTTCTCTCAGCGGGCATCGAACCACTTGCCCAGGAGAGCCTCCTCGCTCTCCTCGTTCAGGTGCAGTGGCTTGAGGATTTCATCGGCGCAGTCCAGGCAGAAATTATCGCTCATGCCGGCCACGTAGTCTACAGCCATCAGGTCGTAGGAGCCGTCGTGCTCCTCGTACGCCTGGCGCATCTTGGTGATATGGCGCCAGAAGGCGACGGCAAGCATGTTCCGTTCCTCCAGGTAGCCTGCCTGCTCGAATCCGTTTTCCTTGAACAGCTCTTCAAGATATTGGACGATCAGCCGGATCAGGCGGGAGAAATAGCGCTCGTAGCCCGCCAGTATCCGCGAGCGGTAGATCTTCTGGTAGTTGAACTGGACCAACGCCTCCACCGCGGGGAAGATCTCGTCGCTGAAGGAGATGCCGTCCGGACCCGAGTGGGCGATCACGTCCTCCACCAGGCAGTCGATGATCTGGCTGTTGGTGGTGCCAAGTTTCCACCTTACGATATCGGGAAGCTCGTCGGCGGTGACGATGGCAAGCCGGGAGGCGTCCTCGAAATCGCGGCCGAGATAGGCGATCGAGTCGGAGAAGCGGACCACCGTCGCCTCCCACGTGGAGGGAATCAGCCCGTTACGGCTCTTGATCCGGGAAAGATCCTTGATCCTGAAATCGGGCCGGATCGTCTTGAGCATCGATTCGCCGCAGTGGCTGACGATGCCGTCGCGCACCGCGTAGGTCAGGTTGAGGCCCTTGCCTTCGTTGGAAAGGAAGTCGACCACCCTGAGGCTGTTGACCTCGTGCTGGAACGGGGGAAATCCCCTCGCGACCAGGAGGCTGCTGATGATCTTCTCGCCGGTATGGCCGAAGGGGGTGTGGCCCAGGTCATGGCCCATGCCAATGGCAGAGGCCAGCTCGGTGTCCAGACCCAGCCCGCGGCAGATGGTGCTGGCGATCGAGGCGACATGCAGGCAGTGCTCCATGCGGGTACAGATGTGGTCATTGCTCGGAGCGAAGAAGACCTGCGTCTTGTGTTTCAGACGCCTGAATGGCGAGCTATGGATGATCGCCGTCGTGTCTCGATAGTAGTCCCCGCGCACGTCGTTCTGGCGGGGATGTTGCCGTTTTTTCAGCTCGGAATCGGGTATTTCATTGCATAGTCGCATGTTCGTATGATACCATGGGCACAACTATGGAACAATATATTCTGCCACTGTTCTGCCTGTTGCTGAATTTCGTGGCAATGGCGGCCTGCCTCAGGTTTCTTCTTTCCCGGGAAGGCAAATACTGGATCATGCCGTTCCTTCTCTCGTTCCTTTTGTTCCTGCAGAACGGATCGGTCATGTACGCAGACTCCCATCTGGCGAGCTTCGCCCTGGATGCAGGGGGCTTGGTCAACACGCTCATTTCCATCCTCTGGTACGCCATCATCGTCGTCTTCCATTACGCGCTGAAGAAGACGGCCCACGCTTCCAACTACCGCCTGAGGGTACGCAAGGACCTGACGGAGAGCCAGTTCCTGCTCAGAAGCCAAGCGGTCGCCCGGCAACGCCACCTGCGCAAGCTGAAAGTGCTCGCCCGAGGTTCAGCCAAGGAGTTCCGGCCAGGCATCTACGCGTCGGAATGGACCGACCTTTTTGATCAATTCTGAGTATGGTCAACACGGACATCTTCTTTTGCGGAATCAAGCACTCGGGCAAGAGTACGCTGGGACGGCTGGTCTCCCGGCGCGTCGGTCTTTTGTGGAGGGATGCAGACAACCTGGTCAAGGCGCTGATTCCCAAGGACGACACGATACGCTCCTTCTACCGCCGCGAGGGAGTCGAGGCGTTTCGGAACAAGGAACTCGAGGCGATCGGGAACTTCCTTTCGCTCTCCCACCCGCAGACCATCGTCAGCATGGGCGGCGGCGCATGCGACAACGCTCCTTTGATGGAGCGCATCAACCAGAAGGGGCTGACCGTCTACCTCTCGGTCCCCGAAGAGGTGCTCTACGGCAGGGTCATCCGCGATGGAATCCCACCGTTTCTCGACGCCTCGCGCCCCAAGGAGAGCTTCCATGCGCTCTACCTTCGTCGGGACGAACTCTATGGCAAGCTTTGCTCCCTTGTGGTACACTTACCAGATACACCGGACGTAGAAGACTCGGTCCGGTATCTGGAAAAGATACTGCAGGGGGCTCGCCATGGGACACAACACATTCGGCACTGAGTTTTCCATCACCACCTTCGGGGAATCCCATGGAACCTCGATCGGGGTCGTCATCGACGGGGCCGAAGCCGGTTTTCCCATCGACATGGGGGCGCTCAAGGCCGACATGGACCGCAGGAGGCCGGGCGGCAACAAGCTCGGCACTCCACGCAACGAGGCCGACCAGGTCCAGATCCAGAGCGGGGTCTTCCAAGGCAAGACCACAGGAACCCCGATCTGCATGCTGATTGGCAACACCAACCAGAATTCCAGCGCCTATGATGAGTTGAAGGACCTCTACCGCCCGGGCCACGCCGACTACACCTATCAGATGAAATACGGGATCCGCGACTGGCGCGGAGGCGGGCGCGCTTCGGCGCGCGAGACGGCCGCCAGGGTGGCCGCTGGCGCGTTGGCGCGGCAGCTGCTCGCAAGGCGCGGCATCACCATCAAGGCCGGCACTGTCCAGGTAGGTCCGGTCAAGGCGACGGCCAGGGATTGGAACATCGTCCGAGAGAACCAGCTTTCCTGCCCCGACAACGAGGCTGCGGGGAAGATGCAGGAGGTGATCGAGCAGGCGCGAAGCATGGGAGACTCGGTCGGGGGCGTGGTCGAATGCGTCGTCCAAGGCTGTCCTCCTGGACTCGGAGACCCCCAGTTCGACAAGCTTGAGGCGAAGCTCGGACAGGCCATGCTCTCAATCAACGCCACACGGGGGGTCGAGTTCGGCGAAGGTTTCGCCGCAGCCGGGCTTTACGGCAGCCAGGACAACGACGCGATGGACGCGGACGGCTTTCTGAGCAACCACGCGGGCGGCATCCTTGGCGGCATCTCCACCGGCAGCGACATTGTCTTCCGCGTCGCGTTCAAGCCTACCCCATCAATCAGCCGGCAGCAGAGGACCGTCACCAAAGACGGGAAAGAGACCTCTTTGGAAGTCAAGGGACGCCACGACCCCTGCGTCTGCCCCAGGGCGGTGGTGGTGGTCGAGGCGATGACGGCGATCACGGTGCTGGACGCCTACTACGCCCAGTTTGGAAGGAAGGCATGAATCCCCAGGGCCCGCTGATCGTCCAGAGCGACCGTACGCTCCTTTTGGACGTCCACAATCCCGACGCGGAGAAGTGCCGCGCCGACCTGATCCGTTTCGCCACGCTGGTCAAGAGTCCCGAGCACGTGCATACCTACCGGATCGATTCCATCAGCCTGTGGAACGCCGTCAGCATGGGCATGAGCGCCCAGGAAACCCTGGATACGCTCGAGCGGTGGTCACGCTTCCCGGTTCCCGACTCGGTCGTCTTCTCCGTGGGCGATATCGCCAGCAGGTGGGGAAAGGCGTTTCTGACCGAGGCCGATGGCGCCATACGCCTTACCGTCAACGACCCGGTCATCAAGGCGGCTCTGCTCCACCACCGCGAGACCATGAGGATCCTCACCCCGCAGGAAGACGGCTCCTTCCTGCTGGAGAAGTACAACCGGGGAGAAATCAAGCTGCAGATGACCAAGCTGGGCTACCCGGTCGACGACCGGATTCCCTTGCTCAAGGGCGAGCCGGTGGAGATGGCGATCAAGGAAAGCGGTTCGTTCCATCTGCGTCCCTACCAGATCGAGGCGAGCCACGCCCTGCTAGGAGACGGAGGCAGCGGAAGCGGCTTCGGGGTGCTTGTCCTGCCCTGTGGCAGCGGCAAGACCATCGTCGGCATGCAGATTATGGCGAGCCTGAAGACCAGGACACTGGTCCTGACCACCAATATCGCGGCGGTGCACCAGTGGATGCGGGAGATTTCGGAGAAGATGGAGATCGACCCCGCCTTGGTTGGCGAGTACACGGGGGAAAAGAAGGAAATCAAGCCGGTGACCGTATCCACCTACCAGGTCCTCACCTGGCGGGCCGACCGTGGCGACCCATTCACCCATCTGGACCTGCTCGCCTCGGGAAACTGGGGCCTGGTGATCTACGACGAGGTGCATATGCTCCCCGCCCCGGTCTTCAAGGTCACGGCGGCGTTGCAGGCGGTCCACCGGGTCGGCCTGACGGCCACCCTGGTGCGCGAGGACGGCAGGCAGGAGGAGGTCTTCAGCCTTGTGGGGCCGAAACGCTACGACGCTCCCTGGGACGTGCTGGCTTCCGGCGGCTTCATCGCCCAGGCCTACTGCCACGAGATCCGCATCCCCCTTCCCGTGGACCAGGAGGTGCCCTACGCCATCGCCGAGGGGCGTGAGAAGTACCGCATCGCCAGCGAGAACCCCGCCAAATACGAGGTGGTCAGGCAGCTGATCGCCCAGCACGAGGGGGACTACATCCTGGTCATCGGCCAGTATCTCGACCAGCTCGAGGAAATCAGCAGGCGTACCGGTTTCCCCATCATCACCGGCCGTACCCCCAACGCGAGACGGGAAGAGCTGTACCAGAGGTTCCGCAGCGGGACGCTTCATGTATTGATCGTCAGCAAGGTGGCCAACTTCGCCATCGACCTTCCCGACGCCTCGGTAGCCATCCAGGTCTCCGGCACCTTCGGAAGCCGCAGCGAGGAGGCGCAACGGCTCGGCCGCATCCTCAGGCCCAAGCGCCAGAGCAGCCACTTCTACACGCTGGTCTCCCGCTACACCAGCGAGGAGGATTTCTCGCAAAACAGACAGAAGTTCCTTGCAGAGCAAGGATACACATACGATATCGAGATATGGGGGAGTTCGTGAACGAGTCTTTGGTGCAGATTCTGGATGGGTATGACGATGCTTCGCTCTCATTGCTTGCGAACGACCGTGTCCGCTCGCGTTCCGAGACGGAACAGCTGCTTGCCGAGCGGGCAAGGGCGGAAACCATCTCCCTCTCCCCCATAGAGTGCGGCATGCTGACGGCAATCCATCTCTTCCCCGCCACCTCGAGCCTCGCCCTGATTGCCGCGCTGGAAAGCTGGCAGCCCCATCAGAAGCTAATCGCCGCCCTATCCCATCTGGAGATGCGGCTTTTCGTGCTGGTCGACACAGGCCGCCTGGTGCTCAACCCGCTGCGGGAATCGGAGCTGATAGACCACACCGCCCTCTCCACCCTGTTCACGCCGGGACAGACGCTCGCCCACGACGGGTTCTGCCTGGACACCGAGATGCTCCGAGGGCTTCTGTCCATCGCGGACCAGAATGGAACCCTGCCATCGCGTTGCCCGCTACCCGCCTGTGCCGACGCCCGCTGGAAGGAGTTGCTTCCCGAACTGCAGGGAGTCCTGGAGAAACTTGCAATCCTCTCCCCTTCCGGAGGGGTGGACCATGCCCGTTTCGAGGAACTGGCCTCCCTCGGCCCGCGGAAGGCGCTAGCCGTCTGCCTTGAGCTTGCCAGCGGCGTCTCCCGTCAGTTGTGGGGCAGGTTCCTACGCATCATGGAGGTGCAGGAAAGCGTCGACACGACCAGCCTGAGGATCATGCTCCGGCTGCTGGGGATCAAGCCGACCCGCGGGCTCTGGAACATGCTGCGACGCTGGGGGCTTCCCGCTTCACGCGGCCAGAGGCGGATGCTGCTGGTCGACAGCGACCAGAGCGTCACCTACGAGGGCTACGCCCCCCAGGGGGACCTGCTCTGGCGCTTCGCGACGCTGGAGAGCGAGGAACAGGCC
Organism: Spirochaetales bacterium; assembly: GCA_028722305.1. Taxonomy (GTDB): domain Bacteria; phylum Spirochaetota; class Spirochaetia; order Sphaerochaetales; family Sphaerochaetaceae; genus RUG023. The sequence continues at coordinate 6,098 of JAQYHB010000038.1, forward strand.
GCAAGGTACCTGATCAGCAGGGAAAGCCTGGCCCGGGCTTTGGATGGCGGCATTCCGATCGAGGGGATCCTCCAATACCTCAAGGCAAACACCTTCGGCTATCCGCTGGAGCAACTTGAGCGCTCGATCCGTCTGATGGGCGAGCAATACCAGGCCGTCCACCTGACCCACGCGATCATCCTGGAGGCCGACGAGCGGACCAGCCGTCTGGTCGAAGGCCTTCCCCAGGTACGGGCGGCGGTGCTCCGACGCCCGGCCAAGGGGCTGTATGTGATGGACGGGGGATCCTGGACGTCATGGAGCCACGCACTGAAACAGGCGTTGGGTTTCCTGCCCCGTCTGCAGGGCGAGCCGTATGTCCCGGCTTCTCCTAAGCGCGCTCTGCTTTCCATCGTCGACTGGAAGGAGCCGGAGGCCGAGATACGGCTCCAGCCGAAGATCGCGCCCGATGCCGGCGCTCAGGACAGCTCGCTGGTGGTGGGAAGCGCGGACGGGTTCGAGTACCAGGCGAAGGTGACGTTGATCAAACAGCACCTGAAGGACGGCCCGGGGCTGTACCTCGAGGTGGAAGCCGGGGGAGAGACACTTCTGGTCAGACCGCTCGAATTGGACAAGACAAGCGATGGGGAAACACTCCTCAGGGCCGAGATCCAGCCCTCAGGGGAAATACGGAACCTGCGAGTCCGTACCATGTACGGGCTGACAGTCCGCCACTGGCCGCTCTTCTAGGCGCCGTCAGATTTCCGGGTATACCTTCGGGGGATAGTGGTAGCCGGTGAAGGACTCAAACTGGAGCTTGCCCTGCTCGAGCAGCATCTGCGCCCCGCCGATCGTCCGGCATCCCGCCTGCTTGGCGCGGCTGAGGAAGACCGTCTCCCGGGGCTTGTAGACCAAGTCGAAGGCGATCTCGTTTCCCGTGAACCTGAAGCCATGGGAGGCGTCCTCGCCCTCATCGGGGACCATGCCGACGCTGGTGGTCTGTACCACCAGGTCCACTTTCCCACTGTACTGGTTGATATGCTCCAGCGAGTCGTAGCCGCTCATCGTCAGACGTGAGAGTTGCTCCGCGTGCTCGATGGTGCGGTTGACGATCGTCACCTTCACGTCGTGGTTGCGAAGCGCGAAGCTGACAGCCCGCGCCGCACCTCCGGCACCGATGACCAGGGCGCGCTTGATCTGTCCCTTGTCCAGTAGGTGCGAGATGGGCTGCAGGAATCCATAGTAGTCGGTGTTCAGCCCTTTCCACATGTTGGCGATGTGGACGACGGTGTTGCAGGCGCCGATCTGCTTGGTCTCACGGCTGGTCTTCCCCAGATAGGGAAGCACGTCCCGCTTGAAGGGAATCGTGACGGAAAAGCCGTGGATGTGGATCATCTCCGCCAGCTTGAAGAAGGAGCGCACGTTGTCGACCAAAAACGGGACATAGATGGCATTGAAATGGATCGCGTGGAAGCCGAGGTTCTGGATCATCGGGCTGGAGGAATGGTGCACCGGGTTGCCAATGACGCCGTAGACCGCGGTCCGCTCGTTGACCTGGTCTGCCCGGTAGAGCTCCTTCATCGTCCTGGCGTCAAGCTGTCCGATGCCGCTGCCGCTGCCCTCGGTGACGAAGGAAAGCAGGGAACCGAGCTTCTTGTAGAGGATACGGGTGCAGACGCCCCAGGGTCCCATGCCGATGACGATCTTCTCCTTGACCTCCTTCACCTCCTCCTGGATGCGGAAGAGGGTGATGACGTCCATGATCGAGTGCGGAGTGACCGCCACCTTGGCGATGTCGCCCTTGCTGGCCAGCTTGGAGATCCTACCGAAAAGGTCGGCGGGCATTCCGTCAAAGTCGTGGTAGGAGCGGATGATCCGCACGCCACGCTGACGGAGCGAGCTTTCCAGCTCGAGCTTCTGCCCGTCCTTCTCGTAACGAAGCTCGCTTTTCTTCACGTCCCCTTCGATATCGACGTAGGCGAAGTCGCCTTGGGCGATCTCGCAGAGCGTATCCAGCCGCTCCTTTTCGGAGACCTGGGCCATGCCTCCGTCGCTCTTGCGGCGATAGGTGAGAATCACCGGCTTGTCGGTCAGATGGGGAAAATCCTTTGCCTTCGCGATCTCGGCGTCCTTCAATGTGTCGAGCCGTAGTTCCACCAGGTCCACATAGGCGCTGTTGCGCCGAACGCAGTCCAAATCATCTTGAATGGTGTCCTCTGTAAGCGTCAGACAAAGCATCAGAACCTCCGAATATGCAGTTGGTGTATAATCATACAGAAAAAAGGGGACTATTTCCAGTACCCTCCAAGGGTAGGACATTACCACATATATTCTTCATTATCAACAACTTATAGGAAATTCTTTTTGAACGGAAAGGATGTTTTTGCCTTGAAAACCCTATGCAACAAGGATTTCCATGAGGAGTGTCGATTGAAAACCGGGAAGGAAAGCCGATATAGTGGGGGGCGTATTCCTGTTGTGAAAGGAGTTTCTTCCCATGGCTACCCTTCAGGTGCAGGACCTGCGGCTCGCTTTTGGCGACCGTGATATCCTGGACGGCATCTCGTTCATCCTAACCGACCAAAGCCGGGCCGCGCTCTGCGGCTCCAACGGCTCCGGTAAGTCTACTTTGCTGAAAGCCCTGTGCGGCATCATCCAGCCGGACCATCTGGACTTGTCGAAGACCAAGGGGCTCACCACCGTCTATCTGCCCCAGAGCGAGATCGTCATGCCTGAGGGAACTGTCTATGACGAGGTGGAGAAAGGCTACGCGCGCTTCCAGGCGCTTTTGGACGAGAAGGAACGGATCGGCAGCCGACTCGCCCAACTGACCGAGGGGGAAAACGGCATCGGGCTGGCCAACCAGCTGCACGGGCTGGAGGAGGAGCTGCTTTCCAGCGGCTACTACTCCCGCAAGCAGAAGATCTACCAGGTGCTCAAGGGCCTTGGCTTCGACGAGGCCGACTACGGCCGCCAGTGCGGGGAGTTCTCCGGAGGATGGCAGATGCGCATCGCCTTGGCGAGGACGCTGGTGGCAAACGCCACGATCATGTTCCTCGACGAGCCTACCAACTACCTGGACATCGACGCGCTCACCTGGCTGAAGAACTTCCTCGCCTCCTACAAGGGCGGGTTGATGATTGTCAGCCATGACCAAGGCTTCCTGGACCAGGTGGTCACCGAGGTCTACGAACTCTTCCAAGGGAAGCTGAAGCGGTACAGCGGCAACTACACCCAGTACCAGCGGCAGAGGGAACAGGAGATCGCCCAGCTGGAGGCAGCATACAAGAGCCAGCAGGAGACCATCGCCAAGAACGAGCAGTTCATCGAGCGCTTCCGCTACAAGGCGACCAAGAGCAAGGCGGTACAGAGCAGGATCAAGCAGATGGAGAAGCTGGAGCCGGTGGTGGTTCCCGACCACCTGAAGAGGCTGGTCTTCTCCTTCCCTCCCGCCCCGCACAGCGGCAACGACGTGGTCAAGGTCGACCATCTGCGCAAGGCCTTCGGGGAACACGAGATCTTCCACGACCTTTCCTTCCAGGTGCAGAAGGGGGACCGGCTCGCCATCACCGGACGCAACGGGGCCGGCAAGTCGACGCTGCTGCGCATGCTCGTCGGCCAGGACAAGGACTACAGCGGTTCCATCGTCCTCGGAGCCGGCGTGACGGTAGGCTATTTCGCCCAAGAGACGGAGACGACCCTCGACCCGAAGAACACGGTCCTGGACGAGCTTGCCAGCGTGGCGGCCACCGACGACCTGCCCAAGCTGAGGAGCTACCTGGGCTCGTTCCTCTTTCAAGGGGACGACGTCTTCAAGCAGGTCTCCGTCCTCTCCGGTGGAGAGCGCAGCCGTCTCGCCCTGCTGAAGATCCTGCTCCACCCGGTCAACCTTCTGGTGCTCGACGAGCCTACCAACCACCTGGACATCAACGCCAAGCAGATGCTGCTTGAGGCGCTCAAACAGTATGACGGGACTTTGGTCTGCGTCAGCCATGACTCCTATTTCCTCAAGGGCATCAGCAAGCGGATCATGTATCTGTCCAAGGACGAGCAGCCGGTCATCTTCGACGGCGACTGGGACTATTTCATGTACAAGCTCAACGAGAAGGAGAAGTACGAGGAGACGTCCCAGACAAGTCAGGCAAAGGCAACCACCGCTCCGTCGGCGGGAAGCCTCGGCTACCAGGAGAGGAACAAGCTCCGCAACCGGATCCAGAACCTTGCCCGGGAGTGCGACAAGCTGCTTGCCGGGCAGGAGAAGCTGGAAGAAGAGATCCACCACCTGGAGGAAAGGATGAACGACCCCGCCATCTACAGCGACTCGGGAAAGATCGGGAAGGTGATGGCGGAGAAAGAGGCCAAGGAGGCTGCCAAGGCAGCGAGCGAGGAGGCCTGGTTCGCCAAGAGCGAGGAGCTCGAGGAGCTGAAGAGGGAAAATGGGGAGCAGCTATAGGGAGATGATGCCGGAGGTGATCCTGGCCAGCCAGAGTGTCGCGCGCAAATGGCTTCTGGAGCAAGAGGGCATCAAGGTGCACGTCATGCCGACGGGAATCGACGAGCATTCGGACAAGAGGGACCCCGGGGAACATGTCGAGGACCTGGCCATGCAGAAAATGGGTCGTTTCCTCGAGGAACACCCCCACCCCGCTCTTCCCGTCATCTGTTGCGACACGATGATCTTCTTCGAGGGTGAACTGATCGGCAAGGCCCACAGCGTCAACGAGGCGCGGGCGATGCTCCACCGCTTCTCCGGCCGCAAGCAGATTATCGCCTGCGGCTATGCCTTCTACTGGAATAGCCGGATCTACCATGGAAGCGATATCGCCAATGTCCGATTCAAGGTATTGTCCGACAAAGAAATAGACGCATATCTCTCTACAGGTGAATGGGAGGGCGCAGCCGGCGCCTACCGCATTCAGTGGAAGGGAAAGTCGCTGGTGGAAAGCACCGAGGGAAGCGAAGCTACGATGCTGGGCTTGCCACAGGAAAAGATTTTCGCCATAATAGGTTCCGATTGCGCTCGTTAGCGGCGCAAAATTTCCATCCCTGCGGGGATGTGTAACAGATGAAGGGTGACGATACAGCTTCGTGTCGTCGAACAGGAGGGCAGTATGTCCGTAGTTACCATGAAGAGCCTGCTTGAGTCGGGCGTGCACTTTGGTCATCAGACCAAACGTTGGGATCCGAGAATGGCCAAGTACATCTACAGTCAGAGGAACGGCATCCATATCATCGATCTGCAGAAGACGTCTGCATGTCTCGTTACCGCCTATGACGCAATCCGCCAGGTCGTCAAGTCCGGCAAGCAAATCCTGTTCGTCGGCACCAAGAAGCAGGCGCAACAGACCATCGCCGAGCAGGCGCAGCGCTGCGGCATGCCCTACGTGAACAACCGCTGGCTTGGCGGCATGCTCACCAACTTCGCCACCATCAAGAAATCCATCGCCACCCTGAAGAAGATCGAGAAGATGGAGATCGACGGCACCTTCGATTCCCTGACCAAGAAGGAAGCCGCCCTGCTGACCAAGCAGAAGGAAAAGCTGAACAAGAACTTCGCCGGCATCAAGGACATGAAGGAGCTTCCGGGCGCCCTGTTCATCATCGACACCAAGAAGGAAGCGATCGCCGTCGGCGAGGCCAAGAGACTCGGCATCCCCACCATCGCGGTGGTCGATACCAACTGCGACCCGACCGACATCACCTACCCGATTCCTGGCAACGATGACGCCATCCGCGCCATCAGCCTGTTCGTCGAGATCATCGCCAACGCCGTCATCGATGCCGACAACGAGCAGGGCATCCAGATTGTCGAGAGCCTCGACGACGAGGACACCGAAGCCATGCCGGCCGCCGACACCAAGGAAGAGGCCGACACGGTCTACGACAGCACCAACGCGACCGACCTTTCCAAGTTCGAGCCCGAGGAAGAGAAGACCGAGGATGACGCCGCTTCCAAGGAAGCCGACGTCGATGACGACAAGCTGTACGACAAGGAGTGAGTGATATGGCAACGATTACCGCACAGATGGTAAAGCAGCTTCGAGACGCGACCGGAGCCGGCATGATGGACTGCAAGAACGCCCTCGTGAAGGCCAACGGAGATTTCGCCGAGGCCGATAAAATCCTGAAAGAGATGGGCAAGGCCGCCGTGGCCAAGCGCCAGGACCGCCCCACTGAGAACGGCAGGATTTCAATCAAGCAGAACAGCAAGGCTGTCGCCATGGTTTCCGTCTCCTGCGAGACCGACTTCGTCTCCTCCAACGAGAAGTTCGCCGCCCTCGGAAACGAGTTGTGCGACATGGTGCTGGCCAACGCCTACACCGAGCCCAACGAAGCGCTGACCTCCAAGGTCAACGAGGCCATCGCCATCATCAAGGAGAACATGGCTGTCCGCAACGTCTACTACAAGGCGCTCTCCGACAACCAGTACGCTGCCACCTACATCCATGGTAACGGAGCCATGGGCGTCGTGGTCGTCTTCCAGGCGGACAACGCCGAGGCTTTCCAGAAGGATGCCGTGAAGGAGTTCACCAACGACGTCGCCCTGCATGTCGCCGCGTTCACCCCGAGCCACCTTTCCATGAAGGACGTCCCGGAGCAGTACGCTAACGAGCAACTGGAGATTTTCCGCGCCCAGGTCAAGGACATGGACAAGCCGGAGAAGGTCAAGGAAGGCATCGTCCGTGGCAAGCTGAACAAGCACCTTGGTGAGATTTGCCTGCTGAGCCAGAACTTCGTCAAGGACGAGACCATGAGTGTCGAGAAGAAGATGGCCGCAGTCTCCAAGGAGAATGGCTGCAAGCTTTCGATTGTCGACTACAAGTTTTTCGTCGCCGGAACCAAATAACACCTGAAGGGCCGGACCGCAAGTCCGGCCTTTCTTTCTTAAAGAAAAAGGAAGCAAGCAACATGTCTGATGTTTTGACAAACTGTGAAGCAAGGATGCAGAAGACCTGCGAGACCCTGAAGGCAGACTATGACGGCCTGCGCACGGGACGCGCCTCCGCAAGTGTCCTGGACAAGATCCGCGTGGACTACTACGGCACGCCGACCCCGATCAACCAGGTCGGCACCATCAGCATTCCCGAGGCACGCACCATTGTCATCCAGCCTTGGGACAAGTCCGTCCTCCCCGCCCTGGAGAAGGCAATCCTGTCCAGCGACCTCGGCCTACCCCCGAACAACGATGGCAAGCTGATTCGCCTGACCTTCCCTCCCCTCACCGAGGAACGCCGCAAGCAGCTGGCGAAGAGCGCGAAGAACACCGCAGAGCAGGCGAAGATTTCCGTGCGCAACATCCGCCGCGACGGCATGGAAGAACTGAAGAAGGCCCAGAAGGCCGGTGAAATCAGCGAGGACGAACAGAAGAACCTCGAGTCCAAGATCCAGAAGCTGACCGACACCTACACTGCCAAGGTCGACCAGATTGCGGCAGCGAAGGAAAAGGAAATCATGGAAGTCTGAAAAGCTGGCTTTTCTCGCGTTTGCCAATGATTTCCAAATGTATCTTATTTTGGTCTGCAATCTGTTTTTTGCAACAACAAATTGCAGACTACTTTTTTGTTTCTTGCACTTTCTATGTATTTCTAATTTTTGTCTAAATTTCGTGGCCAAAATGTGGACAAAACAGGCGGGAGACCACCCCGCCTTCTTCTTTTTCTTCACCTTTCCGATGTCCCCGCCGTCGAGCATCCTCATGTAGTCCCACGTGGTCCGCGCGAAGTCGTCCAGGCTCATGCGCGGGATGCGCTCCTGTCCGCGCACGAACTCGTCGGACACCTTGTCCCTGAACTCCTCGAAGCTCTGGCAGGAGCGGGCGATGTCCATCAGCCTGGCCCCGCCTCCGGCCGTCCGGATCAGGGCTTCCCTGGCGTCCTTCTCGATCCGCTCCATATCCCGGGTGCGGGCCTTCTGCACCTGCTCGGGAGTCAGCGCACGCACCTTCTCTTCTTTGTTCTTCTTCGGAGCCCCGGCGGACTTCTTCCCGGCCTTTTCCCCGGCGGACGGCTCTTCCTTGGTTTCCCCGTACCTGCCGATGATGCGCTCGATCACGCTGTCGCGCGGCTCCACTTCGCCCAGGAAGAGGTCTACCTCCCCTTTGGCGTTCGGCGCGATCGCATCCTCCAGATTCCGCATCTGCTCCGCAAACCCCTTCTGGGTTTCCGCATCAAGCATCACGGCAAGCCTTTTGACGATCGGGCTTGGCTGCACGTCGAACATGTCCATCTGCCCGAGATAGTCTTTCACCGTCGGGAACTGGTCCCTGTTCCGGACGGCGAACGCAGCGATCCTCACCGCCTCGTTGAGCTCCTTGTTGAAGGAATACTCCGGTCCGTCGCCCAGGTTTTCCACCAGCGGGACGATCGCCCTCACCAGTTTCTGCCGGAGCGCCTTTGCACCGTCGCCAGCAAGCGTCCGGATGTTGTCCTCGTCCATGATGGATCCGACAAGGCAGGTCTCCACGAACTCCTTTCCGGCGGCGCTCATTCCCGCCACCTCCGTGTAATACTGCGGCACTTCGTTCCGCCCGATGACGCCACCCTCGACGAGAGCCTTCATGATGTCGCGGCATGCCTTCTGGTCGGCCCACATGTCGCTCATGGTGTCATAGCCGGCCATGACGCCGGCGATCCTTCCCACGGCTTCCGGCGTGATCGTCTTGGATATCTCCACGGCCTTCTCGGTGACGTTCTTCGCCTTCTTCCCCGACTTGTTGTATTTGGCGAACTCCCCGGTGGTGTAGGCTCCCTGGTGCTCCGCGTCGATCTCGAAGACGATGCGCGGATGCTTGAAACCATCCAGGTCGCCCGGCTTGAGCCCGAAGTCCCCGATCTGGCTCCTGAGGTCCGCAAGGTATGCCTGGTCGGTGCCGTTGTGCGCCGCCAGCTTGCTGCTCATGGTGCGGTTGTTCCCGCTCACCACGATCCCGTCCTTGGTGACGACCACCGGCTCGCCCGTATCCAGCGCACGGCCGTCGAAATGGCTTGCAATCTCAATCACCATGTTCCGCGCATCGGGATCATGCTGGTAATCTCGGTCGTTTACGGTAGCCCCGTCACGTCCAGTCGGAAATCCCGTGCTGGGATTAAAGGTCCTCTCGTCATGGCTTGCCGTGGGAGCATCCGCCTCCACCAGCTTCCAGTGGCCTTCCAGCTTCTCGTCCCCGACGTAGATGGCCTTCTTCCCGCCAAGTACGCTCTTTGAGGACTCGTAGTGCTTGCGGATGGAGGCAACCCCCTCGGCCTGCTCTGGAGTCATGCGCTGGAAATACACGTAACTGTTCCTGTAATTGAACCTCTTGGACAGAGGGATAATGTTCCCATCAAAGTCATAGGTCACCGCATCCAATGACTTCACGTTGTTCTTCGTGTTCCGATAGGCGTATTGCTTCCCGTCGTCATATCCCCACTCGTTGATGGAATCGCCATTCCACCAAAGGTCTGTCACGCGAACAGGCTTATAGAGCACACGATAGTTGCCCGTTCCGAACCGGCTTCTTCCATGTTGCTCGGCATACGCTTTGGACGGAGTCACCCATTGCCCTCCGGAACGTAGGGAACCATCCTTCACGTCCTTCGGAACCGCACGATAGACACCAACATGTATCTTTGACGCATTCTTCCCCTCTTGCTGCCAGCGTCTGATCTTCTCCATCGCATTAGAAATTTTCGAATAGGATTCGAGCCCGCCCTCCTCGTAATCGATGCCATATAGCCTTGCTCCGTCAGGTCCGAAATAGTCGTCAGGCACAAGGGAGATTCCGTTCGCCATCCCGTACAGGTTGACGCTGGCGTTTTCCTTGAATCCTTCCCGGAGCTTGTCCAGATTGGTGAAATCTCCGGCAGGGACCGTTGCCTTGGGAGCCCCATGGGAATCCCGATAGGATTCGTCGGAGACGTACCCCTTTCTGTGGGCTTCTTCCTCGACCATCGCCTGGGCTTTCTTCATGTCACCCTTCGCGATAGCCTGCAAGTATTCACTGTCACGCTGTTTGTCGACACGCTGCGGGAGCACGTCGGGCTTGACGGAATCGGAATTCGATGCGATATTAGAGTTGCCTAAAGAGCTATGCTCCATGGTTTTGGAACTAGTCGAAAGCCTAGATCCGCCCAGGAAGGAACTCTCAACGAGTTCCTTCTTGTTTATAGAGTATTCCCTAAAATCTTTTCCATTAACAGAAATGACGATATGAAATCCATCATAACTGCGCATATCCATATTCAGCTGACCGGAAATTGCGTTGACAGCATCATCAATGTTTGCCTCCTCTCCAGAAAGCTCCAGATACATCATTTCCGCTTGTTGTGAAGCCTTCTTAAAATGAGCCTGAATGGTTGATTTTTTCCCGGACGAGTTGTTTTTCTCATCAAAGAATATCCCATCCACAATCCCATCGGGATTTTTACCCCCAAAGACCAGCATGTTTCCATGAGCAATATTCGGCGGAAGCAAGAACACATCTACTCCGTAATGACGGGCAAGATTTCTTGCCATGCTGACTTCTTTCCCGTGTATTGTCCGTTCTTGTTTACTTTTCTTCGCTAATGCCATCCGTTCAGGATGAACATACAGACGCTCCTCCTGCTCATCCTGATGATAGATGGTCTTGTCCGTGTATTTGCGGATAAGGTTTTCCCTGTCCGTGTTTTGCGCCAGCACTCCCTCTCTCTCGGCCATCGCCACCCCGCTGTCCTTCCTGGTCAGCAGGTCGTCGTAGGCGCGGATGATG